>NZ_JACSMK010000001.1:0-523203 GCF_018618595.1 Exiguobacterium sp. s133
GAACCTCAAAAAATTGGCCAATTGGTCATGGGATTCCAGTCGGAATCCTAATGGAGTGTCATATTTTTTACGCATACATAAGACAAACCTTCATTTCCACTTGGAAATGAAGGTTTGTCTTATGTATGCGACGTGTCTTGAGACACGTCAATTGCACGACATTCTTGGTTCAAAAACACTCAAAATCAGGAATAAAATCAATGTCATGTTCTTTAAAAACTGAAGATATAGGGTTGTGACAGGGAGTTCGTCTGTCACGTAAAATCTTCAACGTTCACCTTGCGAATGACCGAAGTAGCGAAAACCAAGCAAAGTAGGCATCCGTGCAAAAGAAACTGACAAGATTAACTCTCAACCGTCGGAACGACGGGGTTAGCCTGATAAAGTTTCGACCGATAGGTCGGATCACTCAGGAACCTTCCACCTCTTAGCGTAGCGTAGGTGGAGGTAGTTCAAGAACATTTGTACGAACGAATCGACCCACGATAATCACAGATGACGGTCATGCATTCCTGCCCATCATGAAAACAAATTTGATGGCTTCTGCCATTCTTAGAAGTCGTGATATCATCAATCCATAGTCGTGATTCGTCTGCTGAAGATAACATCGCTACTTTTTCCCGAATCGAAAATAAGTCAAATGGCAATAAATTCAATGATTGAATCACGAGACCATATTTCCGGAACAACGGATCGAGTTGGTACTGCGATAAACTATATAAACTTTTTTCCGAACCACCGATCAACAATTGGATTGAATGCGAAGGTTCATGGCTATCGATCCGTTCCTTTTGAAGAATGATTCTTCCACGAACGCCAGACTCGTCGAAGATGCTTTGTACACGGTCTTGGGTAAACCGTAAACTTGACTCTTTAACATGAAGAACGAGATGCGCGAATTCCGCAAAGTCTGGTTTTCCGATTTCAAGGGATGGGATGTGTCTGACTTCTTCACGTTCAATGATTTCAATCAAATCACGCTCGATTTGCGGATCAACCGTCTTTTCTGCATAAACACGGACATCGACGACATATTGATCAATCACGGTATTGACTTCAAGTGTATACATCAATCCTGTATTTTTATCTTGTTCAATCATCAATCGATTTAAAATCAATTGATGCACTAAGTCGACAGGTGTGTAGGAAAGAAACTGACTCGTATAAATCAAATTTTTGAAACTACCCGATTTCCCATTCTTTGGTCGAGAACCATTGATCATATAGACGTTCACTTTATAATTCAGCATGTTTCCACCTTCTTATAGAAAAAATCGAAACAGACAGGTTCCGTTTCTATAGCGTACAATCTATTTGACGGAAATAATATTCGTTTTCGAATATTCCAAATCTCGTATACAAATTCTTGTTCATTTATGTTAAGAATAGACATCGTTAAAAAGAAATCGGGCGTGCATCACTGAGGACGCACGCCCGATTTCTTTACCCTTCCCTAACTACTTAAGCAAGCGAATTGATTGAATCATTGATTTGATTATATTGGCTGATGATTAATTGACCGAGACGCTCATTCGGCTGAAGGCCTAGATACGTCACTAAAGTCTCTTCGATCCCCTTTGTTTCGATAAATGTTTTCAATTCAACAGATTCCGAATCATTCGGGTCAGAATACGTTAACGCCGCTGCGATTCCGAGTGCTAGTCCATTCGCTTCGATGCCACGCTCCATCAATTCACGCGCTGGTTTGACAAGGCGATCATTCGGACTGAGTTTACGGATTGGCGAACGGGCAACACGAACGATTTCGTCATGAATCCGCGGATTTTCGAACCGTTGAATATTCTTTTGGATATAAGCACTATGCTCTTTCGCGTCAAACCCGTATTTTTCTAGTAACAACCATCCTGTTTCGTAAAGAGCCGTCTGGACCCCGCGTCGGACACGATGATCTTGCAGGCTTTGGGCAATCGTTTCATTTTCGAATAATGCACCTAGATACGATGTGAGTGCATGACCTGTATTGACAGTGAACAGCTTTCGTTCGATGAATGGTGTAATTTCCTCGACATATGTTACGCCTTCTAAAACTGGATAATCTGCCGGCAATCGTTTCGTTTCAATCACCCATTCAAAAAATGGTTCGACTTCAACGTACAACGGATCTTCATGACGCTGAAGCGGTACAATACGATCGACCGCTGCATTTGGAAAATAACTTGCAGCTTCAGTTAACGTCGTATGACGTGCCACTTCTGTTTGTAAGTGTGTCGATCCACCAATCATGTTTTCACAAGCGACGACATAAATGGGTTGATTTTTTGTTCGTTTTTCCAACCCTTTAGCAATCAGGGGTGCAATTTTCGAAAGCAGTGCTGGTCCGACAGCCGTCGTAACAATTTCTGCGTCTGCAATTGCTGCGATGACATCGTTTGCTTCCGTCATACTATTGAGTGCCGTAACACCAGTTACGGTCTGATTTGCCATTCCTTCAGCTGCATAGCCGACTTCATATGTGCCTCGAGACTTTAATTCGTCTACTACGGTCGTGTTGACGTCAACAAAACAAACTTCGTAGTTTGACTTCACAAGTTGTAATCCGATGAAGCCACGTCCAATATTACCTGCTCCAAAATGAACGGCTTTCATTTTTACACCTCCATCGATAACAGTTCGATGATTTCTTGCTTCGTTTTCGCTTGAATCAACTGCTCGACATTGTCTTCATCTGAGCAAATCACTGCGATATTTGATAAAATCTCCAAATGTTCCTCACCAACACCAGCAATCCCAATGATTAATTTTGCTGGTTCAGTACCGAACGTTACACCGCCCGGGACTTGAAGAATCGATAATCCTGATTTTTCGACTTCACTTTTTGCTTCTTCCGTACCGTGTGGAATCGCAACATGATTTCCAATATATACACTCGACATTTCGTTTCGAGCTAACATCGAGTCCACATAGGCCGGGCGGACAAAACCGTGATCGACGAGGAGTTTCCCCGCCGCACGAATTGCCGCTTCTTCTGAATCGAATTGCTGATCGAGTAAAATCATATCTTCTGTTAGTTTCATTGCTGTTGCCATTGTAAATCCCCCTCTAATTTTTAAGAAATTTTATTGCGTGCCTTTTCAATTTCTTGAACGAGCTGATCGTAATATGCAGCATTCAAGAAGTTTTCGACCGAGCGATGTTCTGCATCTGGAACTTGTTCGACTGCACGTTCCGTCAAATCTTGGTGCGTAATGACGAACTCTGCGTCTGCTGGCAGGTTACTGATTGACGTGTTCGTCACCTTAATCGGCAAGCCAGCCTTGTTGATCTTATTCCGGAGAACGGAAGCTCCCATCGCACTCGAACCCATTCCAGCATCACACGCAAAGATAATGTGTTCGACTTCAGCGAGTGATTTTTTAGAATCTGCTGCGACAAGTGATGACGTGATTGAACTCTTACCTTTCATTGCACCGACATTCGCCGTTGCTTCTTCAAGTGACGTTTCCTTCGCTTTGCTCGTTTTGAGTAAGACAGCAGAAATTACGAACGTTACCGTTGCAGAGATGAGAACACCCGCAATCAAGCCGACATATGATCCACGTGCTGCCATCGCAAGAACAGCGATGATACTACCTGGTGAAGCCGGAGCGACAAGACCGACATCAAATATAACAAATGTCAAAATCCCACTCATTCCACCCGCGATCATACCGAGAAGAAGAACTGGCTTCATTAGTACGTACGGGAAGTAAATTTCATGAATCCCACCGATGAACTGGATGAATGCAGCACCTGGCGCTGTTTTTTTCGCTGCACCTGAACCAAAGACTGAGTATGCGAGTAATAATCCAAGCCCTGGACCCGGATTCGCTTCAAGTAAGAACAAAACGGATTTTCCTGCTTCACTGACTTGATCGAGACCAAGTGGACTTAAAATTCCGTGGTTAATGGCGTTATTTAAAAATAAGATTTTTGCGGGTTCGATGAAGAGACTCGCAAGTGGTAATAATTGTGCGCTGACGATTGCACCAACTGCCGCCGCCATGACATCATCCAACCCAGTCATGATCGGACCGAAGATTTCAAATCCTCCAATCATCAACAAACCACCGATGATGCCGACAGAGAAGTTGTTAACGAGCATTTCTAAACCTGGTTTCACTTTTCCTTCGATGAAATGATCAAATTTCTTGATGACGAATCCACCGAGAGGCCCCATGATCATTGCTCCAAGGAACATCGGAATTTCCGTCCCGACGATGACACCCATCGTTGCGAGCGCCCCGACGACACCCCCTCGAACGTCATGCATTAATTTACCACCAGTAAAACCAATTAAGAGCGGTAAGAGATACGTGATTGTCGGACCTACCAACTCCGCTAAACTTGCGTTTGGAGCCCAACCGGTTGGAATGAATAGTGCTGTAATGATTCCCCAAGCGATGAATGCACCGATATTCGGCATGACCATCCCACTTAAAAAACTCCCAAATCGTTGTACTTGTACCCGTAATCCACGGATTCCTTTAGTTGCAGTTGCCATCTCTATAGCCTCCATTTCATTAAATTCAGTTAGTCGTTCTTTGCTACATGTTTATTGTATACTGCTTGCAAACGCTTACTCAATCTTTCCTAGTTCGCGTTTTGGCAAGGTAGTTGGACAAGTGAAAAAGATAGTACAGCGGACAATGAAAAATGGAATTCGTCACGAGACGAATTCCATTTTTCATTGTCTATTCGATTCATTCATCACATCAAACTTCCGTAACATTCAACTCCCGTTCAATGACTTTGCGGAATGTTTCATTGAGGACGGTGTCCAATTGTTGTTCATCGCCATATTCAAACTGAGTCGTCCGTTCTTCACTTTCAATGATTGCACCACTGATTGAACTCAGCAATTGAAGAAGTTCATCCGGTGCTTGTTCGGGCGCGACAAGTACTAAAATCCGCTCAACTGGATGGATGACTTGATCCATTCCGAGCAAATCGATAGCTTGATTCAGCTCGAAAATTAAAAAGGCACCCTGTTTGATTGAACTGTCACGTCCATGGAATAATGCGAGCCGTGTTCCTGGAATTCCAAGACCTGACATTTCATGCCGCCGCAACAATTGTGTCGACAGCTGGACCGCTGAATGCGCGATATCTTTCATAACCATCACATTACTTACTTCAAGAAGCAGCTCTTCTAGGCCTTCTGACTGTGAAGCAATCGACTCAATCGAAAAAAATTCTGTCAATTCACGTGCCGTTTTCACAAGTTGTTCTAATCGTTTTAAATCTAACCACCCCTTTACCTCTTTTCGGGCGGGTTGTTTAAATGATTTCGGAAGCGAGACAAGCAGTTTTCTGACGCGATCGACTTCATCTTGCGGAAGTAAGGGGTTGACGAGTAAATGTGGTTGACTGATATCCGGCAACGGAACCGTCGATAATACAAAGTCGTAATCAGTTAAATTCAAACGATCAATCCCGAACAAGGAAGAATTTTCGATTTGATCAAGTTCTAAAAACTCTTGTCGCAACCGGTTCATTAATAATTTGGAAGAGCCAAGTCCTGCTGAACAAACGACCAGAACGCGATACGGAACTTTTACGACAGGTCTACTTAATACCGCTCCAAAATGCATCACCCAAAATGCTAAATCATGATCAGCAAACGCTTGATCCGAAAAGACGGTTTGCGCCACCTGTTTAACCGAATCGAACAGCCGTGGATACTCCCTTTCAATCTGCTTGATGACATAAGACGGATTGATGACGTTTTGTCGCGTATAGGACATGATATGGGAAACGAGTCCCCGCTCAAGGGCACTGTCTTCTGTAAACTGCTCTCCATACAAAAGAGAGACTTCCTCAATCAATCGCTTGACGCGCAATCGAATGACCAATTCTTCAGAACTGTCTAGTTGATCTTGTTGAAAATTGCGTAGTTCTTCTGAAATCCATTGACGCTCCGCAACTGTCAACGCATAGGGTAGACGTCGTCCGATGATGTCTACCCGTTGAAGCACTTCGACCGGGTACGTTTTCAATTCATAGCGCATTGGAAATATTTCCATCCGAATCGCTTGGAGCGCCAAACTAAGTGTGGCTCGCATAATTGACCGGTCGCTCAGTTCCTGTTGCTTTATTACGGGAGCGATTACTGCATAGGATTGATTGATTGCTTCGACCCACTGATTACGCGCCGGATGCAAAAGATCGGGTAATTGATTAAGATCCCCTTGGAGCAACCGGTAAAAGGACAATACATCCCATTGCGTGAAAATAAGCGAAAGCAATAAACGACGCTTATTGATTTCTTCGCCGATGACTTCAGCTCCGATCCCCTTCTTCCGCCGCAACTCTAAATCATATTGTTGAAACCATTCATCAATCCGCTCTAAATCTTGACTGATCGTACTCGGTGCGATGTACATCGCATGCGCAAGTGCCTGTAATTTAATCATGCCCGGTTCTTGTAAGAGACGATAAGTGAGCTCAACTTGCCGGTCATCCGTCGAAGGTAATGCTTTATGTGATAATAACAATGCCTCTCGGAGCTTCCGTTTGTCACTTTCATCCCCAACGAGCACTAATCCTCTTCCTCGAATATAATCCAGTTCTAACTGAAAAGAAGCAATTGTTTGAGCAATCGGTTCTCGTTCACGCTGAATGGTCCGTTCGGACGTTCCAAGCGTTTCTGCAATTTCTTGGACTTGAACAGGCTCTGTTTTTGTCAACAAATAAAATAAGACTTCACGTTCTCGTGTAGAAAACTCAATCAACCTTAATCAACTCTTTTCTTAATACAGTGATCACTTCATCGTAAGCCGCTTCAGACAACAGATGATTGACGATGCATACGCGATAATCCGTCACCCCCGTCACTTGGCGGACAATCTTCTCAGGTCCGACAATCAGATGTATTTCAGTAGGGACCTCCTTCAGACGATAACTCTGAACATCGACTTGCAACTGCTCCTGTCGCAGGCGCTTTCGTAGCACGTTCGCTCCTAGGACGCTCCCTACTAACCCAGAATCACAGACGAATCCGATTTTAAGACGTTTCACGTCATCACCCACCTCTTTTCTTTAATCCTAGCGGATGTGTCATTAAAAATGTTAATTTCTACAGACATTTTTCAGACTTTTTTTAAGGAACAACAAAAACGCCATGTGTGGAAACTTAACTGTTCCCATACATGACGTTAAATGAATTAGCCCGTTTGAGTCATCAGTGACAGATGTCGTTCGACTGCTTCTGCCACTTCCCGCCCTTCGCGGATCGCCCAGACAATCAAGGACTGTCCGCGCCGTGCGTCCCCTGCAGCGAAGACACCCTTCCGATTTGTTGCATATCCCTTCGTCTTGATTTTCCCTCGCTCTGATTCAACGATGAGTTGATTCAAGACCGTCTGCTCGACTCCGCTGAAGCCGATTGCAATCAGCATCAAGTCGACCGTATAGTATTTTTCTGTTCCTTCAATTGCTCGGAATTCAATTGACCCATCTGCTTGCTTTACTTTTTCATTATGAATCGTCCAAACCCCTGTCAAGCGACCGGAATCACTTGTCGTGTAACGTGTGATCGCGATCAAATATTCGCGAGGATCATGTCCGAATTGATCGAATGCTTCTGCATAACCGTAGTCAAGTGTAAAGAGGTTCGGTGTATCCGGCCACATGTTGTCGTTCGCCCGGACCTGACCTGGCATTTCATGCTTCCCGAACTGGACGACAGAACGGCAACCCTGTCTGAGTGCCGTCGCGACACAGTCCGCTCCCGTATCTCCGCCACCGATGACGAGAACATCTTTACCTCGCGTATCGTGTTGCTCAAGCAGGGATTGATTCGACAACAGATGGCGCGTCACGCTTGTTAAATAGTCCATCGCGTAACCGACACCGCTCGTCGGAAGATTTGGTAACGTTCTTGGTTCCGTTGCACCGACACAAAGAATGACGGCATCAAACGCTTGTTCAAGCTCGTCCAGCGTCACATCAAGACCGATCGTTACGCCGGTCTTAAAGAGAATGCCTTCTGCTTTGAGCAGATCGACACGACGCTCGACGATATCTTTTGATAACTTCATCGCCGGAATCCCGTACGTCAACAGACCTCCGATACGATCTTCCCGTTCAAAAACGGTGACTTGGTGCCCTGCTTGATTCAATTGATCGGCCGCGGCAAGCCCTGCCGGACCAGAACCGACGACTGCCACATGATGGGACGTCCGGTTCAATGGCACCCGCGGAACGACCCATCCTTTTTCAAAGCCGATATCGATGATTGTACGCTCAATCTGTTTAATCGCGACGGCCGGTTCATTAATCGATAACGTACATGAACCTTCGCACGGTGCGGGACAAACACGTCCCGTGAACTCCGGGAAGTTGTTCGTTTGATGCAGGCGCTCGAGCGCTCCTTTAAAGTCTCCTTCTTCGACGAGGAGATTCCACTCGGGAATCAAATTGTAGACCGGACAACCAATTTTGACATGTCCATAGGTCTCGCCGACATGACAAAACGGGGTTCCGCAATCCATACACCGGCTGGCTTGTTCCGACGCCTCACTTTCAGAAAATGCTTCTTTATATTCATTAAAGTCTTGAATCCGTTCTGTACTGGCGCGCTCTCGTCCGGACTGGCGAGGAACACTCATGAATTTATCGCGTCTTTTCATTATTGACCTCCCGTTCCGCGTCCGAGGTGTGTCTCAAACGCTAACAACATCGCTTCTTCCGTATTATGTCCTTTTTTCGCATAATCGGCCATCAATGTCGTGACGACTTGATAGGTCGTCGGAATGACACGAATAAACGAACTCAAAACATGATCCCAGTTTGAAAGAATCGCATGTCCTTGTTCACTGTTCGTCCGTACGACATGACGTTCGATAAATGTTTTTAAGCGTGCCGCTTCTTCCGTGTCTGTTACTGCGCCCATCGTGACGAGCTCGAGATTGACGCGCGAGCGGAACAACGCGATGTCTTTCGGTAAGACGTAGGCGACACCACCTGACATACCGGCAGCGAAGTTCTTTCCGACGTCACCGAGAATGACGACACTCCCGCCCGTCATATATTCCAAGCCATGATTCCCGATTCCTTCGACGACTGCCGTCGCACCACTGTTTCGAACGGCGAACCGTTCGCCTGCCTGTCCATTGACGTACAGTTCCCCACTCGTCGCACCATAAAGCGCGACGTTACCGATGATGACTTGCTCTGAAGAAACAAAACTCGTCTTCATATCAGGACGAACCGAAAGAATTCCTCCAGATAATCCCTTTCCAACGTAATCATTAGCATCCCCGACGACGTTCAACGTCATTCCGCGAGGCACGTATGCACCTAAGCTTTGTCCGGCTGATCCTGTCAGGTTCAATGTTAGGCGATCGGAAGGTAAGCCCATTTCTCCGAACATCCGTGTCAGACGTGATCCGGTATTCGTACCGATTGCCCGGTCTGTATTCGTAATCGCAAGCGCAAATGTTTGTTTTTCCGTAAATGCATCATGATCAAGCAACGGAGCGATTTCACGGTGGTCAAACGACTTCGCGACAGCATGATCTTGCGCTTGTGTCGACGTCGAATCATATGTTGGTTGAACAAGTAGTCGAGAAAAGTCGAGACTGGCTGCTTTCCAGTGATTCGTCAAACGATCCGATGTCATTAAAAGATCCGTCCGTCCGACGAGTTCCGCTAGACTACGGACGCCGAGTTGAGCTAAATATTCACGAACTTCTTCCGCAACGAACGTCATGAAATGGACGACGTGATCGGCAGATCCGGTGAATTTTTCACGCAACTTCGGATCCTGTGTCGCGACACCGACCGGACACGTATCTAGATGACAGGCACGCATCATGATGCAACCGACGGCAATCAATGGTGCTGTCGCAAATCCATATTCATTCGCCCCGAGCATCGCTGCGATGACGACATCGCGTCCAGTTAGTAACTTACCGTCCGTTTCTAAGCTGACCCGTTCCCGCAGACCATTCAAGGCTAGCGTTTGATGCGTCTCAGCGAGTCCCAGTTCCCACGGTAAGCCCGTATGTTGGATACTCGTCTTCGGGGAAGCCCCCGTTCCTCCATCATGCCCACTGATGACGATGACATCGGCAAGTCCTTTGGCGACACCGGCAGCAATCGTTCCGACGCCTCCTTTTGCGACAAGCTTAACACTGATCCGCGCCTCGTCATTTGCCCGCTTTAGATCGTGAATCAATTGAGCCAAGTCTTCGATTGAATAAATGTCATGATGTGGTGGTGGTGAAATCAGACCGACACCCGGTGTCGAAGCACGGACCCGCGCAATCCACGGATACACTTTTTCGCCTGGGAGTTGTCCCCCTTCGCCTGGCTTCGCGCCTTGTGCGACTTTAATCTGGAGTTCATCCGCATGGATCAAATAATGACTCGTCACGCCGAACCGACCTGATGCAATCTGTTTAATCCGACTCATCCGTGAGTCACCATTTTCGTCGAGTTGATACCGTTCCTCTTCTTCGCCACCTTCACCACTGTTACTCTTACCACCTAGACGGTTCATCGCAATCGCTAGTGTTTCATGAGCTTCCTTCGATAGTGAACCGTACGACATCGCACCGGTCTTAAAGAATTTGACGATTTCACTCGCGGGTTCGACTTCCTCGAGCGGAATCGGTGTCGTTTCCTTGAACGTCAACAAATGGCGCAGGAAGGTTGCGGGTTCTTCTGCAATTTGATTTGAGTACCGTTTGAATAACTGATAGTCCCCAGTTCGGCAAGCATGTTGTAACAAATGGATCGTCGCCGGATTGAACGCATGATGTTCTCCGTCATTACGGTACCGGAAGACACTACCTGATTCCAAGAACGTCCGTTTCGTCCCTTCCTCATGTTGACGTTTCGCTTCCTTTTCAATCAAAGCGAGCGACAGACCACTGAGTTGAGAGACTGTTCCCGTAAAGTAGCGATCGATGACGTCCGTCGAAATCCCGACGACTTCGAAAATCTGCGCCCCCCGATAACTGAAGACGGTCGAAATCCCCATCTTCGACATGACTTTGACGACCCCCTCCGTCACGGCGTTACGATAACGAACAGCATTGTCCGCGTGTTTTTCACCAATCGCTTCATCGAGTGTCGCATATACAAGGTACGGGTAGATTGCGTCAGCTCCGTAACCGAGCAGCGCCGCGAAGTGATGCACCTCCCGGACTTCTCCCCCTTCGATGATTAAACTGACGTTTGTCCGAAGCCCTTTACGGATTAAATGGTGATGCACGGCACTCGTCACGAGCAGGATTGGCATCGGTATGGCTCCAGGTCGAATGTTCCGGTCAGAAAGAATCAACAACTCACAACCCGATTCGACGGCATGAACCGCTTCTTCGAGGAGCGTTTCAAGTGTTTCTTCCATTTGATTCGTAAACAATGTTGATAACGTTTTTTGTTTCAACTTTGTTTGATTGAGCGCATGCGCTTCAGCCGGAACTAGCACCGGTGAGTTCAAGCGGACCCGACGACAGTTTTTCCGGTTCGGGGTCAATAGTTCACCTTGACGCCCGAGCCAGGTCATCGTTGACGTGACGATTTGTTCACGTAACGCATCGATTGGTGGATTGGTGACTTGGGCAAACAATTGTTTGAAGTAACGGAACAACGATTGTGGTCGCTCACTTAATACAGCGAGTGGGATGTCCGTTCCCATCGCACCAAGCGGATCTTTTTTTTCCTCGACGAGAGGAATCAAGTATTGCTCGATATCTTCTCGCGTGTATCCAAACAGACGTTGCGTCGTACCTAATTCCTCAATCGTTTCTGAGTGCATTAACGTCGGTAATTGAATCTGTTCTTCTGATAACCATTCGGCATAAGGATGGCGCATCGCAAGATCCCGTTTCACTTCTTCGTCAGAAATCAGCTGACCGGAAGCAAAATCAAGCAATAAAAGCTCACCAGGAATCAAACGTTTCTTATACAAAATCTCTTTTTCTGGAATCGGGAGGACACCTGATTCTGAGGACAACATAAAGTGACCATCGCGCATCATGATATAACGGGCAGGTCTGAGTCCATTTCGGTCAAGTGTCGCGCCAATTTGTTTCCCATTCGTAAATACGATGGCAGACGGACCGTCCCATGGCTCCATCATACTGCTGTGATACTCGTAATAAGCACGTTTCGCCGGCCGTACTTCCGCATGCTCGAATGGCTCTGGAACCAGCATTAAAGCTGTTTCCGCTAACGTCAAACCAGACAAGTATAAAAATTCAAACGCATTATCGAGCATCGACGAGTCACTTCCTGATTCATCGAGGATTGGGAGCACATCATCTGCACGGCGACCATACGTCGTTTTCGCAAGACTTTTTTCGCGTCCACGCATCGCTTGAATATTGCCTTGTAACGTATTGATTTCTCCATTATGAATCAAATAGCGGTTCGGGTGAGCTCGTTTCCAACTCGGGAAGGTGTTCGTGCTAAAACGTGAGTGAACAATCGCAAACCCTGATTGGTACCGTTCATCACGTAAATCATCAAAATACTGACCGAGCTGATCTGTAGTGACAAGTCCTTTATAGACGATAGTCTCACTCGAACTACTGAGCACGTACTGTTCGATCCTGAGACGATTTGCTTCTCGTTCAAAAGAACGACGAATCATGAATAACGTTCGTTCGAAGGCCAACCCTTCAATGTCCTTCGCTTCAATGAAGCATTGGCGAATGACCGGTTCTGTTTGACGTGCTTTTTCACCAATCACTGTATTCGAGACTGGTACCGTTCTCCACTCGATCACCCGTTGTCCTTCTGATAAAATAATTGATTCTAAAGCGCGTTCGAGTCGCTGTCTCGACCGTTCCTCCCGAGGCAGGAACATCATCATGACACCATAATCTCCTTTTTTCGGTAATGTTACATTCCGAAATGTCTCCCGAAAGAGACGGTCGGGAATTTGAGTTAAGACACCGGCACCATCCCCTGTTTTCGCATCGCTCCCCTGTCCGCCTCGATGCTCCATCTGACAGAGCATCGCGAGTGCATTTTCGACGATTTCATGGCTCGGTCTCCCGGTTCGGTGCGCATAGACTCCGATTCCACACGCATCATGTTCTTGCTTCGGATCATATAAACCTTGCCGTTCAGGCAATTGATGAAATGACATAATTTCACTCTCCTTAACACGTTCTAAATTTTCTGTATATTCAGTTAAAATATACTTTACACTCTTTTATGATTATTCGCCACTATGTATAAATGAAACTATTATATCCAAATCACTTATGATTCCCTAAGGCTAGACAATGTTAACGCTTACATAAAGATGAATAATCATTCTAATTATTTTTTCAGAAGAATTATTCTCGTTTAAATTTTATTTTTTGCAACGAGTGTTTCAAGCGTGGTATTTTTAATAAAGAGAAATCTATTATTTTGATTAGAGAGGAAGTACGTTATGAAAAATTCAGTAAAGTGGACAGGGCTCTTGATTGCAGGAACTACCCTTTTCCTTAGCGCTTGTGGTCAGGAAGAAGAGAAGACGACAGCATATGACAAAATCGTTAAGGAGGGGACGTTGACAGTAGCTACTGCCGGAACACTTTATCCAACGTCGTTTCATGATGAAGAGAGCAACAAGTTGACTGGCTTTGACGTCGAAGTCGTTAAAGAAGTCGCAAAACGACTCGATCTAAAAGTAAACTTCAAAGAGATGTCATTCGATGGTATGTTGACGAGCGTCAATACTGGACAAGTCGATCTTGCCGCAAACGATATTACAATCACAGAAGAACGGAAAGCAAAATTCGCATTTTCAAAACCTTACAAGTATACGTACGGAACGGCCATCGTTCGTAAAAGTGATTTATCTGACATACAATCTCTTGAGGATTTAAAAGGTAAAAAAGCAGCTGGCGAGGCAACGACGACTTACATGCAAATCGCTAAAAAATATGGTGCAAAAGAAGTCACATATGATAATGCAACGAACGATCAATATCTCCGCGACGTCTCGAATGGTCGAACGGATGTCATCTTGAACGACTATTATCTTCAAAGCCTTGCTGTCGATTTCTTCAAAGACTTCGACATCACGATCCACCCGGACATCGCCTATAATCCGAGTCAAGTCGGTCTCATCATGGATCTTGATAATAAAGAGCTCCAATCAAACATTAACGCTCAAATCGAGGCGATGAAAAAAGACGGTACGCTCGCAAAATTATCAAAGCAATATTACGCCAACAAAGATGTTTCAAAAATGCCTGACGTCAAAACGACGATTGTGGATGTGAATTGAGCAATGTCGACTGGCGCTCCGTGTTTAATCCTGAGTTAGCGGTTGATGCGTTTCCCTATATCTTAGGAGGACTTGGACATACATTATGGATTGCATTCGCAAGCATGGGATTAGGTCTGATATTCGGCTTGTTGCTTGCACTTGCTCGTTTATCAGCGTCTCGTTTTTTACGCCTGACTGCGACGCTCTATATTTCATTCATGCGCGGTGTACCGATCCTCGTGATTCTTTTCATGCTGTACTTCGGCTTACCTGTGATCAATATCGAACTCGATGCGCTAACAGCAGCGATAACGGGCTTCAGTCTCAACAGTGCTGCGTACATGGCAGAAATCATTCGCTCCGCCATTGTGTCTGTCGACAAAGGACAAAGAGAGGCTGCCCAGTCTCTCGGCCTCTCTCCTTATCGCGTCCTAGTCGGAATCATTCTCCCGCAAGCGATTCGTTTGGCAATCCCACCTTTATCGAACGTTTTACTCGATTTAGTCAAAGCGTCTTCTTTAGCTGCGATGATTACCGTCCCAGAAATCTTTCAACGTGCAAAAATCGTCGGTGGACGCGAATTCGATTACATGACGGTTTATTTCGTAATCGCCTTCATCTATTGGGGAATTTGCGCATTGATTGCAGCTGTACAAGAAGTTCTAGAGCGTCATTTTGCTCGTTATCTTTAACCGACATAAAAAGCACCGCCCGCTTGACGAGGAAAGTCGACTCGTCAAGCGGGCGGTGCTTTAGCCTTGTCTATAGTTCTTAGCTAAAAAGAGTTCAATTTGTATAGCTTGAAGAGGTTTATGGAACAAATAACCTTGCAACGTATGGCACCCTAACTGATTTAATAACCTTGCTTCTTCGACTAACTCGACCCCTTCAGCAACAATCGTCATGTTTAACCGTCTTCCTAACTGAATAATCATCTCGACGATTGCACGCTTCTCATCTGAACGGATTGCTTCTTGAACGATTTCTTTAGGAATCTTTAACTGGTCGAACGGTAATTCTACGAGTGTTTGCATTGAAGAAAAACCTGTCCCGAAATCATCGAGTGCAATTCGAATCCCATGAAGGTGAAGTTCGTTTAAGGTCTCGATAATCTGATTCGTTCCTTCGATAAAAATATGTTCTGTCATTTCGATTTCAAGCAAGTATGCCGGAAAATGTGTCTCTTCAAGAATCGTCAGTACTCTTTCTGTAAAATCGGGTTGCCTTAATTGCCACGGGGAGACATTGACCGCAATCGTAATCGCTCCATGTCCTTGATCCAACCACGTCTTTCCTTGCGCGCAAGCGCGGCGCATCACCCATCCTCCTAGCGTTTCAATAAAACGCGTCCGCTCCGCAATCGGAATGAACTCTAAAGGGGAAATCATTCCATACTTGGGATGATTCCAACGCACAAGCGCTTCCGCTCCAGTAATTTTGTGACTGTCTGCTTCTACTTGCGGTTGAAACAGTACGAAAAAATCTCGATCGAGTTCTGCATCGTACAAATCGCGTGTCAGCTGAAGCGCTCGCTTACGCTGATTTTGAGTCTCTGCATCCGTAATCGCATACGTGTTTTTTCGGTTCGATTTAGCTGTGAACAATGCAATTTCTGCATCATTGATGACATGATCAATGGATTCGTCATAAATAAAAGAAACACCGATGCTCGCTGTGACATTGATTTGTTTGAAATCAATTTGTACGCGTTCAGCGACACATGTTAAAACCTCCTCGCATAACAGTTCAATACCAGCATGACCTTTCGCATGAAGTAAAAACGCACTTCCGCTAGCTTTGGCAACTAAACAATCGGGAAAACGATTCATGAGTCTACTCCCAATCATATGCAACGTGCGATCTCCCGTCCGGTAACCGAAGGCATCATTGACCGTTTTGAAGTCATCTAAATCAATTAAACAAATTGCATCTCCTTCGCTTGAAATTTTTTCGACTTCAAGAACGAAATAAGACCGATTAGCGAGTTTTGTTACCGGATCAAGAAAGGCTTGCTCTTGTAAGCGTGAAAGATACTCGATATTACGTTCTAATCGTGTCACGTACTGACGATGAATCAATAAACTGATCAGCGCAGCAATGATGACTAAGCCGATTCGTGCGATATAATCTGCTGTATTAGTAACGGACGTGACGTTCGGTGCATTAAACCAAATGTATAAGAGAGAAATGATCGTCGTCCCCGTCGCATAGACGAGCATCGTTCGATTAATGACGACAAGAGAACTCAGTAAAAAAAGAATCGCAGCTGCCCAAACGGTCTGAGCACCACTTTCGAGGAAGGGATAATAGATGAAAGGAATTAGTAAAAAAACACTCGACATCACGTGGGGTTTAAGACGATCCGGCATATTACTTTTCCCAAGCAGAAATTGACAAATGCCTACGAGAAAAATAAGTCCAGCACGTAAAAGGTCATACCTGTTCGAGCCGGATGTACTGAGTAAACTAGTAAGCACATACAAAATCGCACCCAAGCTCGTCAGAACTAAAATGATGGAGCCAAACAATTGATAGTTCGCTTTTGCTTCTCGATTATACTGAAGACTGGCGGAAGAAGGTCGCTGCTGATTTTTCATAGGAATCCCTCTTTTCTGTTCTATCCAATTGTCTTTTTCCTTTAGATCATACTTATAAAACCTAATTTTTCCTAAAATAATGATTTAGTTGGAAACGTCTAAATGAAAAGAGAAACGGGTATTCATTAAAAGAAGTGTTAATTATATGCTAAGAAAGGAGCTTAACGATGAGCCATCTGCTGTTTATCGAAGCCAATGATAGTACACATCAATCGAAAAGTCTTAGTTCACAGATGAATAACGCATTCCTTGCTTCCTATCGCAAGGAACATCCAGAAGATGAGATTACCATCCTAAACTTATTTGAAGAACGCCTTCCTTTTTTTGATTTACGTCTCGCTAAATCTGCCGCGAAACTATTTCGAGGGGAAACGCTCGATCAAGAGGAAGCCGAACAGGCGGAACGGTTACAAGAATATTTAAATCGTTTCTTAGAATCAGAAAAAATCGTTTTTTCTTTTCCGATGTGGAATTTAAGTGTTCCTGCTCCCTTGCATAACTATATGGATTATCTCGCGCAATCCGGGCAAACGTTTCATTACACTGCTGAAGGATCCGTCGGACTTGTGACTGGTAAACGTGTACTACTCTTACATTCTCGTGGAGGTGACTATTCAACGCCTGATAAAATCGAATCCGACCATGCCGTACGGTATATGCAGGACATTCTGCAATTTTTCGGAATCACGGATGTCAAATCCATCATTCTCGAAGGGCACCAACAGTATCCGAATCAAGCCGAAGAACGGATTCAAAAAGCCCTCTTTGCATGTGAGAAGGCTGGGATGGATTTTTAGAATGTGAATAATAAAAAGTCCTTTTTTCCGTTAAGTACAATTTTTTCATAAGTCTTTAAATGAAAAGTACGAAATAACGTGTAAGCAACCGTATAGTCTCGCTTCGTCGATTCAATGTTTCCTAATACTTCGTTATAGTATCCACGTTGATAATAAAAATGAGCGATAAAGGAAGAATCATTCAAAGCGAGACTTTCTACTAATGCTTTCTCCGTTAACGCCATTCCTTCATCATATTTTTTTTGAAATGTCAGCAGTTGCGAATGGTTATAATAAATTTTTAATAACTGTTTCTTTAATTCCAACGTATCATATGATAAAGATTCTAATTCTAAATATACTTTTTCTGATAAATGAAATTGGTCATTTTCAGCATACAAATTAGAAATTGCCATTTTGATTCGAATGAACACTTGAGGAGACTCATACCAAATGTCTTCTTTCTTTGTCAGATGAGATAACAATGAAGAGGCCGTGCGATAATCAATATGAGCTATTTTAAATTTTAATAAAATCTCAAAATAAGACTTTAATAACGTCATTTCTTTCGTTTGATTCACAATTTTTTTAGATATTTCCTCCTCTAATTGTCCAAACTTTTTTTCTCGAAGTAATTGAGAAAAATGCATATCATATTTACGATATTGTTCACTTTCTAATCGATCCTGAAATAATAATGATATGGGTACACGGAGCCGCTTCGCAATTTGTTGTAATAAATCGATTGTTGGAGAATTTCGTCCATTCTCAATTTTACTGATTTCTGCTTGACTGCAAATCCCATCACACAATTGTTTTTGTGTCAATTTTTTTTCTTTTCGAATTCGTTTGATTTCGTTTCCAATGGAAAGTGGTAATGAATTCATTCTTCTTTCCTTCCTTCATACTGAAAGTAAGCTGATAACTTTTTTTAGGACCAATTCAATTAGAATACGATCAATATAAGCAGAACGCTAATCGATCGTAAAATACATTAACTTGAATAGGTATTCATCTAGTATTTCTTTATACGCCTTATTTTCAGTAGCAATAAATACTACGTAAGCCTGCGTATATGCTTCTTTAATTTTTTCTGACGACGCACACACTTGTTCAAGCGCATATCCTTGCTGATAAAAAAAGTGCCCCAGATAACTCATGTCTTGCATTTTGTTGCTTTCATTAATGCCCTCGGTGGACTCTGCAATCACAAGTGAAAATTTTTTCAGTTTAATCAAATTTCTAATATAATTGTATTTTACTTTTAGCATTAATTTTTTATAATCATCGGTCACATAATCTAATTTCAAAGTCTCTTTGTAAATATTGTGAGCATGCATGTATTCTTTATTATTAGTATACAGGACGGCAACAGCCATCTGAATCCTGACATAAATTAAAAAGTACTCTTCAAGGATTAATTTATCATTTACCAACTTCAATAACTGAGAAATACACGTACGATAATCAATTTTTTTCATTTCCACTTCATTAATCAATTGATAATATCTCAATAAAATTCTCGTGCCTTCTGCAGTCGTATTTTTTAGTTTCTGTGGGATGATTTTAAGAATCTCTGCATGTTTTTGAGCACGCATCAATTGTGTTATTTGATGATCAATTCGGTGAAATTCTTCTATCTCTTCTTCCTCCATAAAAAAGAAAGAGACCGGAACACGTAGCTTTTTCGCTACATCTTGAAGTAGTTCAATCGTCGGTGAATTTTTCCCATTTTCTATTTTGCTAATTTCAGCTTGACTACAAATATTTCGGCTCAATTCTTGTTGAGTAATTTTTTTCTTTTGACGTAATTTCTTTAAGCGCGTACCAATTGTTCGTTGTACAGAAGTCATTCTTTTTCTCCTTTAATATAAAACGAGCAAATAGAGTAAAAAAAGTCCCCCGTCCAAGTTAATTTTACTTGTTACGGAAGACTTATTTATTCGATGCTTCCGGCGAGAATCGAACTCGCACTGCAGCATTACCATTGCTGAGGTCTGCCATTAACCTACGGAAGCGTACATATTTCTGATATCAGTATAGCTTAGATGAAATATTTCTTCAATAAAAAAACTGACAGACGTTGCCAAGTCTGCCAATTTAGAAGAGTTATTTACTTATAATACGGTTTTTGTTAGCGAATTATCGAACACGATAAGAACTGAGTAATGTTCGTCTGCTTTTGATGCAACGAATGTAGAAAACTTAAGTGTAATGATTGAATTTGAACCGACTCCGTTTTCTTCGAAGAAATGATTCATTCGTTCTTCTAACTCCTCAGGCGTACGTCCTACCAATACTTTTGAATGCAACATCTTATTCACCCCGTCTATTTTTTGTGTACGATTATGGTTTTTCCCAAAAGCGTACACTCTAAAACCTACAATTTTTCAACTTGCTGAATTTCAATCCGTTCGCTAAGGTGAAGACATGAATCATATTTTACGAAGGAGCCGAGGCATATGAAAGATTACATGTTTGATGAAATCATTGATAAAAAAATGACGGGTTCGGTCAAATGGGACGGCTTAAAAGATTTATATGGAGCAGAAGAATTAATTCCGATGTGGGTCGCCGATATGGATATCCGACCAGCGGATTCAATCGTCGGGGCATTAACAAAACGGATTGCACACGGTCATTTCGGCTATTCCCTATTCGAAGATCGAGCCAAACAAGCCATTCAAAACTGGTTTTTGAAACGTTATGATCAACAGATTGAACAATCATCGCTCCTTTATTCGAGTGGCGTCGTCCCTGCTCTAGCACACAGTCTCTTGGCACTGACCGATGAGCATGATGAGGTCATCATTCAAACTCCTGTTTATCCCCCGTTTCACCAAATCATTCAATCGAACAATCGAACGCTCATTGAAAATCCGCTCCGCTTGATTGCAGGACGTTATGAAATTGATTTCTTGAGTCTTGAAGCACAGATGAAAACTGCGAAAATGATGATTTTATGCAGTCCCCATAATCCAACTGGTCGGGTGTTTAATCGGAGTGAACTTGAAACAATTGTTGAGTTGGCCAAGAAATATGACGTTTATCTTCTGTCCGATGAAATCCATGCTGATTTGATTTTTTCCGGTAACAAACACCATCCGATTTCAGCATTTTCATATGAGAAGGCAATTCTCGTCAGTGCACCTTCAAAAACATTCAACATTCCAGGACTTTATGCTTCTTATCTAGTTGTTCCGAACGAAACCATTCGTTTGGAAATCGAACGTGTCCAGCAAGCAAACTTTGTTCATCCGAACGCGTTTGCCTCAACGGCAATCATCGCTGCCTATGAGGATAAAGCGAGCGAACAATGGCTTGACCAACTTCTCTTATATTTAGAGCAGAATCGTGACCATGCTCTCAGACGAATCGAAACGGAGATGCCGTTACTATCTGTCGTCAAACCTGATGCAACCTTTTTACTTTGGATTGATTTTGAGCGCCTCGGATTGACCGAAGACGATCGTGCGACTTGGCTCGTTGAACGAGCATCCCTCGCCTTAACCCATGGAAAAGCATTCGGAACGAACGGCGTGACATTCGAACGTTTAAACTTCGGATGCCCGCGGCGCCAACTAGACGAAGCACTCGACCGGCTGCATGACGCATACCTCAGCTTGATGTAAATGATTTTTCTCTAAACAGATTAGCACATGCTAGTCTGTTTTTTAATTTTTCACATTTTACACTAATTTCACAAATACTGAAATACGTTCATCTGATTTAACCATTACAATAAAGTGACGAAAATCAGAAAATTAGAACTTTAGCAGGGACGAAAAGTGTCCCAACCCCTTGATAGACTAGGCTTGAAGCCATTTTCCGCCTGTTTGCAAGGACTTGCAATGTAGTTTTGTCACCTGTAAGGTTGGGAACAAATAAGTCATCGATGTTCACTTTTTAACTTTTTTATCCCGAACAGACGACGACAACTACATGCATGGGAGGATTTATTTTTATGTCGCAAGAATGGATTTCAATTGGCCTGTATCTATTTATGATGCTTGCCATCGGTTACATCGCGTATAAACGAACGACAAACACGGAAGACTACATGTTAGGCGGTCGTAACTTAGGACCGGGCGTAACAGCACTATCTGCTGGTGCTTCTGACATGAGTGGTTGGATGTTGATGGGACTTCCTGGTGCCATGTATGCTACCGGCGTTTCAGCACTTTGGCTTGCATTAGGATTACTGATTGGTTGTTACATCAACTATATCGTCCTCGCTCCACGCTTTCGTCTCTATACGGAAATGGCAAACGATTCAATTACGATTCCAGACTTCTTGGAGAATCGTTTTAAAGATACATCACGTATCTTACGGACGGTCTCTGCGATCGTCATCATCGTCTTCTTTACGTTCTATACTTCAGCCGGTATTGTATCGGGTGGTAAATTGTTCGAAAGTTCATTTGGCTTTGATTATCATTATGGTATGCTCTTGACGATTGCGGTCGTTGTCGCCTATACACTCTTTGGCGGTTTTCTCGCAGTCAGTTGGACCGACTTCGTCCAGGGTTGTATCATGTTCGTCGCCCTCATTCTCGTACCAATCGTCGCATTGACGGATGTTGGTGGTGTCGACGGCGCATTCAACTATGCGGACAACTTAGATCCTACACTATTTGATCCGTTCAAAGGAACGACTGTCC
Organism: Exiguobacterium sp. s133; assembly: GCF_018618595.1. Lineage (NCBI taxonomy): Bacteria > Bacillati > Bacillota > Bacilli > Caryophanales > Exiguobacterium > Exiguobacterium sp. s133. The sequence continues at coordinate 22,256 of NZ_JACSMK010000001.1, forward strand.
TCGGAATCATCGGATTCCTCGCTTGGGGACTTGGTTACTTCGGTCAACCCCACATCATCGTCCGCTTTATGGCAATTCGTTCTGTTAAGGACTTGAAAAAAGCCCGTCGTATCGGGATTGGTTGGATGTTCTTCTCAATTTTAGGTGCGATGTTGACAGGTCTTGTCGGGATTGCCTACTTTGAAGGACAAGGTAATGCACTCGGTGACCCAGAAACGGTCTTTATTCGTTTCGCTGATGTCTTGTTCCACCCGTATATCACTGGCTTCTTGATGGCAGCCATCTTGGCAGCAATCATGTCGACAATTTCTTCTCAGCTGCTCGTTACATCAAGTGCGCTGACGGAAGACTTCTATAAGACGTTCTTGCATAAAGAAGCGTCAGACAAACAACTTGTTTTAATCGGTCGTGGTGCAGTTTTAGCCATCGCAGTGATCGGAACATTCCTTGCCTGGAACCCTTCAGCGACGATTCTTTCACTTGTCGGTTACGCATGGGCTGGTTTCGGTTCTGCATTCGGACCAATCATCTTGCTTTCACTTTACTGGAAACGGATGACGAAACAAGGGGCACTTGCCGGAATTATCTCTGGTGCCGTCACAGTTATTCTATGGGTCCAACTCAACTTTAGCGATACGCTTTATGAGATGGTTCCAGGATTCTTTACAAGTCTTCTCTTTACAGTCGTCGTCAGCCTTCTTACGAAACAACCTGTTGACTCTGTACAAGACAAGTTTGATGATATGGAAGAAGAATTAAAAGAAGTCACACAATAAACACTAAAAAAATCTCCATCCTGTTCAGTCGTCGACTGATGAGGGTGGAGATTTTTTCGTCGTACTAGATTACGTCAATTCAATCACACCGTAATGAAGTTTCGATGATTTCCGTTTAATACGCTCAAAAGCAAATTGATTAAACAACTCACTCTCAAAATGGGCTTTTAAGACGATTCGTCTCTTTGCGACTCGTTTTGCTTCCTCGATTGCCTCAATCGATAATACTTCATAGTCAGCAAGGGTGCGCAGGCCGTTCAAATGCGTCGACTCCGTCACTGTCTTTTCAAACATTGGATCAAAATAGATGACATCAAATGAATCCGAGGGCAAGGTCTTTAAATAACGGATGTGTTGTTCGTTCAGCACCTCGATCCGGCGCATGGCATCATTGATCGGCTCATAGCCTTCTTGCCAAGCAATCAGTCCTTCACGAACGATGAGTGCCGTTTCTGCTTTACTCTCTAACGCTACGACTTGACCACTCGAGCCGACAGCATGACTCATGACGATTGCATCTGATCCTAGGCCTAATGTACAGTCAAGGACCGTCATGCCCTCTTCTAAGCACGCAATCGCAATCAGTGGGTCATAACCTATCGTGTCAAACTGCTTGATCCGAAAGACTGCACTGGACGGGTGAAAGAAAAATGACGTTTTTTCCTCTAACGCATAATACTCAAGTCGTTGTTTGTCCACGACGAGCACCGGTAACTGGTAGGTTTGCTGCAACATATAGATGCTCATTTTTTTCCGTTCGACAAGATGAAAATCCAGCGCGCCCTCTTGCATCAACTGATGTAAGCGTGTTTCGACGGCAGCGGTCGGTCTTAAACATGTTGTCAACAACACCTGTTCTTTCTTCACTTGATTCACTCCCTTGAACTACCTCCACCTACGCTTCGCTTAGAGGTGTAGGATTCCTGAGTTACCCGACCTAACGGTCGAAAATTGATCAGGCTAACCCCGTCGTCCCGACGGTTGAAGAAGCTAAAATGCGTTCAGCTTCTTGTTTGAGGTTCAGTCCTGCGTTCACATCGCGGTTGTGATGGATGCCGCAACTTGGGCATGTCCATTCACGTAAGCCAAGATGTTTCACGTCTTTGTGTCGATGTCCGCAACTGGAACACAGTTGACTAGAGGCGAAGGTCTTGCCGACTTTCACGACGGTCTTTCCGTACCATGCCGCCTTGTATCCGAGCATGCGGAAGAACTCCGACCAACTGACCTCAGAGATGGACTTGCTCAACTTGCGATTCTTCTGCATGTTCTTCACCTGCAAGGTCTCGATGCCGATGACGTCGTGGTTTTTGACGATCTCGGTCGATACCTTGTGCAGGAAATCGGTTCGCTTGTTCGCGATATTTTCGTGGATGCGGGCGACCTTCCGCTTCTGCTTCTGATAGTTCTTCGCCTCGGAAAGTTTCACTTTCTTCTCCAAGGCCAACCGTTGACGACGAGAGAGCTTGCGTTGCTCGCGCGCTAGCTTCTTCTCAAGCGAGTGGAAGTAACGGTCACTCTTGTACACCGTGCCGTCCGACAAGATGGCGAAGTGCTTCAACCCGACATCGACGCCGACGGATGAGCCCGTCTTCGGCATTTCGTTGCTCTCCTGCTCGACGAGCAGGGAGACGAAGTATTTTCCTGAAGCGTTCCGCCGGATGGTCGCGTTCAAGATGCGTCCGACGACCTGCCTCGAGTTAGCGAAGCGCACCCACTTCAGCTTTGGAATTTTGATTTTTGCGCCAACGATCGAGACTTTTGGAAGTTGAGACTTGCCTTGAATGTTCGTCTTGTACGATTGAACGGGGTTACGCTTTGACTTGAAGCGAGGTCGTTCGTTCTGTTTCTTGAAGAAGCGGTCAAAGGCATCAGCAAGATGTTTGACGCTCGTTTGCACAGACGTGCTATCGACTTCCTTCAGCCAGTCGAACGCATGCTTCAACGACGGGAGTTCTTTCGAACAAGAACCGTAGGACAGTTCCTTCCCTGTCGCTTTATACGTCTCATCCGACTTCGCTAAGAAGTGGTTGAAGACGAAGCGCGAACAACCGATCGTCTTCGCAATCAGGATTTTCTGCTCTTTTGTCGGGTAGATTCTGAATGTGTAGGCCTTGTGAGTCAACATGACGTTCACCTCCCTACAACGGATATACCTGAAAGAGAGGGTGGCGATTCATCTCCCACCTTCACTCGATCTTCACCCTGATCGTTTAGAAGTGGGCGTATTCTCGCCTAATTTAGAAAAAAAATAAGCTAGCCCAGGCCAGCTTATTTTTTTTTCTTCAATAACCCTTCGATATCTTCGATGAGTGCTTTTTTAGAAATCAAATCTTCCTGTTTTTCTTGCTCGACTTTTGCGTCGACTGTCGTCCGTTGCAATAATGCCTGCAACGTCTCATCGATACTTGATTTCAAATGATCCCGATCTTCTTTATTTAACGCAACATCATGTCGTACATCATCACCTTGCTCATCCAACTGACGTAAGCGTTCTGTCAATTGTTTTGCCTCACGATTCAAATCAGCATACAATCGTTCGATTTGCTCGAGGCGTAATTTAATACCATCTCGTTCAGTGAACATTTTTCCATCTCCTTCCAATACATATATGTCTACATCATTACTTTACCATATTCGACGTCAAATGATACAACGACATTCCGTTTACAGGTGCTTCCGAATACTTTTTTAAAGATGCCCCTCCTCCCTTCCCATCGGCTATCTTTTGCTTTTTCGTTCTTTTACTCGCTATAATGAACATGCACAGGTAATTGCTATCAGAGGAGGATAACGTCATGGATTTAAAACGTCGAACACTACGACATGTAGACCAAGTGGAATTCGAACATTTCGTAAAATATGGCGAGCCGGCCTACGGACTGACGAAACAAGAGATTCGAGGCTACGATCAGGAACTCGGGACCACTCGTGCCTTTGATTCACTCGAACACAGTTACCCAGAGGATTTCTATTTTGACATTATCGTCGAAGACCAAGTCGTCGGTCGTGTCTTGTTATTAAAAATGGGTCATTACTTCCAGCTCGATTTGATGATTTTTGATTCATACAGCGGGAAAGGTTATGGAACAAAGGCTGTTCAGTCCGCTTTGCATACATCGAACGTCCTTGAAGTATACGAAGTACGTGCTCGCGTCTTACCGACATCACCTCATGAACAGATTGCACGGAAAATTTTCCTTTCCAATGACTTTCAGGAATCAGACGGGTACTTCGTCAAAGGCCGTCGAAAACGTTATTCGCTTCAACGTCCCGATTGACCACCGACGCTCTCGAGCGTCTTTTTTTTGACATATTTTAAAATTACGCGTAAAATTTTGCTCTGTATGACCTAGAAAGGAGCACATTATTTATGAATGAATGGTTATGGTTCCCCTCGATTATCTTAACGATGGGATTGTTATTACTTAGTTATCGTTTTTTTGGTAGAACGGGATTGATGGTCTGGATTGCGATCGCGACAATCATCGCCAATATCCAAGTAACACAACAAGTCGATATCTACTCGTACATTTTCACATTAGGAAATGTCGTGTATGGAAGTTGTTATCTTGCCACGGACATCTTGAATGAAAAATACGGAAAAAAAGTTGCGCGTCAAGGTGTTTTCTTAGGATTCTTCTCTTTGATTGCTACGACCATCCTCATGCAATACAGTCTCCTTTACTCACCTCTAAATGATGCTTTCGCGAAGGACATGTCTTCATCGATGAACTTATTATTCGGTTTATTACCTTGGATTGCACTCGGTAGTCTTTCTGCTTATTTGGTCTCACAACTATTTGATGTCTTCATGTATTCGAAGATTCGTCAAAAGACGGGTGAAAAAAATTTATGGCTCCGAACAACTGGTTCAACAGTCATCAGCCAATTGCTCGATACGTTAACGTTTTGCGCGATTGCTTTTCACAGTCTCCCGTTTGATATTTGGTGGCAAATCTTTTTGACGACGTATGTTGCGAAGTTCGTCATCGCATGGCTCGCGACACCATTTATGTATATCGCGAAACGGATGAACCCGCCTGCTGATTCGACGGATCTCGCAGCCTGACATCAAAAAATCCAATGACTTCATTCATCAAATCGAGGATGGAAGATTTCATTGAATTAACGGATAATGGGAAGTGGGAGGTGGGATGATTGAAAATCAAACGGAATGAACCTTTTCGCTATACCTTTAAAGAACCGATCACAGGTGAGTTTTACCTCGTTAAAGACGGACGCCGCACACCAGCTGGATTGATGCACATCCATAATATTTCTCCAAGTGGTATCGCCATCACGACCCCACTCAAGTTACCTTTACAGAAAACGACAACAATCATCGTCGAGTTTTCGTTGCTTGCCAACACGGAACCTTTAAAAATTGAAGGGCAACTGTTACACGAAAAGTGGATTGGAACGGAGCGGTTATACGGACTACATCTACACACGACTAAACAAGACCGTGAATCGATTGTTCAAGCCGTCAAACATATCGCTAAAAATGAACGTTAAGTGTGATGAAACAGCCCCTTTCTCAATGAGAAAAGGGCTGTTTTTTTATTCCGTTCGATAGACAACCGCTTCATATGGACGCAAAACGACTTCTTGATCTGTATTCGTCGGGGCAGTGGCATAGTTTCCAATTATGATATCCGTGGTATCGTGTTCGACCTCGACTGTTGTCTCCTCTTCTGCAAACGAACAGTACACGTACCACGTTTCTCCTTCATAAGTCCGCGAATACGCATAGATATCATTAGCCGTTTCGAGCAACGCATACTTCCCGTAGACGACCAAATCGTGTTCATGACGCAATTGAATCAGCTTCTTATAGTAATAAAAAATCGAATTCGGATCTTCTAACGCCCGTTCGATATTAATTTCACGATAATTTGGATTGACTTTCAACCACGGTGTTCCTGTCGTAAAGCCTCCATGCTGCTCTGCATTCCACTGGATTGGTGTCCGTGCATTATCGCGTCCTTTTCGATGGACTGCCTGCAGTAATGCTTCAGGATTTGCTCCTTGGGCCATCCGTTCCTTCCACATGTTCCGAATCTCGATGTCTTCATACTCTTCAATTGTCTCGAAGGCGACATTGGTCATCCCGATTTCTTCTCCTTGATAGATGTACGGTGTTCCTTTTAACAAGTGTAACAACGTCGCGAGCATCTTCGCCGACTCGACCCGGTACGTCGTATCATTTCCGAAGCGACTGACGACACGCGGTTGATCATGATTGTTCCAATAGAGTGAGTTCCAGCCTTTGTCGTGTAACGCGACTTGCCATTTCGTGAAATTGTCCTTTAATTTTTGTAAGTCGAACGGTAAGACGTCCCACTTTCCACCTGGACCTGAATCTAAATCCATGTGTTCAAACGTAAAGACCATGTTGACCTCGTCACGCGCTGGATCCGTATATAAAATCGCATCTTCCGTCGTCGCCCCTGGCATTTCCCCGACGGTCAGGACATCATAGTTCCCGAACGACGCATCGTTCATCTCTTTTAAGTATTCATGAATCCGCGGACCATTGATGTAGTGTTGTCCCCCGTCGCCATATAATGCCCCCGGTGCAACATCCGCATCCGGCAGGCCTGGAGTTTTCGAAATCAAGTTGATGACATCCATTCGGAACCCATCGATTCCACGGTCTAACCAGCGCGTAATCATCGCATAAATTTCATGACGCAATTGTTCATTTTCCCAGTTCAGATCCGGTTGTTTCTTCGAGAAGAGGTGTAAGTAATATTCATTCGTCGCTTCATCTAACTCCCACGCTGGGCCGGAGAAGATTGAGCCCCAATTGTTCGGCAATGTACCATCGTCATTCGCTGCCCGCCAAATATAATAGTCCCGATACGGATTGTCTTTACTTTTTCGTGATTCTGCGAACCAAGCGTGCTCATCTGAAGAATGATTGACGACTAAATCCATGACGATTTTAATTCCCCGTGCGTGCGCTTGATCAAGCAATTGATCAAAATCATTCATCGTCCCGAACTCATTCATGATCGCTTCATAATCCCGAATATCATATCCATTGTCATCATTCGGCGAATCATAGACCGGGCTCAACCAGATGACGTCAATCCCGAGTAATTTTAAGTAATCCAGTTTTTCAATGATTCCGACGAGGTCCCCGATTCCATCCCCATTCGAATCATTAAAGCTACGCGGATAAATTTGATAGACAACACTATCATGCCACCATTTTTGTTCCATACTTTGTCATCACTCCTCCATGATTGCTTTAGGCAAACGCTTGCACATTTCGGTTAAGCGCTTCCAACGACTTCATCGCCATCGTACCATGTCATTTTGACTTAAAACAAGTGAATTCCAATATTTTAAACAGTACCTTTACATCCGTTTCCATAGACTTTTGATGTTTAAAGTATACTGATTGAGGAAAATAATTTGAGAAGGGAGGCGTTTCATCGTGTATCGTCGCTATTTTTTATTTTTAATTTGGATTGTTGCCATCGTCTTTATTTTATCCTTCGGAAACAATCGTGTTTTTCCGGACGGTTTTTTATTTTCTTTTCTTCGGTTTGATCAAAGTCAATTTGACACGTCAGCCCTGAGCCTGTTTACACTGCTAGGCATTTATCCGCTTGCATTCTTTATGATGTTCTTAGACGAAAAACGATTTTTAAAACCTTCACCGATGTTAGCAAGTATCGGCGCCTTCGTCCTCGGATCGTTCGTTTTGATGCCTTACCTCGCACTCGCCATTCCGCGACAGACATTTCTTCCGTTTCGTCGGCGCACTTGGATATTGATTGCCGTTCCTCTGTTAGCTGTCCTTTCAGCGTGCATCATCTGGATTGCGTTAGCCCGTTCCGATTGGTCGATTTTCTTGCTTTACTTCATGACGAATCAGTTCGTCCGAACGATGGCCGTCGACCTCGTGATGTTTTATATTTTACAAATTTTTATGTTATACCGCATTCGCTCACGCGATGAAAAAAAGTTGATGTGGCGCGATTTCCTCCCGCTATTCGGACTATTCAGCTATCTCTTTCGCCGTCATGTCTCTAGCTCATCTTCCTGATTTCAGATACAATAAGGGAACAGAGAGTTAGAGGGGGAGTTTTGCAAATGAAACAATATCACGACCTATGCCATGAAATTCTGACGAACGGGACAAAAAAAGAAGATCGGACGGGAACCGGGACGACGAGCATCTTCGGTCATCAAATGCGGTTCCCGCTTAAGGACGGATTTCCGATGGTCACGACGAAGAAATTACATATGAAATCAATCATCCATGAATTGATTTGGTTCATTTCTGGGAACACGAACATTGCTTACCTACAAGAAAACGGAGTTCGAATTTGGAATGAGTGGGCAGACGAAGACGGGAATCTAGGTCCGGTTTACGGAGCACAATGGCGTTCCTTTCCTAAGCCAGACGGAACGACAGTTGATCAACTCGCAAATGTCATCGAGCAAATCAAAACAAATCCAGATTCTCGCCGCCTCATCGTCAGTGCCTGGAATCCGGGACAAGTAGACGAGATGGCATTACCGCCGTGCCACCTCTTGTTTCAATTCTACGTCGCCGACGGCAAACTTTCTTGTCAGCTCTACCAGCGTTCGGCAGACGTCTTTTTGGGAGTACCGTTTAATATCGCCTCATACGCCTTATTGACACATATGGTCGCACATGTCTGTAAACTCGAAGTCGGGGATTTTGTCCATACGTTAGGAGATGCACATATCTACTCCAATCACATGGATCAAGTTAATCTTCAATTGAGTCGGACGCCCAAACCACTCCCACGGCTCCGTTTCGCCCGCGAAGTGACTCGTATAGAGGACTTCCGTTTCGAAGATATCATCATCGAAGGGTATGATCCTGATCCACACATTAAAGGAGTCGTCGCCGTATGATTTCACATATCGTCGCCTATACGAAAAATCGTGTCATCGGTCGTGATAATGAGATGCCTTGGCATCTTCCAGCTGACCTCGCTCATTTTAAACGCGTGACACTTGGCAAACCGATCATCATGGGGCGAAAGACTTTTGAATCAATCGGACGTCCGTTACCCGGGCGACAAAATATCGTCGTTACGCGAGATGAACAGTTTCAAGCAGACGGTGTCACGATTTGGTACAATCTCGATTCACTCTCTGCCATAATTAATTCAGAAGAAGAAGTCTTTTTGATCGGGGGCGGCGAACTGTTCCGCCAAACCTTGCCAGTTGCAAAACGTCTCTACGTGACCGAAATTGAAGCCGAGATCGACGGGGATGTTTTTTATCCCTCCATCCCTTCGCACTTCACTTTATTAGAAGAAGCATTTTATCCGGCTAACAAAGAAAATACATTTGCATTCTCGATAAAATGCTTTGAACAATAACATTAAAAGATGACCCCTTTTACTACATAGCAGGGGTCATCTTTTTGTATCGTTTAAGAACGCTTCCACATATGAAATTGGAAGGGAAGCACGAAATCAAAGGTCCCTCGTTCAAGAGATTTTTGATTAATCCTTCGATGTCGACTGAGAGTCTTCCTTTACTTTATTTATTAATTTACCACTTTTGTAAAACTCGTCTTTTCCAGATAGTTTTGTTCGATTCGCACAGCAACCAAGTGATACAGAATTGAACTAAAGTCTCCTTGCTTGCTTTTTTGCTGCAAGTCAGCTCCCGTGTAAGGTTCTGGTAAGCTCAGACCGATGTACATAAGCTCATCACCAGAATATACGTTTCCATTCACCCTGTAATTTTTCTCTGGATCAAGCCCGCTCAACTTTAACCGTTTCAAACGTGGATTAGGACGCGCTAATACCTGATAGTGAGCAATAAGGGCCTCTTCTTTATTTCCAGAGATGACGGACCATGCTGTCTCGTTGCCATCTCCGTCAAAAGGACTGACTAATCTTTTAAAGATGCCCGTGTGCAATAACTTACGATGCTTCTTAAAAAAATGAATTTGTTGCTTGATTTCTTCCTGCTCTTCGAAGGACAGTCTAGTGATGTCCAATTCATATCCGAATGTACCAAAGAACGCTACGTTTGCACGAGTGGCAAGACTCGTATGACGGTGGACTTGATGATTCGGTACAGCCGATACATGTGCTCCTATAGAACTGAGCGGATAAACAATTGACGTTCCATATTGAATTTTTAATCGTTCGACTGCATCCGTATCATCACTGGCCCAAGCTTGTGGTGCATAATACAACATACCAGGATCAAATCTGGCCCCCCCGCTTGCACACGATTCAAATAAAATAGCTGGAAACGCTTCGATTAATCGTTCGTAAAGTGCATAAACCCCTAAAATATATCGGTGTGCGACTTCCTGCTGTCGTTCATACGGTAACGTAGCAGAACCAATTTCAGTCATATACCGGTTCATATCCCATTTGACGTAAGATATGTCGGCACTTCCTAATATAGTAGTCATTTGTTCAAAGAGATGATCTACAACCTCTTCGCGGGAAAAATCAAGTACATATTGATGACGCCCATGTGAATGATGATAGCCAGGTACTTCGATAATCCAGTCCGGATGTTCCTGGAATAGTCGGCTTTTTTTTGACACCATTTCCGGTTCAAACCATAAACCAAATGACAGTCCAGTCTGTCTGATCCGGTTGACAAGGTGTGGCATTCCATTTGGAAGTTTCTTTTCATTGATATACCAATCACCAAGAGATGTTGTGTCATCTTCTCTTTGACCGAACCATCCGTCATCGAGAACAAACAATTCAACACCTAGTTTCTGTGCAGTTTGTGCAATCGTAACAATTTTATCTTCATCAAAGTCAAAATAAGTTGCTTCCCAATTATTAATCAAGGTTGGTCGTTCACGATCACGCCAAACACCTCTCGCTAATCGCGTCCGGTATAAACGATGGTAAGTTTCACTCATCTCGTTGATACCTTGATTCGAGTATACTAAAATGACTTCCGGCGTTTCGAATTGTTCCGTGGCATCAAGTATCCATTTAAAATCAAATGGATGAATCCCAAGCTGGACACGGGTCGTATTAAAATGATCAACTTCGATTTGCCCTAAGAAATTTCCACTATAGATTAGGCTGAATCCGAATACTTCACCAGAATGCTCTGTCGTACCGGGACGTTTCAAGGCCAAAAATGGATTGTGTTGACTGCTACTTGTTCCTCGCGTACTTGAGATACTCTGTATCCCAGGACGTAAATGATGTTGCTCTAAATGTCGTTCACGCGCCCACGCACCTGATAGCTGTAGCAGTTCATAATCGGCATCGTCTAAATCAACTGACATGCTGAGTGCACGTGTTAATTCAAGTCGTCCCTGTCCCGTATTACAATACTTAACTTGACGGGATAATGCATTTGTCTGTTCAAAAACACTGTATGACAAAATAGTCTCAAGACCGGATTGTTCATCACGTAACGTTATTTTTAAGGTTGTTGCCTCTGTTTCATCTTCTACATAAGTAGCAGGAAGACCATCAAGTTTCGATTTCCCTTTAAAAAGATCATGTGATACGTATATTAACTCACTTATTCGATGCCCTGTTTCATGTACGACTTGGAATGCAGGTTCGCGATAATCCGTCGTACCGTAACTCGGAAATTCCTGTTGTGTCGTTTCTAACGAAAAAGCAAGGTCACCCTCTGTGACACATGAAAGGGTTGCTCGTGGTACTTGGCGCATAAGATGTGAAAAATTCTTTTGATGCCTGATTTTTCTTCCATAATATAAATGACCAAGCTGACCATTCGGTAAAACGTGAAGAATATAGCTAAAATCCTTACCTTGAATATGAAATTGTGGTGTAGGTGAACTATTGTAATAAATCGCCATAGAAAATTCCTCCTTTCTCTTTTAAGAAGCTTCTTCCTGATTACGTTTCACTTCTTTGACTTGATCCTTGATGAAGAATGTACAGAGTACAACCCCTATCAAGAAGAACAGCGGTAAGTTAAAACCAGCACGAACACCGACAAATTCCATCATATATCCAACGAGCCAAGTTGAAAACATCGCACCTAGACCTGCTGCCGTATATAAAAACCCAAGTGCTGACCCCGCATTTTTAAATAGCGATGTAGCGAGCGCAATTGCCGTCGGGAAAATGACTGAAAAAAATGCACCTGACACACCATATAATATGGCAATCGAATCTGGACCGAATTTAGCGAAGCTAAATGTCAAAATAGCAAGAGATGCAAAAACGAAAATCACTCGTTTTTCACCGTATCGATCGACGATGATTCCCCCCAGTAAACGTCCTATTGTAAAAACAGCGAAGAAAATTGAAAGATACAACGCACCTTTTGAACGGGCTTCTTCCAGTTGAATTCCTTCAAGATAGGCTGGAAGCCAACTGGCAAATCCCGCTTCCGCCCCAACGTATAGTGTTAGTAACAACATCAATAAAACGAACTGACGATTTTTTAACATCCCAAAAAATTGTTTTAAATCAAGGGCTTCCTTTTCAACAGTTTGCTTAGGCATTGGCGCCTTCAGTGTATAGAATGCAAAGAGGATTAAAGTAACCCCGAGTACGATATAGATTGTACGCCAAGATACAGCAACGCCAAATAGATAGTTCAAAAGGAGCGGAGCAATGAATGCACCAATTCCGTATACTCCCATCATGACGTTAAACATTAAGCCTTGTTTTTGTGGAAAAATGGGTGGAACAATTGCATTTGAACCAATCGTCATCGTTCCAAGCCCTATCCCGACGATCGCATAAAACAAAGCAAATATTGCAAAATTGTTTGAAAATCCTGTACCAGTCAAACCGATTATCATAATGATCGTTCCACCTGCCATCATGAACCGGATACCGCGTTTATCTGATATGTATCCTCCAAATAAACTTGATAAGAAAAATCCCGTATAGTAAATTCCCATCATTATTCCAATGTCGTTATAACCAAACCCTAAATCCTCTTGGGCACGCGGGAGTATTACTCCTTTTGAATAATTAATTGCTCCAAGCGTAAACATAACAAAGAACATAATGATCAGCGCAGCTACCTTTTTAGGTGTGTCAAAGTGTTGTTTCCATTCCATTACAATAGACCCCGTTTCCTTTAAATGATGTATGAAGTACTGAATTCGTTATAATTAGTTTATTTTTTTGTAAGCGTTATCACAAGAAGCTATTTCTTCTTCATTTTACGTCTTATTGTGCTCTTTTTTTAAATTTAGAGCGTTTTCTATGTTATTTTATGCTATATTTACGAAATAAATATTTGAAATGATTATTTTTAAATATTTTTAGTTTTATTTAATCATTTTATGCTTTTTAATTAGCTAATTTATGCTATCAGGAGAAATGATATGACAAATGAGATTGAATATGGTTCTTATGCTTTTCGTTTTCCGGAATTCGTAAATGATATTGTTCAAATCTGGTCGGTTGGAAAAGATCATCAAACATCCTCTCTCTATCAGTGGAATGGATTAGAGCGTCGCGATAAAGGAAGTCTGATTTTTCAATATACACTTTCCGGCACAGGTCAATTACGTATAGATGGAAAAAATTATAGACTTGACCCCGGACATGGCTTCATTGTTTCTGTTCCAAGTGATTTTGAATATGGTGTCATTGAGGGAGAGCCTGATTGGACGTTCATCTATATTACATTACAAGGTGAAATTGCTAACCTTTGCTTCACTAAGCTACGAAAACGATTCGGTCCTGTCGTCCGCTTTCATCCGGAATCTGAACCGATTAAACGATTAACCACTATTTATGATGCAGCAGCAAGTGATACGATTTCAGATGGATTTCAAGCTTCGGCTCTTGGTTATACTTTTTTGATGGCACTCGAAACATTTCTTGCTAATCCAACCGACATGCTAACCGACACACCGCCCTCTATCGCTCGTTCTTTAGTTTACGCCCATGAACATTATGCAGATTCGTTGGGTATTGAGGACTTAGCGACGGTCGCTCGGTTATCACGTCACCATTTCTCGCGCTTGTTCAAAAAGACTGTCGGTATGACGCCAAACCATTACATTACTCGGCTTCGTGTCGAACGAGCTGCTGCCCTCTTAACAGAGACGTCTAAAACAATTGATCAAATCGCTAAAGAAATAGGTTATCCAAATTCAAATTACTTCAATAAAGTATTCCGAAAAGAAAGTAGTTATTCACCAAGTGAATTTCGTAAAAAGAAAGCACAATTATCTTTTTAGCCACACTGCAAATAAGGAAATTCCTTTTAGACGTACTCTAAAAGGAATTTCCTTATTTTTTAATACATTTACCGTAAGATTAACTGTCCTTGCGGATATGTAATGGTTACTGTTTTTCCAAAAACAACTCGATTTTCAAGAATATCCTTTGCAACGCGAATCGCAAATAAAGTCCGTTCCAATTCATCGTCCGGTTTATTCTGAGCTTTAATCAATTCTATCAATTGATGTTCCTTCGTAAGAAGCGTTTGATACATATCTTCAGCAACTGCTTTAAATTGTGTCATTATGAACCTCCCTAAACCGTCTGCCTGTCGCAACAGTGATGGTGCTATGATAAGTCGATGACTTGAGTCGGCCTTAAAATTTCACCCTGACCAGCTAAATTTAACATATCATATCTATGCTTAATTGAATCGGAAAATAACGAATAGGATAACATTGATTTATTATAATTTACTTAGTCCGTACTGAAATAGATATCTTCTCCAATCAAGTGCTATGAAGCATTCGAGGATATGCAAGACTTCCGGGAAATATCGTAATCATCAACTTATAGTGCGCAAACCATCACATCGAAAGAATCATGATAACCGAAGCACCCATTGCCGAATCTGTTCTTCGATTTGATTCGATTCGAGGGGAAGTAGACAGTAATCGACGACCCCCCGTTGTAATGCTTCTCCAAGCAGCGTACTTTCCTCCATGACAGTAACAATCGTTTCAATCGTATGTTCGCGTTCGTGTTTCCATTGATCGAGCAGACGGAAATCCGCTTCCGCAATCATCGATAACGGAACAAAGTTAAGTTGCATTACAGCCTCTGCCGGATCCTCGTATGGTAACACACGGAAATGATATTTTGGATGCTCCGGTACGTCAAGCTGACTCAAGTTCTGCAAAGGCATTCCGTCAATTTTTATCAAGCCTTCAATCTTTTCTTTTTCCGTTGCGACCGAGTACGCCACGACACGGTTCCGTCCTTTTCGTTTAGCTTGATAAAGTGCTTCATCTGCTTCGGATGTCATCTCTTCAAGGTCGAACGATGGTTGAGAGACAAGCGTTACACCGATTGAAACGGTGACCTTTAGACCGTTAGGAAATGTATGCCGTTCGATTCGTTCCCGAACTTTCCCCATCGTTACACAGGCAGCTTCCACATGCTCTGTACTAAAGAGCAACATGAATTCCTCTCCACCAAATCGAATCATTTCATCCTCTTGGCGAATTGCTTGTTTCGTTAAAGATGCAAGCTCAGATAGCACGAGATCCCCTGTCGGATGTCCGTGTAAATCGTTAATCCGCTTAAAATGATCGAGATCAAAGATTGCCAGTGCAAATAATTGACCGTCACGCGCAAGGCGTGACACACGCCGTTGAAAAGCATTCTGTAAGTATTTACGATTGAACGCCCCGGTCAGTTCATCAACAAGAATCGTAGATGAGACAATTCGCAGCTTATGTAGTAGCCGTTTCAACCGGATTTGTCGTTCGATGAGCGTCACCGTTTCATCCCAGTAATCATCTGCTCCGAGCTGGTAACAATATTGACGCGTCTGTTGATTTTCCTCTCCGATAATAATCAAAGGGGTGAACGTCGCCTCTAATTTTTTGATTAACTTATCTAGCTGTACCTTTTTTGAAGCCCGGACAAGTTCATAGTCAATCAACAATGCATCCGTCGGTAAATCGTAACCGACCTCAAGCATATCTTCGACTGATCCAAAAAAACGGGTCATGTAACGTTCGTTTTCTAACGCCTTTTTCCACTGGACATTATCAAGAAACCGTTTCGTGATTGAGACGATTAATTCTTTTCGGACCATTTTTTTACGACCATATGCAGATAAATAGTCGATGACAGGTCGTAATTGAAGTTTTACCACCTCATGACCAATCGTCTTTTCTTCTGAAGGAAGTTCTTGTTCAAGCCGCGTCGCTTGTCGCGCAAAGAACTCCATGCTTTCTTGTTGACCGAGCCGCTCAAGCCAACTGGCGAACACTAGTAATTCCGCTGTCGGGACGGATTCCATCCGCAATAAACGTTCTACCATCAGAATCGTCTGATTGATTTGTTTCTCCAACTGCATTTGTTTATTTCTCAAAACATCCTCCCCCTCTTTCTCTACAACCGAAGCAGTGTTGCTTCGAGTGAAGAGAAAGCGAGGGAGGCACCCTCACTTTCAAATTAAGCCTTTAAATTCGGACTAATCATATCGGCTGGAACAATCCAGGAGTCATATTGTTCTTCTGTCAATAATCCTGTCGCCAATGCCGCTTCTTTTAACGTCGTTCCATTCTTATGTGCAGCTTTTGCAATCTTCGCTGCATTTTCATACCCGATGTGTGGATTTAAGGCTGTGACGAGCATGAGCGAGCGCTCTACATTTTCATCGATGACTGCTCGCTCCGGCTCGATACCAACTGCGCAGTGGTCGTTGAATGAATGGAGCGCGTCCGTCAACAGACGAACGGACTGAATGAAATTATACATAATGACCGGTTTGAAGACATTCAGCTCAAAGTTTCCCTGGCTCGCAGCAAATCCAATCGTCGCATCATTTCCAAGCACTTGTGCCGCGACCATCGTCAATGCTTCACTCTGTGTCGGATTGACTTTCCCTGGCATGATTGAACTACCCGGCTCATTTTCAGGAATCGTGATTTCACCAATTCCTGCTCGTGGACCTGACGCGAGCCAGCGGACATCATTGGCGATTTTCATCGCGTCCATTGCAAGCGCTTTAATGGCACCATGCGCGAAGACAAGCTGATCATGGCTCGTCAAGGCATGAAATTTGTTCTCAGCGCTGACGAATGCTTTTCCTGTCTCTTGACTCATTTTTTCAGCAGCCCGGTCCCCGAACTCTGGGTGCGCATTGATCCCTGTCCCGACAGCCGTTCCTCCAATCGCGAGTTCCGTCAATGGATCAAGCGTCAACGTAATCATTTTTTTCGATAAATCGAGCATTCGGACCCAGCCGCTGATTTCCTGACCGAGTGTAATCGGTGTCGCGTCTTGTAAATGTGTCCGTCCAATCTTGACGATGTCAGAAAATGCCTTCGCTTTTTCGTCAAGCGTCGCATGAATGGCTTCAATCGCCGGGAACAAGTCATCAATGACGACCGTTTTGGCTGCGATGTGCATGGCCGTCGGATATGTATCATTTGAACTTTGTGATTTATTGACGTCATCATTCGGATGAATCGTCAAGTCGCTGCCACGTTCTTGTAACTTACGTGTCCCAACGCGTGCAATCACTTCGTTGACGTTCATGTTCGATTGTGTGCCGGACCCCGTCTGCCACACGACCAGTGGAAACTCCTCATCGAATTGCCCCGCGATGATCTCGTCACAAACTTCTGCAATCACGTCTGCCTTTTCCCGGTCGAGTACACCGAGGTCTCGATTGGCTAACGCTGCGCCTTTTTTTAAGACGGCAAAGGCACGAATAATTTCGATTGGCATCTTTTCTGTACCGATTTTAAAGTTCTCTAAACTCCGTTGTGTTTGTGCGCCCCATTCCTTTGAATCCAAAACACGAATTTCCCCCATCGTGTCTCGCTCTAAACGATATTCCATTGTTGTTTCCCCCTTTTTTTCATCTTACACCTTATCAGTTTAACGGAAAAAACGTTGAATGGGAATGATAGAGCGTTGTTTGGGGAATAGTTTGTTAATCGAAAAGGAGTGAATGCAGTATGTGGTTTATCAATCTGACGATTGTCTTACTTTTAATCGTCGCAAACGGGATTTTTGCAATGACCGAACTTGCGCTGTTGTCTTCAAAACGCCAGAAACTGCAACAGTATGCGGATGAAGGAAAAAAATCAGCCCAAATCGCACTTGATTTTTTAGATCGTCCGACGGATTTACTATCGACGGTCCAAGTCGGCATCACTTTGATTGGAATCGTCAACGGCGCGTTCGGCGGCGCCGCTTTATCGCAACCTGTCATCCGTTGGCTCGGTCAATTTTCTTGGCTTGAAGCCTATGCCAGTACGCTCGGATATATTTTCGTCGTCACAATCATCACGTATATTTCACTTGTCATCGGTGAATTAGTCCCGAAACGGATTGCTCTCGTCAGTCCGGAACGTGTCACGATGTGGCTCGCCCAACCGATGCGTTTTTTTTCAACACTCCTTCGTCCGTTCATCTACATTTTGAGTAAGTCGACGAGTGGCATTTTCCGATTGATTGGCCTCGATCGTCTCGAAAGCGAAGATGAGACAGAAGATGAAGTGAAACAGTTGTTGATTCGTGGTGCTCAGGAAGGAATCTTTGCAGATTCGGAAGCCGAACAAGTCTCTCGTGTCTTTGCGTTCCACGATCAATACGCCTATGAATTAATGGAACCCCGGACCGTCACGGAGTGGATTGATTTAAACGATTCACCTGAACAAATCTTAAATGATTTACGTCGGGCGAAGCACCGGAATTTGCCCGTCGGACACGATGATTTGGATCATTTTGTGGGCTATATCGATGCGAAAGAAGTCTTAGCATCCGATACTCCCGCCTTGACGATTGAACGCTACATCCAGACACCGCTTATTGTCCCTCGACAGCTTAAAGCAACAGACTTACTCGAGCGGATGCGGAAAGAAACCGTCTCGATTGCCTTTGTCCTCGATGAATACGGTGGTTTTTTAGGAATGATAACATTATTTGATATATTGGAAGCCTTCGTCGGAGAAATTTCAACGATCGAGGAAGAACCAGAGCTGATCATGCGAAGTGATGGCTCCTATTTAGCAGACGGATTGTTGCATATCGATGATTTGAAACGAACGCTCGGTTTGACGACACCACTCCCGGGTGAAGTCCAGAATGCGTATCATACGGTAGCTGGACTGATTTTATATACACTCGGCGAATTTCCACAGCGTGGCAGTCACGTCATGATCGCCGATTATCGTTTTGAAGTCGTTGATTTGGATGGACGTCGCATCGATCAAGTCTTAATCGAAAAAGCCGCTCCTGATTTGTAATATCAGAAAAACGACCTGATTGCACCGAGTTACTCGGACAAACAGGTCGTTTTTAAATTAAAACTCATTTAATGCTTCACGTGCCACACGGTCCGCTTTATTTTCAGACCGCGGAATCCACTTGACGAATGCCAGTGGTAATTGTGAATACCGTTCGAATGCCGGATCAAAATAAACTTGAATGCGCTTGTTCTTGGCAAACTCGCGTTCGACCGCTAACGAAACTGCTTCCGAGTCCGTCCGGAACGAAAAGACACTTTCTCCTGCGTTCAATAACTCTTCCGCTAATTCGACCGCTCGTGCAAACGCCTGGAATTCCGCTTCATGATTGTTGACCGCGGTAATCCGAAACGTTCGTTCGATGACTTCTCCTGCGGAATTCTTACAGAAGATTCCTACCGTCGCGTCATCATTCGATGGCCGAACAGCCCCATCAAAATACATTTCAACCATGTTCAATCGCCGCCTTTACACCTTTTCGGATTGCTTGTTCATCTAAATTTTTTCCGATGAAAACTAGCGTCGTTTGTTTCTCTTGCTCGAACATTCCACGTACTGCTGTTCCGTAAATCATTCCGGTGCCTTGAAGAATCGTCTTTTGATCCGTATCCGCGAAATGAATGATTCCTTTATAGCGGTATAAATCTTCCGAATAGGCTTCGAGTACTTCACGCAAAACGGCACCGAAACGATTCCGATTCAACGGCTGCACTTCCGTAATCGTCAATGCCGTGAACGAATCTGCCGCTCGTTCGAAGCGATCATCTTGTTGTAATAAACGTTCTTCTTCCGCTTTTGGAAAATGGAACGTTTCAAATAAATTTGCTACCTCGACACGTGACTCGACTGTCGGAATGATATGTGCCGTCGGATTCAAGACTTCGAGCCGGGCGATGATGTCGGTTCGTGCAGCATCCGGTACCAAATCCACTTTATTCAGTAACAAAACATCGGCAAAGCCAATTTGTCTGACATTCTCTTCAAACGTCAATTCTCGTTCGAGATGGTACGCGTCGACGACCGTGATGACGCTCGAGAGTTGATATTGTTGTTCAATTGCCGGTTCAAAGTAGAATGTTTGGAGGATTGGGCCCGGATCAGCAATTCCTGTCGTTTCAATCAATAAACGATTGAATACCATCTCACCTGAGCGTCGTTTTTTAGCAATCCGTAATAACGCCTCTCGTAAATCGCCACGAATCGAACAGCAGATGCATCCATTCGTCAATTCAATCATCTCTTCGTCACTTCGTTCAATCAAAGCTTCATCGATATGGACTGATCCTACCTCATTGACGAGCAGCGCCACCTTTTCGGTCGGATGGGAGACAATATGATTCAACAGTGTCGTTTTTCCCGCTCCTAAAAAACCCGTAATCAATGTCGTTTTAATTCGTTCTTGCATAACTTTCACTCCTTACAGCAGTTGTGCCGTTCGCCATTTCTCTTTTCGTGCGTCCAGTAAATCAATCGCATGCAAATACCAGGATTCCGTTGTTTGTGGTGTGACACTTGAACCCCATTCTTTTTTTCCATGATGCGATAAGATGAGATGCATCATCCGATGATGCATGTCTAACGGAATCCGGAGTGCCTCGTCACGCAACGCGCGTTCGAACACAAAACAGCCGTATGGCATATGTCCGACTAGACTTCCAAGCGGATCAATCGCAATACCGGATAACGTTTCCTCTGCCGCATCGACTTGCAGTAAGTCCGTGAAGCGACTTGGTGTTGCGCCGAGATGATTATACTCCCAAATCTTTCCGATGTCATGCAACAAGACACCTAACAAGAGTTCATCCTGATTCGGTTCTTGATCGAGAAGCGTAATCGACCGTGCCGCCTGATAAAGAGAATCGAAGCTGTCGTCCCAGGCAAATTGACGTGTCGCTCGCTCAGGAGCTTGAAATAAATCGTTTTTATGATCAGCTTCTGCTTCTTGAATACACTTGAGTAACGTCAAATAAGGTCGCTCCGATTGACAGATTCCTGCCGCGATCGTCATCATACAAGCAGTGTGCTTCATCAACCCACCAATATAGGCATGGTGATGGAACAATGCCGCTGGTCTCGTCGAAAAATCATCCCAATACAAGTTTAGACAACGCAGGGCAATCTGGCGGTAAGGTTGTTGCATTTGCTCGACTAGGCCAATCAATTGATCCCGGTAATCGCTCGCAGACTCTTCCATCGGCATCTGAGGTAACAATGTCGTTCCAGCGACATCATGGACGGCCTTGACGCGTTGAACAGTCAACGACTTATTGCCTGAGTCGACGGGATATTCCTCGACCTTGGCAGTAACGTGGACGATCCGCGTCTCTAGATAAGGACGCATCGCCTCTTCCGCCGTTCCTTGATTCAACCATTGTTTTCCTTTACAAGAACCACTCGATGAATTGAATGTAAACTGTAACCATTCACGCCCTGTCTGACTCGTTCTGATTTCCGCAGAAGCGACTAAAAGTGTCTCTTCGATTTGTTCTCCCGGAACGTGACGTTCAATCAAAAAGCCGCCTGACGCATTTGATACGTCAACCACAAATTCATCCCCAAGGTAAGGTGGCATCTGTTGCTCTGGAATTGCTTTAAATAAGCGAATCATTTCCGAATCACTCCTCTCATCTCTATTGTCCATCATATCAAAGTCGCTCACCACCTGTACAAAACAAAAGAATGATTGTAAGCGTTTACTTAATCAGCTATGATGAATGCATATGTACAATACTTCCAATTAAGGAGGACTTTCATGATGCTTCGCTCACTCTCTTCAAGTTATGATGTCGTGATGCGCACAGCGCGAGATACAGTCGATCCAGCAACACGTGCTCAACTGAGGCAGGCCGTCGTCGCCTATGGCATAACGGCTAAAGATGAATCACCTTTACAGGCTTTAATCGAACAGGAGCTCCACTTATGTTGTATTCAAGTACAGCATGCCGGACTCGACGTTCAATCCGACCTCGTCAAGTTACTCGTCTTGTCCGCTTTCAGTAGTGATGCGGGATTTAGCACCGCAGAACTGAACAGTATGACACCAAATGCAATCAAAAGACAATTGTCTTCATACGATGCCATCTTCGCGCGTCTCATCCAAAAACTTTTTCTCCATCAGACACAAGTCGATATCATTTGCCAACGGCTACAACGTGTTCTGTGTGGTGCAGCAGCACAAAAGTGTTCGATTCGGGCACGTCGACTACAAGAGTCAACCCGCGTCACCTACTCTCATTAAAAAAGTCCTGACTCGAGTGAGTCAGGACTTTTTTTCAACGACCTGGCATTCCAGCTCCTTGAAAGGTGTATATTATGAAAATGCGGCATTCCGCTTCGTCATATTCTATAATCATCATCACAGATATTGGAGGTTCTGTCAATTGATTTTCAAAAAAAGTGGGTTGATCTCGTTAGAAATCAACCCGAATGGAAGAGTGAATAATTACCATGGCAATGCTTGATTTCATCATACAATGCAATGGAAGCGTTTACAAGCCTTTATCTAAAATTTTCTCAAGAAAATATTGTTCTTTTAATGGCAAATGTACGACTTCAATCCCGCTTTGGCGCATCAAGTTTAATCCATCGCCGTATTCATAACCCGTCGTATAGACGACGCGATCAATTTTTGAAGCGATTAAAGCTAAACTACATGCGTGACACGGACTATGCGTGACATAAGCCGTCGCATGACGCGCACTCGTCGAATCCGCAGCAAGTTTTCCTAACGCATTAATCTCCGCATGAATTTCATGTTGCTTTGACCATTCATGATGTTCTTGTTGGTTATTACAACGATAAAAAACTTCGCCATTATGTATAGTAGTATCAGATTCCAACACATTTTCATTGATTGATTTATAGAAAACCCCGTGTTGCTTTAAAAAAATTTCGTTGCAGTTCACATGCTGACTCGGTGTTCCATTGATTCCAATCGAAATTGGCTTTTCATCCTTGACGATGACGCATGCGACAGACTTCGACGCACATTTCGAATGACGTTCTGCCATCATCTGGGCAAACAGTAACCAGGTCGTATCCCATTTCTCTTGTTTCGGATCCATAACGTTCACTCCTTAAACAATACTAAGGAACACGTAAACGTGTCCCTTAGTATCGTTGATTTGGTAATTCGCGACTTTTCGAAGCAACTTCAATGACTTTTTGTTTTAATTCATTTTCCATCCGCTCTAACTCATGCTCTGCATCGCGACGTTTCTGCTTCCCATCTTGTTGAATCCGCAGTGTCTCATCAAGCGTCTCGATTAAATTTTGATGCGCAACTTTTAACGATTCGACCGATACGATTCCTTTTTCATTCTCTTCTGCGATTTCAATCGATGAATCTTTTAAGAGACGTGAATTTTGTTCGAGCAATTGATTCGTCGTATTTGTAACATCCTTTTGCATCTGCAAAGCACTCTTTTGCCTAGACAGACTGAGTGAGAGGACGACTTGGTTTTTCCAAAGTGGAATCGTATTGACGACTGCAGATTCAATTTTTTCAGCAAGAATCTGGTTATTCTGCTGAATGACACGGATTTGCGGTGCCATTTGAAGACTGATCGTACGTGATAACTTTAAGTCGTGAATTTTTTTCTCGAACCGGTCCGTCAATTGAATCAAATCATTTAATTCTTGTAGTTTCGTCTGGTCACGTGAAACCTCGACTTCTGTCCGAAGCGGTTCGATCTCATTTTCTCTGACGTGTGCAATCTTCGTCTCACCCGCTGCGATGTAAAGATTTAGTTCCTCGAAGTAACGTCGATTTTTTTGATACATTTGATCAAGTAACGTAATGTCTTTCATTAAGCCAAACTTCGAACGATCTAAATTATGAACGACCTCTTCTAAATAAGCACTCATCTTTTCATATTGTAAGAAGTAGGTCTCCGCTTTTTTCTTCGCCCGTCCGATGACGGGAACGTTTGACCAAAAGCTTTTCTTTTCTTGTAACGAATCCGGGTCCATTTGACGGACACGTTGCATTAAATCCGACAACAGTTTTCCGGCGTCGCCACCATCTTTCATTTTGACTTCGCTTAACACTTGATCTGAAAATTGCGAGAGTTCCCGTTGAACCGGTGCTCCGAATTGCATGACGGCATCGGATTTATTCAAATCAATCACTTGAAGTAAACGTTCGATTTTTTGACGCTGTTCAGCTGGAACGTCACTTGGAATCATTTCTTCAACCGGACGAACTGGCGTCCGGTGTTTTGGTGTTTCCGCAAGATTCAGGTCAACTGATGGATCAGAAATCGTTGGTTGTGCCTGTTCCTCTGTTTTGGATTCGTCCGGCCACTCTTGCCATGAATTGTTATCAGAATGGGTCATGTTTATAACTCTCCTCCTGTTTTCTTTGTTCCGATTCTTGTGCCAAAACTTTTTCAATCGTTAAAAGTTCACGCTCTAAGTCGACCGTATCTCCTTCTAACAACAAGGATTGGTGTTGTTTTAATTTTTGAGCAATCATCTTCAAGTTCGCTTGCAATTGTTCGCGTGTATCAAATTGCACTTGAGCCCCACGTCGTTCTAAATCTGCGAATTTTTCTGAAATCGATAATAAGGAATCGAGATAAAACGTGAAGAAGTCGCGTACTTTTTTTACTTCACGTGGTGCATTAAATAATTCTTCAAATAACACATGTGCTTCGCGCGAGACGATTCGCATATCTGAACGTACTTCGCTGTCTCGGATCGATGGGATAATGCCATCGAATGCCTGTAACTTTACGAAACCTTCTTCGACGGTCCGTTGCAAGACTTGCAACTCCAAATCATCCGTTTCATCAAATCTGCGCGTCGCTTGTTCAGGCTTTAAGATGACGCTTCCGACAAATTGATCATCATCATCGAGTAACAATTTCTTTTTGACATTTTGTCGTTTTATCTCTGTTGATTTTCGTTCTGTCCGGTACCGCTTCCCGGGTTTCGCCCGGTAACCGCTCCAAATGAACCATAAACCGAGCGCTACGAAGATTCCGGAAAAGTTTAACGTATCTGCTATCTGAAGAAATACGAACATCAAACCAATCGATCCGAAAATCCACCATGTAGAAGATTTCATGTCATCCCCTCTTTCTATTGACTCCATCTATTTGTGTCATGAATGAATCTACTGTTTCTTATATCTTACCATTACGGATGTCTTAACAAAAAGTTTCCCGTTTTCGATAAATGTTAGTCCTCTCTACTCTTTATTTCACCATAATCTTTCACCGGCCGCATCCGTCTCTAGATGTACGATGCTGAATGGATTGCATCTACTTTTTTCTTTTTACTTTTCTCAAGTAACATATACGCATAAGATTTTTCGATTATTCAAAAATCACTTTCATCAAAAAAACTAGCTTCCGTTAATCAAAACGAAAGCTAGTGCTCGTGATCATATTCTGATTCAATCAAACATTCAAGAGAATACGAGTGGCCAAATCAGAATGATTAAAATGGCGAGCGGACTCAAGTAGCATACACTAAAGCGCCAAAATGGAATCATTCGTTTTAACAGGGGACCTGTCGCTAGCTCACGTTCGACAATCGCCCGATCAAGTTTAAATCCAGCAAATATTGAAATCAAGAGTGCACCGATTGGCATCAAAATATTCGATACGAGGAAATCCATCCAATCAAAAATTGTCTTATCGAACCACATGATGTCGCTCGCGACTCCAAAGGAGAGTGCTGATGGAACACCTACTATTGCGACAAGGATTGTCGTAATAATCGTATTACGTTTCTTATTTTGGACGGTCGCATCTTCTTTTCGATCAGTAATCGATGAAACCACAACTTCTAGCATCGCGATTGAAGAAGTGATCGACGCGAAAGCAAAGAGTAAGAAAAACAACGTTAAGAAGACTGTTCCAAATTGGACTTGGCTGAATACTGTTGGTAACACGATGAATAAGAGTGAAGGACCTTCAGCAGGATCAAGACCTGAAGCGAAGACCGCTGGGAAGATCGCGAATCCGGCTAGTAATGACACGACGATGTTTAAAGAGACGATCCATCCTGCTGACCGATTGATTTGACCACGCTCTTTCATATACGAGGCATACGTCAACATTGCGGAGACGCCGAGCGATAATGAAAAGAAGGCTTGTCCGAGCGCACTCAGGACCGATGTCCGGTTCAGTGCTGAGAAATCCGGTTCGATGAAGAAACGAACCCCTTCACTTGCACCTTCAAGGGTCAATGACCGACTCACTAATATAATGAAACAAAGGAATAATAATGGCATCAAGATTTTACTCATTTTTTCAATTCCCGACTGAACACCTCGCAAGACGATTAATCCCGTAATGATGAGGAATACGACTTGGCCTAAAATCGCATAGAGTGGAGAGGCGGATATCGTTCCGAAGAGTTCTCCTAACTGATCCCCACTCATGGAAGTCAAATTTCCGGAAAAACCAAGAACCGTATAAATTAATACCCATCCCCCGATGACGCTGTAAAAGGATAAGAGTAAGAAACAGGTGATGACACCTAACACGCCAATAAAGGTGAATTTCTTATGCCCCAACTCTTCGAAAGCGCGCAACGCCGTTTTTCCACTCGTTCGACCGATTAAAAATTCTGCAATCAATACCGGGAGACCGAGGAGCAAGGTGAACACTAAAAATAGTAGTAAAAAAGCGCCTCCACCATTCGTTCCTGTCGTATATGGAAACTTCCATATCGCACCGAGTCCAATCGCTGATCCTGCTGCTGCTAAGATAAACCCAACTTTTGAAGCCCATGCATTGCTTTTCATGGTACTCCACCTCCTTTTCAAAAATACTTCCTTATTGTACAAAAGTTAAATCAAGAAGTCATCCTTTATCAAACATTTTCTTTAAAGCATCAAAGCATAACCGCATATTCGCATGTTTGTATTAAAACAAAAAGCTTATACACTAAAAAAGGAGAGACATGGATTCTTCTTCGAATCTTTTTTGTCTCTCCTGATATTATCTTGTTAAGCTCGATTCAGTTTACGATTTTGTCCAGCGTACATTTTTAAGAATTCCGGTAAGACCTTCACCTCGACAGGCGAGTTCAGCGCCTTCTCACCATCCGTATCGATGACTTTTGGAGAATCCGTTTTTAAGGTAAAACCACTCGTTAAGATGTGCGTGAAAGATGGGTCGTTTGCCAGTCCGATTTTTTGAAGGATCACGTCACGGATTGTCGCTAAGTTGACTTCATCGACAATCACTAAATCCAGTTTCCCATCATTGTATGCACCGTTCGAAAGATTCGTTTCAATCCCCCCAAGCGACTCGCCATTCGCTGCTAAAATCAAAACGGCTTCTCCTGTCATTTTTTGCCCTTCATTTAATTCAAGTTCGTAGGCAAACGGTTTTGCATCCAAGCTTGAGCGGATGGTTGACAGATAATACCCCATTTTCCCAAGTCGGACTTTTTCTTCTGTATCAATGCCAATTGATGCTTCAGCAATTAATCCGAGACCCAAAAAGTTAAGGAAGTACGTATCGTTGACTTGTCCAAGATCGACTTCGACGATTTGTTGGGTCGCAATCATCTCTGCAGCAAGACGCGGTACCATCGGTAAACCGAGTGTCCGTGCAAAATCGTTACACGTTCCCCCTGGCACGATGCCAAGAATCGGACGCGTCTCCAGTTTGGCTAATCCATTAATGACTTCAAATACGGTTCCATCACCACCGAGGACGACAAGGGCATCGAAGTCTCCCGCTTCTTCTGCAAACTCCTGTGCATCTCCTGCCCGACTCGTTTGCTTAATGACGATTTCATTGAATTGTTCCGCAAGTGGACTAATAACATCTTCTAGAAGACCACTCCGGTTCGTCCCGGCGGAAGGGTTACTAATCATCAATAGTTTCATTGAATGATTCCTTCTTTCTTCAAATAATTATTTGCCACTTCGTTGGCAGTTTTACCACCATAGGCGACTTCTTCATTCATTTTAGACATTTCTTCATCCGTGATTTTTCCATCTAATTTCTTTAATGCTTGCCCGACTTCCGGGTACTCATCAAGCGTCTCTTGGCGCAACAGAGGTGCCCCTTCATACGGAGGGAACAGTTGTTGATCGTCTTTCAAGACGACCATGTCATATTTCGCGATTTCCGGATCGGTCGAATAGGCATCGATGACTTCGATGTCTCCTGATTCGATTGCCTTGTATCGTAATTTCGGTTCCATCGTCACGACTTCTTTAAAATTGACACCATATTTTTCTTGAATCCCTTTGTAACCATCTTGACGATCTTTAAACTCTAACGTGAAGCCTGCCGTTAATTGACTCGCAACCCGCTTGATGTCGGAAATCGTTTTTAAGTCATACCGTTCCGCGATTTTTTTCGGAACTGCGATGGCGTAGGTGTTATTGTAGTCCATCGGCGGTAAAAGCGCGAGGTCCTGTTTGACCAATCCATCTCGTGCTTGCTCGTAAACCGCTTGTGCATCATTTGAGACCGGTTTTTCATTCGTTAAGCTAGCAAGGACCGTCCCTGTGAATTCCGGGTACAGATCGATATCACCCGATTGCAAGGCTTTATAGACGAACGTCGTCTTTCCGAAGTTCGGTTTGACTTGGACGTTTAAGTCCGTTTCATCCTCGATGACGATTTTATACATGTTCATTAAGATTTCTGGTTCGACCCCTAATTTCCCGGCGACGACCAAGTCAGGTTGTTCCGTCCGTCCGAGTGCGAACGGCGTGATAATCAGTGTCGCAATCAAGGCCAGGGCGACGACCATCCGGCTCGTTTGCCGTTTTTTTGTGGCGACTTCCGTCTGACGTAATAAAAAATCGAACAATAACGCGAGTAAGGCTGCCGGGATAGCTCCTAATAATAAGAGATTGTTATCATTTCGGTCGATTCCGAGCAAGATGATCGATCCGAGTCCCCCTGCCCCAATCAAAGCAGCAATCGTCGCCGTCCCGATGATAAGAACCATCGCTGTCCGAACACCAGCCATCATGACCGGTAAAGCGAGCGGTAACTCAACCTTCAACAAACTTTGCGTCGGTGTCATTCCGCAGGCACGGGCCGCTTCTTTAATTGAAGGGTCGACTTCTGCTAATCCCGTAAACGTGTTACGGACGATTGGTAAAAGAGCATATAGAACAAGTGCAATGACAGACGGGAGTGTGCCGATTCCAACAAGCGGAATCATCAGTCCGAGTAGTGCGAGAGAAGGAATCGTTTGGATGACGGATGTCACACCAATCGACCATTCACTAATTTTTTTATTTCGTGATAAGTAAACGCCTAAAGGAATGGCAATCAAACATGCGATTAATAACGAAATGACCGAAAGTTGAATATGTTCGATTAATGCCTGCAGTAACTCTTCTTTTCGATTTTGAAACGTTTCGACTAAACCGTTCATCATATCGTCCCCCTGACTTGTCCCATGAACTCTTTGATGAAGGGATCGTCACTCGCTAAGACTTCCTCTTTTGTTCCGATAAATACGATTTCGCCCTCGTTCATCAAGCAGATGCGACTGCCGAGCTTCAACGCTTCATTCATGTCATGGGTGACGAACAAAATCGTTTTACCGAGTTCACCGTTCAATCGAATCAAGTCATTTTGAAGTTGGTCTCGAGAAATCGGATCAAGGGCTGAAAATGGTTCATCCATCAGAATGACATCTTGCTCTGCAGCGAGCGCACGCATGACGCCGACGCGTTGTTGTTGTCCACCCGATAGTTCACTTGGATATTTCTTTTTTAAATTTTCATTAAGACCCGTCAACTCGAATAATGTGTCGACGCGCTTCGCAACTTTTTTCTTGTCCCACTTTAACAACTGCGGAACGACAGCGACATTTTCTTCAATCGTCATATGGGGAAAAAGTGCAATTTGTTGCAGAACATAGCCGATTTTCCGGCGAAGTTCATGTTCATCAATCGACATGATCGGCTCTCCATTAATCCATATCTGACCTGCTGTATGATCAATCAATCGGTTGACCATCTTCATCGTCGTCGTCTTTCCACAACCAGATGGACCAATCAAACAAAAGATTTCGCCTTCTTCCACTGTAAAATTCAAATTTTGGACCGCTTTTGTTCCGTCGGCATAAGTTTTTCCGACTTCTTTAAATTCAATCACAGATGATCCCTCCGTTTCCTATTTGTTTTATTATCTTTGTAAAATTCCCCTTAATCAGTGTTTCCAAAACCTGATTTTTTAGCAGTTTCATTAAAAAAGAGCCATCTCGACCGAAACGTTCGGTCGAGATGACTCTTTTAGTCTTATTCGTAAATCGTAACTTGGACCGAACGTCGGCCCCAGTTGATTGCTTCTTGTTCCGTTTCCATCATTAAATCCATGATTTTCCCATGGATGACGCCTCCCGTATCGAGAGCAATCGCATCTCCAAATCCTTCAACATGCACTTTCGTACCGAGGGGGATGACGTTTGGATCAACCGCAACAATCCGTCGGCCTTCAAAATGAATCGTATGTGTAACATCATAGCCTGAAGCCGTTAAAACTTTTCCATCATATGAACCATTCAGCGCTGCATCATTCGTATAAGCCGTCGTTTCAAATGTCTCTTGGCGCCCACCAGTTTCATTTTTGGCAGCTACTTTTTTTGGTTCGACAGTCGATGCCGCTTCTTTTTGATTTTCCTGTTGTTTACGTTTCGCTTCGTCTTGTGCTTGTTGTTTTTTCTGTGCTTCTGCCTTTTCTAATGTTTCCTTTTTTTGCTTTGCTTCCTGCTCGGCTTTCGCCTGGCGTTCACGTTCTTGTTGCGCTGCCTGTTCTGCAGCACGTTGTTTCGCCTGTTCTTCAGCTCGTTTTGCTGCTTGCTTCTCTTTTTCCAATCGAATAGCCTCTCGTTTCATCTGGAGCGGATTTTGGACGATTTTCTTTTCCGTCCCGATTCCAATTTGTGCGGCTTCCGTATGCATATGTGGTAAAAGAATAAGTCCTGTAAAAGTAAAAATGATTGTAAGTACGATCTGTTTTAGTTTCATCTTTCAAAACAACCTTTCCGGCCTTTAACGGCTCGAACACCTTACCATGATGAATTTGCGGATGAAAACCCTAAAAGGTCATTTGAAATATATCTGTCAAAAAGTAACGAAATGGTTACACGCTTTCAAAATATGCTCTTATCGTTGATATCAAGCCATTTCTATGATTGTTACCGTTCTGTCATCTTTTTATTCTTGTAACGTCTTTGTAATGATTACGATTGTTCATGAAATTCTGTTAATTTATTCTTAAAATTGAGGTCATCCAATCGATTCAGCGATCAAATGACTGATTTGTTTATAACTTTTCATCCACGCTTTGAATATTTATTCAAAATCAGACGATTCATCTCCCACTTCTAAACGTTCAGGGTGAACTCCTCGTGTAAATAGGAGATGAATCGTCTTCGGGCAAGATAAACGGTCCACCGTCGGGACGACGGGGTTAGCCTGATCAATTTTCGACCGATAGATTGAATAGCTCAGGAAGCCTCCACCTCTAAGCGAAGTGGAGGTGGTTCAATCAAACAAAAAACCCGACAATATGTTGTCGGGTCCCGTGTTATTTTGTTTTACGTTCTAACAATTCAATCTCTGATTTGAGGAGAACTTGTTTTTCAAATTCGAATCCAAGTGATTCAAAGTTTTTTGTATGCGAGAGATCACCGACAACCGTATTTGTTAATACAGCCGTAACTTCCGCGACCCATCCTTCTTTCGTTTTGACCATATCGCCCACGATATAATCAAATAACTCTTCTGTTTCTTCCATCTCAATCATCTCCTGACACGTTCAGATAGTACTAATCATATAAAAGAACTCACAAAAAAGCTAGTATCGTGAAATCATACTCAACACTTGGCGAAGAATCTTTGCCGTCAATCCCCAAATCAAGTAGTCCTCATGCTCATAAAAATGTTCGACGACTTTGTACGTCCGATCAAGATAAGCTTCCCGATTCGCCATCCGACTTGTCGGAACCGCTTTCCCCGGGCGAATTCGCCATTCCATCTCTCCTTCAATCGGACGCGCGTTCAACAGTGCGTTTAACGGGACATAAAAAATATGATCGACTTCATCCGGAGAGGGATCAATTTGATTCGCTTGTATGATTCCGACGTATGGATAGATGATGGAGCGGTTCGGTGTCACGAGCGGTTCTAACGTCCCGATGACTTCAATTTCTTCCACTGTCACATTGAGTTCTTCTCGCGTTTCCCGGATTGCCGCTTCTTTCGGTTGTTCTCCGACATCGATTCGTCCACCCGGAAAAGAAATCTCTCCGGGTTGCGAACGTAACGTTTTTGCCCGCACTTGAAAGAGGAGGCAGATTTCCCCGTCGCGTTCGACTAACGGGACAAGAACTGCTGCTGCTTGCCGCGGAAGGCTGTCCCTTGTCGATTTGAATACATCTTTGATTTGATCGAATACGGGATTATTCATCGTCCTTCCTGCGAAACTCTCTGATACGCTTCCTCTAAGTGACGCATCCGAACAATCAAATCGGCGTTCTTCGCGATTCGGTCTGCAAGAATCGAGCCCGAAACGACTTTATAATACGCATTCAATGCTTGTGTCTTTGTCATATATGCCTCATTTTGTCGAATATACTCTTTGAAATTCGCTACTAAACGGTCTGCTGTAAATAACTGTTCGTTCAACCGACTCATCCTCTCTTGCGGTTAGCCGCTAGGTGTATAGTTTAATGGTAGCTACTTTTGGCTAAGAAGTAAAATAAGGGGGGCTTATTCGTGAAGAAAAACATAGATGTATTGATTATCGGGGCCGGACCGACCGGATTGACACTTGCACTCGCGCTCTCACGGTATGGCTTAACATTCCGGATCATCGAGCGAGCGAGCGGACCATCTGTCGTCTCAAAGGCAATCGGTATTCAAGCACGCTCACTTGAATTGTTTGCCCGTCTCGGTGTTGCCGAGGAACTGATGGCAGAAGCGATTAAGATTAATCAAGGAAATCTCTATGTGAATGGAGCTTGGCAAGCAAAACTTGATTTTACGGATTTGAATACACCTTTCCCATTTGTAACACTCTTACCTCAAAGTGAAACGGAACGGATTCTTGAACAACGCCTACTTGATTACGGACATCGTGTCGAACGGGATACCGAGTTGACCGGCTTCGCTCAATTTCCAACATTCGTCACGGCATCGATTCGAAAAAACAATGTCGTCGAGACAGTCGATGCCTCGTTCGTAGTCGGCGCAGACGGTGCGAACAGCTTCGTCCGGCGTGAACTAGGACTTCCCTTCAGTGGCAAGTCGTTCAAGGAATCTTGGGCGCTTGCTGATATTGAAGTCGACTGGCCGCTTTCGTCAGAAGAAGTCCATATTTTCTTTTCCGATCATGGAGTAATCGAGTCGTTCCCATTACAATCAAACTTATTTCGAATTACGGGCAATTTAACGGACGGTGTCGTACCGACAGATCATGCGGCGATTGAAGACTTTCTTAAAAATCGGGCGAAAGTACCCTTTAAACTTAAAAAAGTCCATTGGTATTCCATGTTCCGTGTCCACAATCGAATCATCGAAAAGTTTGGTCACCACCGGATTTACTTAATCGGTGATGCAGCGCATATTAACTCGCCTGTCGGCGGACAAGGGATGAATACGGGAATCGCAGACGCGATGAATCTAGCCTGGAAGCTTTGGTGTGTTCATGAGTTTAAAGCAAGTTTCCCGTTGCTCGACTCTTATAGTACGGAACGGCGGGAAGCGGCACGTGGAATTTTACGTTCGACGAACCTTGCGACTGAATTGTTGCAAATCAATGTGCCATTTTTACTACCTCTGCAAGAAAAAGTCATTCGGAACAGTTTAAAAATCACACCGCTTCATCATTACGTGACGAACCGGATTGCTCAATTGAATAGTAACTATCATCCATCCGATACGTTTGTCACGCAAGGGAGATTTGGCTTACTTGCACCGAAACCGGGTGAACCGATGCCGTACAGCGAAGTTGTAAATCCGCGGACGAAAAAAAATGAGTTACTGCTACGTCGCGCTGATCGAAATTTCTTATTGCTGCTCTTTTTACCGCGTCAGTCCGATGAATCAGAACTGACCCCTTATAAAGAACTCGCCTACTCCTATCCGGACCTGTTTGAGACCGTCTCGATTCATCAAGAGCTAAAAGAAGACGGGGTCGTCGACCAGGGGGGAGAACTCGCACGGAAGTTCGGGATTAAGCAATGTGGTCTGTATTTGATTCGTCCAGACGGCTACATCGCTTATCGTCAGCAAGGCTTGAAGATTAAACCTTTCTCTCGCTACCTTGAACGTTTACTTTATGCCCGGTAAGCACGTATGATAGGTATGAGGTGATAAGATCCATGGAGTTTATGAATATACGATACTTTTTGATCATCGTTCTAGTTGTTCTGTTCATCATCATCGTCGCCCGTCGCACAAAAGAGTCTTTGCGTTGGGTCCTCGTCGGTGAAGAATTTGGAGAAAAAGGCGAACAGCTTCATCGAGATTACGAGCTACTAGCGGATGCCGGTTTTGAAGTCCGGCTCGAACGAGGTGTTAAAACCTCTATCTTTTTCCGAAGGTTCAGTAAAGATTTAGCCGATCGTGTTGCAATTTATGCACTTAAAGAAGATATCGACCGTGTCGAACGTTTTCTCACTCAACCTAAAAAAAGACGTTAAAAAATAAGCAGCCTCTCCGTAAGTTGAGAGGTTGCTTATTTTTGATGGTTTGCCAGTATAAAAGCAACCTGTTTACGATCTTTCTCCGTGACAGGAGTTCCTTGTCGTCTTGCGATCCATGGCTTGATGGCGGCAAAGGACTGGCCAATCGGAAACTTAACCCGCGTCATACGCAACTTTGGCGCTTGTTTGAATACTATCATCGTGTGAACAGGAATCGACACGCCTTCCGCCTTTAAAAGTGATCTGACATGTTTCGTGAGGCGTTGTGCCTCTATTACTGGGTGCCGTTGTTCAACCCGTTGAACACGTTGCTCGTCTTCGACGTGATAGGTTTGATCACTTAGCAATACAGCAGCCTCTTGATTGACAAGGACTAAAAACAATCCTTTTGGCCCGATTAAGGCAAATTCAATCTTCATGCGGCGGTCGAGCTCGACGTTTTCAAATAACATCCAATCGTACCGACAAATATGTCGCACTTGATCACAGACGAGTTCTAAGTCGTTCACCTTACTTGGAACTGAACGTTTAAAGGAAAAGAAACGCCGGTCTTCTAGAGGTGTCATTTTTTTTGCCATCACCTGTAACATATTGTCTCCCCTTACGTCTATGTATTATTAGTTAGTTTACCATCCTTTTGCACAAGCGGTGTGCGCTTTCAAAATCAGGGGAATTTCGTAACAAAAAAAGACATCCACTTCTTTTTAAGTAGATGTCTTGACGTTTATTGATTTTCTTGGTGAGGACGTCCAAAAACAGCTTTTTCAAGATTTGAAATCCGGCGTAGCATGTCATAATTCGATGGATTAGACACTGGGGCTTCCGCCTCAACGATTCGCTCTTCGGGTTTCGGCGCCGTCGCTTTTGCTGCTTCTAGTTCTTTCTTCAAACGCTCGATTTCGCGCTCGAATCCTTCGTAATCTTTGATGACTTGATCCAAATATCCATCCACTTCTTCAATCACGTAACCGCGTAGGCCCGTCTTAAATTCTTTTTTGTAAATATCATCTGCTGTCAATAAGGGTTTATACATCGTCTTCACTCCCACTGATCATTATAGTTCAGTTCCTGTTCCATCATCGATAAATCATCTTGTGTGATTAAGAACAGTTGATAATCGGTCCGTTCCATCTCTATTCTAGCACGCTCGACGAGATACTTCGCTGAGCCACCGTGTTCTTCATCAAAAACGGATAACAGACCTTGGCTTTTTTCAATCATGAATTCCGTTTTGTTACGAAGCTGACTCGGATTCTCATAAGGCTTTTGGCTGATTGCATCGACGAAGTCCGCCTGGTTCAGTACCGCTAAATACTGAGCTTGTACAGGTTCCTTCCATTTAGCCTCTTGCTCTAAAAAGGGCAATAAAATCCCGAGACGAATGTCCGGATAGTCTGCTTTTAGTTCTAAGATGACTTCACAGGCCCACAGTTCACAGCCTGGAGTCGCGCTTGTTACGAACCATGTCGTCCCCATGTCTTCAATGAGTCGAATCAAGCGTTCGCGGTACGCCGCTTTGATAACCGGAATACCAGGATGTTTTTGATCAAAAATTCCTAGTTCAGTTGGCTTATAACCCGTGATGGCAACGACTTTCATTCTTGACACTTCCTTTGTAACCGATTGCTCCGATGTGTAAGTTCAGCGGTCAAACGTTCCCGCCGTGTTGTTAGTAACACCTGTCCTTCTAACAGTTGTTTTGCTTGCTCAGTATAATCATAAGCAAGCTGTGGCTCTTTTGCAATGTGCTCCGCCCATTTCGCCAACTCGATGTATCCGCGGAATGTCTCACTCTTTTCAAAGCAGTTGACTGCTTCCTGATGCCGTTTCATTTTTTTGTGCAGAAGTCCTTGCCGTAACCAACCTTCTGCCGATAGATCGTTTGCCTGATGAAAATGCTCGACCGATTGCTCATTGATGCCTAAATCGGCTAACCAGACGGCAATGTTTTCCCCAATTCGAGGTGATACCTCTTTTCGATGGGTCACGAGATGATTGCATTCATCGTACAGACTGACAAGTGTCAGACAGTCATGCAGGTGATGTTCAAGGACGCCATCCATGATGGACGGATTTTGATGTTCGACGTATTGAAAGTAATGCATCGGGGCTAAAAATCCTGGCAAATCACCCGCTCGTTCAAATCCGATTTGCTCTTCCATCGCTGTCAGACGGTACGAATCGGATAACCCTTTAAAAATCCGCCGACAGACATGGAGTAAATCCAGGTGACCGACTTTCGGCAGACGCGGTACACGTTCACGGACGAAGACATGTCGCGTCTTGATTTGCGGCCAATCAAAGCTTTTTCCGTTATAGGTGACGAATCGGACGTCTTCTCCGATATCAGTCAAAAAGTGATGATAAAAAGCTGCTTCATAGTGCGGATGCGGCAGGAAGTATTGCCGCATCAATAGCTCGCCTTGTTCAAAACGGGCGAACCCCATCAAAAAAATCGTTGTCCCCGTTCCACGTAAACCGGTCGTTTCCGTATCGAAAAAGATGATCTGTTCGAGCGGGACATCGAGCGCGAGTGGTGGATGCGGTAGTTGGAGTGATTCGTACCCGGCACCAAACGTCCGGTGTCCATGGCTTTCTGTCAGTGGATAGCGCTGATCGATTCGAACGATCCACTCATCTTCGAACGTTAAAATTTCCGCCCCCTTCTCCACCCAGGCGGCTTGTTCGTTCGCAATCTTCGGATCGACGGCGTGCGTCGAAGTCTTTTCTATCGTTTGCCGTTGTCCACTCTCCTGATTCGTCGGTTTTAACATTCGTCTTAATTTATTTTTCATGTTAACTCCCTTTCCATCTCAGTCAACATCTGAATCGTCCGCTCCTTTTCGTCTGCGAGACCGACCATGCCGATACAGGCCGGGCAACCGTCAAGGCAGGGACATGTCTCAATCGAGTCGCGTGCTGCCCGTAACATGATGCTCCGTTGTTTATAGATTGAAGAAGCTAAGCCGACCCCTCCAGGATACCGGTCATACAAATAGATGGTCGGTTTCTGCGTGTGTGTCGCCTTGACTTGCGGCACGACGAAAACATCACTCGCGTCACACATTAAATAAAGAGGTGCCACACGCCGTAGGCTGTTCGCGACCCCTTCCAGTACTTGTTCGAGCTCCGTACTGGAAGCAGATGTAGCAGGCAACGTAAACCAGACGCCTGTCGTATGGATTTCCCGTTCAGGTAAATGAATCGGACCAGACCCGATGTTTTCGTGGGTACCGAACTTAATTTTTTTGAACATCGTCGCCATCCCACGAACACTGACATCACCACGGGCCACACTAAACAGATCATTCGAATAGCTTTCATCTTCTTCAAGGACAGACAAATCGACTGAAAAATTAGCATCGGTATAATAATCGACATCAACGGCACGGACGAACGCTTTTTTCTCCTCAAAATCGAGTGTCTCGACTTGATATTGATCCGCCCCATGCAAGTAAATCGCTTCATCGTGAAGTAACGTCATTGCACTAAATGTATCCATCTCACCGATGACCCGATTCGGGACTTCCGTCTGATCGACGATGACGACGTTTTCTTGATCACTTGAGCGTAACGAGATCTCATGTGCCGGAAACGCATCATTCATCCAATAGAAACGCTCTCCCCGCTGATGCAGGACACGTTCTTCAACTAAATACTCGAGAATATCTTCCGTCTCGAGTGTGCCGAATCTTTCACTTTGCCGAAACGGAAGTTCGAATGCGGCACATTTTATATGGTCGACGGCGATGATTAAATTATCGGGATCGAGTCGTGCCGCCTCTGGTGATTGATTTAAAAATAACTCCGGTCGTTCTGCCACGTATTGATCGAGCATCCCGGACGAGGCGACGAGGATGATTAAAGCATCATCTTGCCGTCTTCCGGCACGCCCGGCCTGTTGCCAAAGCGAAGCAATCGTTCCCGGATAACCATTCATGATACAGACTTGCAATTGACCGATATCGACGCCCAGTTCTAACGCATTCGTCGAGACGATGCCGGTGATTTCACCTTTTCTTAGACGCCGTTCGATATCACGTCGCTCCGTCGGTAAATAACCACCACGGTATCCTTCAATCGATTTCGGACCGAGTTCATGGCGAATCAAACTGCGTAGATACGTCAGCAACACCTCGACGCGGACACGTGAACGGGCAAAGACGATCGTCTGAAACTTCTTTTTGATGAATCGGGATGCCAGTTGTTTGGTTTCGAGTGTCGCCGAACGTCGAATTCCGAGTTGGGCATTGACGATTGGTGGTTGATAGACGATGAAATGTTTTCGCCCGGTCGGAGCACCGTTGTCATCGATCAGACTGACCTGCTTCTCAATCAGCCGTTCCGCCAGTTCTTGTGGGTTGGCAATCGTCGCGCTCGTCATGATGAAGACAGGGTCACTCCCGTAATAGTGACAAATCCGGCGTAACCGTCGGATGACATTCGCGACGTGACTCCCGAAGACGCCACGGTACGTATGCAACTCATCGATGACGATATACTTCAGGTTTTCGAACAGTTCAATCCACTTCGTATGATGCGGCAAAATGCCCGAGTGAAGCATATCTGGATTTGTAATGACGATGTTCCCCGCTTTGCGGACTTTCGTCCGAATCGTCGGTGACGTATCTCCGTCATACGTAAAACAACGAATCGGTGCTTCGAGCTCATCAATCAACTCGAGCAGTTCACTGTTTTGATCTTGTGCGAGAGCTTTCGTCGGATAGAGATACAGTGCCCGGTCGTTCGGATGCTCCAGTAGATGCGAGAGAATCGGTAAATTAAAGCAATATGTTTTCCCGGAAGCCGTCGGCGTGACGATGACCGTCGATTTCCCTGCCATGACTTGATCAAATGCTAATGCTTGATGCCGGTATAAGGCATCGATGCCACGTGCTTTGATAGCTTGTTGTAATCGTTTTGGCATCTGTTCCGGAAAAGGTGAGTACCGTCCTGCTGTAGCTTCCATCGTCTTCATATATGTGACGCGCTCCATAAAGGCGCGATCAGCTTTTAATTCCTCTAAATAAGTAACGAGTGATTGTCTCGGTTCCATCGACTCACTTCCTTCCTTCTTCACTCATTATACAAAAAAAAAGAGGTAAGACTGTAGCGACAGGTTCGCCACTTCAGTCTTGACCTTCAATTCATTCCTCTGTTTCTTATTCCGTGCTTTGGGAATCCTCTTTTTTGTCCGTCTTTTCTTTATCGGATTGTTTTTTCTTATCATTTTCTTTTGCTTTTTCATCCGTTGATTGTGTAGAGACTGACTCATCCGTTGCCGGTTCGTCCGTTGCCGGTTCATCCGTCGCTGGTTCGTCCGTTGCCGGTTCGTCCGTTGTCGGTTCATCGGTCGTCGGTTCGTCCGTTGCCGGTTCATCGGTCGTCGGTTCGTCTGTCGTCGGTTCATCCGTTGCCGGTTCATCTGTTGCCGGTTCATCTGTTGCCGGTTCATCGGTCGTCGGTTCATCCGTCACTGGTTCCTCAGTCTCTGGTTCAGCGACTGTGACTGACGTCGCAACAGGACCTGACTCTTCTCCTGATGCTTTCGCGACGAGTGTGAACTCTGTTCGTCCTGGTTTTAGACTGTTGATACCAATTCGATTCGTCGAACTCGTCCCAAGAACCGATGTATTGCCATCCGGATCTTTCATCGATACTTCAAATGTTACGCTATCGTATCCGTTCGTCCGCAACGCTGAATCGTTGTAATTCCAAGTCAGCTCACCTGACTGCGCTTCTTCATCGTAAGAAGCTTGCAATCCAGTCGGAGCTGGTACGGCCTTTTTTTCGACGACCGGCTCCTTCGTTCCTTTCACATACAGTTCGTCACCGATACTGAGGACCGAGCTTGGTTGTTCGAACGGCGCTGGTGTCCGGTCACGTGTTTTGGTCACAAAATCTTTCCATAGGTTTTGTGCCATTCTACTCTCGGTTTGCCCTTCGAGGCCGATCCCGTTATTATTTCCAGATGTCGTCGTTCCTGTCCAAACACTAATGGAGACATCAGAAGTATAACCAACGAACCAAACATCCTTATAGGCATTCGTCGTTCCGGTTTTTCCTGCTGCATCAAATGAAAGTCCAGCCGTCGGGAACGTACCGCCCGGCTTCAGGACGTCACGAAGCATGTCCGTCAACATATAGGCTGTATAGTCTTCCATCGCTTTTTTCGATTTGATTGGTGATTTGATTTTTGATCCATCACTGTACTCAATTGACTTGATGATGTGTGGCTCCACATAATCGCCACCGTTTCCGAGTGTCGCATAAGCGCCCGCCATCTCAGTCGTGTTGAATCCGTGTTTCATCCCACCGATTGCGTACGCTGGAGAAATTGATTCATCTTTTTCTAATGCCAAACCAGATTTAGCAGCAAACGATTCGACCGCATCGCCACCAATCTCTTGGAACGTTTGGATTGCCGGCGTATTGGCTGAAATCTTCAACCAGTTTCGAATCGTGTTTGTTCCTTTGTAACCGTCGTAATAGTTTTGAATCGTCTTGCCGTTAATCTTCGTTTCTTGGTCCGTGATTTGTTTTGCTGTCGACCATTTTTCATTTTCAATCGCTGGACCATACGCGAAGAAGGGTTTCGCAGAAGAACCCGGTTGGTGCGGTTCATTCGCGTAGTT
Source organism: Exiguobacterium sp. s133 (assembly GCF_018618595.1). Lineage (NCBI taxonomy): Bacteria > Bacillati > Bacillota > Bacilli > Caryophanales > Exiguobacterium > Exiguobacterium sp. s133. The sequence goes on from NZ_JACSMK010000001.1 coordinate 63,493, forward strand.
ACGGCGTGCCGTGTCTTCCCCTGGATTTTTTCCATCGACGACGGCTAAGACTTCACCCGTTTTTGTGTTGACGGCAGAGGCCGCAGCTTCGGCATAATCTGGTAATTGTACGACTTTGTCTTCTTTAATGGCTTCATTCATATAATCATGCATCGGTTTATCAATCGATGTATAAATTTTGAGTCCTTGGCCATAGATGTCTTTTCCTTCAAGACCAAAGACATCTTCTAATTCTTTTGAGACCATATCAAAGATGACGCTATCGTACGAAGCATCTGTCGTCGATTTTGGAGCGGGATCAATCAATTTAGAAATCGGTTGATCGACTCCTTGGTCACGTTGTTTTTGCGTGATGACGCCTGTCGTCAACATCGCATCTAATACTTGTGTTTGACGCCCCTTCGTTAACTTCGGATCCCCTTTAATCGGGTCATATGCTGTCGGACGCTGTGGCAATCCGGCAAGCATCGCTGCTTCTGCATAATCTAATTTATCGACTGTCTTATTGAAATAGGCTTTTGAAGCCGTCTGAATTCCGAACGAATTCTGACCATAGTAGTTTTTATTCAAGTACATTTCTAAAATTTGATCTTTCGTGTAGTCTTGTTCTAGACGAATCGCTAACCACTGTTCTTGTACTTTCCGTGTGATTGTTTTTTCAGAACTTAAAAACGATTGTTTGATGACCTGTTGCGTGATTGTTGATGCCCCTTCCGAGCCGAATCCATCGGTGATGTTCGCGATGATCGCTCCACCGAGACGACGGAAGTCAATCCCTTTGTGTTGGTAAAAACGTCGATCTTCAATCGCGATGAAGGCGTCTTTGACGACTTCAGGAACTTCTTTAATCGAGACGTACTCGCGACTCGTTCCACCCTGTTTGATTTCCTCTTTGTTGCTCGCATAAATTTTCAGCGGGAGCGCATCCCGTAGTTTCGTCTCATCGAGTTCCGGAGCAGTGGCAATCGCATACGCAGCAAACCCACCTCCGACAAGCATCATGATGATGAATAAGCCGGTTGCAATCATTAATAGCTTTTTAAAAAGTGGACCTTTTCCAGATCCACCTGAACCACCGGACTTCTTTTTTTTCGGACGTTTCGTCCGATTCGATTGTTTAGTTGACGTCTTCGTTTCTTCACGACGTGCGACACGACTTCTTTCCATATGCTATCCTTCTCCTTCAATCCGTAAGTTTCTCAAGTGAAATATAATTCGTCTACTGCTTCGAGATAATCGATCGCAGGGAACGCACCTGTCTTGATTTTTATACCATGTTGTTCGATTTGGTCGAGCGGAATTGATTTACGACCCGTTTCTAATTGCTCCCACCAAGGGAACACGTGCTCGACTGAAAGCACATATTGCACATTATACATACTGAACCGAATGATGACAAAACAAATTCCTCCATGTGCTACGCATTGTCGCATGTGTTCGATTTGGTGGGGGTGGAAGTTCTTGAGTGGAAAAGAGGTTTTATGATTCGTTTCCTTCGCTTCAAAATCAATATATTTCCCCCGATAGACACCATTATAATCGGTCGTCGACGGTTGTTTGAAATAGGCTTCTTTCACGACAGCCGCAGAACGTTTCGGGTAATCGACTTGAACGATTTGAAGGGGGGTTGGCTTCTTGTGAATAATTGCCCGATTATGCGTCAAGTAAAACGTATTGCTTTCATTAATCAATTTTTCAAGCTTCATCCCCCGATTAGAAAACGTCGATGCTTGTGAGCGTGCTTTTTTTATCGTCGTTCCATGAGGTTCGAGAGGCTTTTGAAATTTTTTACCGTTCGGATAATTCAAAACGATTCCCCTCCTATCGCGTTTATTGTACCATGATATGTGATTGTATCGTATCGGCCGAGAGGAGTAGTTAAAAACAAATGACAATTGAACCGTTACTTCAAGAAATCGAAAAAATTTATCAAGCAGGTCGCGCCGGAACAGAATATGACTTCAACGAGGATGTCATTCCGTTCGTCGAACAAGCAGATGTGCTCATCGCCGATTGGCAACATAATGCGCAGAACAGCCCTTATTTACGCCCGGCGATGGTCGAGAGTGCCGTCGATCAACTGAAACAACTATCAGTCCAGGCGTTCCAACCAAAAACAAGTTTAAAACGTTTCAATGAAACGATTAAGTCTGTTCGCTATATCGATCAACTGATGCAGTGATTTCTCTCACTTAAGGTTTTACTTTTTTTAGCAGGAAATCTTGGTATACTTGTCGTACACAGTATAGTGTGGGAGACAGTTACAACTGGTCCTGTAGAACCGCGCGAGGAGGAATCTGATTGGCAACACCTAAATCGAATTCGCGCCATGAATCAAAAATGATTCCTAGAGCGTCGAACAACACTGCGAAAAAATACGTCATGTTCGTCGATGAGACGGGGACACCTAAAGGGAATACGCAATTTAATTTGACAGGTGTCTTGATGGAATACAAATATGCCATCGATTCGGACGAAACGGGTGAACCGAGCCCTTTACGGAAACGCTTGATGGAATTTAAGTCGAGTGTGTTTGAAGATCCACACATTCCACTCCATTTAAAAGAAATTTTAAAGGCGGAGCATCCTTACGGCAAAGAAGACGGGATCACGATTGATATGTTACGTCATTTTTGGGTCGCATTACCTGACTTCCTAGTCGATATCGACTGTACGATTGTCAGTGTCGAAGTCGATAAACAGAAGCTGCAAGATTTTTATTCGACACCAAAAGATCCTTACGTCGTCGCCTTTGCCCACTTGATGAAATCTTTTTACGCTTTTTTAGAGGAGACGGAAGCGACGAGTGCTCGTGTCGTCCTCGAAAGTCGTGATGATTATCAAAACTTATTAATTCAAAAAGCGTTCTTCGATATCTTTAACTCGGGGACGGTCCACCTTGACGTCGAAAAAAGTCGTCAAAAAATTAAAGGCTTCATCTTTGCTGAAAAGGATAGCGACCTCTACCAATCCGGTCTTGAGATTGCTGACCTCGTCTGTCTTCCCCTTTCACGCGTACGTCGTGGCGTGATTGAGGTGAAACCACGGTTTGTCCATTACGGGGACGAAAACCGAATCTTTAAAGCAATCAAAGAAAAAATTTACATTCGTCGCGATAGTCCCGATCAAGATTTCCGAAACTGGGGATTCAAAAAAGTTCCGATCACGAAAAAGCGTCGGGAATGGTCCGATACGCCTTGGAATGGTTAAACATACGCGCGTATGATGGACAAGAGACATTTTATTTCACACGAATAAAGGATAGCACGCTTCTGGGGTTTCTTCCGGAAACGCGCTATCCTTTTTTTGCTTTCAAGCATCATTTAAATAATTCTTCGTTAATCGACAGGGATGATTGTCCCTTTCGTCCGTTTTTTTCCTTCCCGACACATGTCGAGTAATGGGCATTCAAGGCAGTGCGGACGTTGCGCCTTGCAGTGATACCGTCCGAAAAAAATGAATTGATGATGAAGCTTCGACCAGCGTTCCCGCTTGAATCGTTTCATCAACGTCGCTTCGACTTGTGTGACATTATCTTTCCAGCGACAGATACCGAGTCGTTTCGAAACCCGTTCGACATGCGTATCGACTGCGAATGCCGGGACATCGAATGCAACCGATAACACGACGTTCGCTGTTTTTCGCCCGACGCCGGGTAACGCTTCGAGTCCGGCGCGGTCCGTTGGTACTTCGCCTTCATGCAACGTGATGAGGCGTTCCGCGAGTGCTTTGATATTTTTCGCTTTATTGCGATAGAGACCGAGTCGTTTGATTTTCTCTTCGATGGCAGCGACCGGTGCAGTGGCTAGGTCGCTTGGCGTCGGATACGCGGCAAACAATCCCGGCGTGACTTGATTGACGAGCACGTCCGTCGCTTGCGCACTCAAGGCGACGGCGACGACGAGTTCAAACGGATTTTTATGAATCAGTTCACAAAAAGCGTCCGGAAACATCTCTTCGAGGGTCAATTCAATCCGGTCGATTTCAGCTACTCGTAACATGATTCACCCTCCTCTCGTCGCAAGATCTTCGAGTGTTTTAATACCCTCGCGTTCCCACGTCCGCAAAATTTGATTGATATAGGTCATCTTCCGGACGTTATGGTAGACGGCTTCGCGAAGCGCAGCAAGGACTAGCTCTTCCGCGATGTTTTCAATCGTCAGCCACTGAATGATTTGTTCCATTTGAAACGGCGACATCATTCCGAGTTCCCGCTCAAATTGTTGGAAGACCGATGGATTGATCGTATCGAAATTCGGCGCCTCTTGTTCCGGTGGTGCCATTAATTTTTCATAGAGTGGAACTAACGAATAGCGTTCCGATCCGGCGACGTTTTCCATCGCCAGCAACCCCTTCTGTAACAAACCGAGCGTCGTCTCAATCGTTTCCGTCTCGGACAGCCCGAGACGATTGCTCAATTCTTCCGGTGAAGGCATCTCCATCCCTTCCGCACGGCAAGCGAACAGTTGACCGATTAACGTAAACTCGACGAAGCTGATTCCAAGCCGCTTCGCTTCCGTGAACAATCGTTTCGGAAGCACGACGGTCCCTTCTTCGAAAAGTTGGATTAAATTATGATTCATGACACTTCCTCGATTCTTTAGTCTAAGCAAGAAATCGACCCGTCTAAACGATGGGTCGATTTCAGTCTAAATTACGGATACAACCGGTTGAGTAGACGTGGGAATGGAATCGTCTCCCGAACGTGCTCGACGCCCGTGATCCAAGCGACAGTCCGTTCAAGTCCTAAACCAAAGCCACTGTGCGGTACTGAACCATACTTGCGTGTTTCAAGATACCATTTATAGGCGCCTGTCTCATCCAAGTTATGTTCTTTCATATCAGCAAGCAGTTTGTCGTAATCTTCTTCACGTTGCGAACCACCGACGATTTCGCCGTATCCTTCCGGTGCAATCAAGTCGTCACACAGAACGAATCCCGGGTTTTCCGGATCTTCTTTCATGTAGAACGGTTTGATGGCTTTCGGCCAGTGCGTGATGAAGACCGGGCGGGCAAAACTATTTGCGATTGCTGTTTCATGTGGTGCACCAAAATCATCTCCGAATTCGATGTCATCGAATCCTTGCTCTTTCAACATATCGATTGCTTCCGTATACCGGACGCGTGGGAATGGTGCTTGAATCGTTTCAAGAACCGTCAAGTCACGCCCGAGCAACTCGAGTTCCGCTTTACAGTTCTTCAAGGCGGACTGAACGAGATGCGAGACATAGTTTTCTTGGACTTCGAGGTTCATCTCGTGGTCGTAGAACGCCATCTCCGGCTCCATCATCCAAAACTCAATCAAGTGGCGACGTGTTTTTGATTTTTCAGCACGGAATGTCGGACCGAATGAAAAGACTTTCCCGAGCGCCATCGCTGCCGCTTCCATGTAGAGTTGACCCGATTGTGACAAGTACGCATCTTCATCGAAGTATTTCGTTTGGAACAATTCGGTTGTTCCTTCCGGTGCACTGCCCGTCAAGATTGGTGGGTCGACTTTGATGAACCCTTCTTGGTTAAAGAACTCATATGTCGCACGGATCAATTCATTTCGAACGACCATGACGGCATGCTGGCGTTTTGACCGCAACCAAAGGTGACGGTTGTCCATCAAGAAATCTGTTCCGTGTGCTTTCGGTGTAATCGGGTAGTCGATTGCTTCATGGATGATTTCAATTGAAGTGATCTCCATCTCATGTCCAAGTGCTGTTCGCTCACCATCTGATTTGATGACTCCCGTCACCCAAAGTGATGATTCTTGCGTTAGACCTTTCGCTGTTTTGAATAAGTCTTCTCCGACCGTTTCTTTGACGACGACACCTTGCATAAAGCCGGAACCGTCACGTAACTGAAGGAAGGCGATTTTACCGCTTGAACGTTTGTTCGCTAACCAACAGCCAATCGTGATTTCCTCTCCCACATGTTTTGCTACATCTCGAATCATTGCTTTCAAAAGTCAACATCCTCTCTAAGTTAAACGGCTGTACGAGCCGCGATAAATCCTTCAATCCGATCGAGCGCTTCTAGGACACGCTTCGGGTCTGTTGCGTACGATAGACGTACATATTCCGGCGCACCAAATCCTGAACCTGGAATCAAGGCTACTTTTGCTTCTGACAAGACGGCTGTACACCAGTCATCGACGTTTGCATAACCACACATCTTCGCTGCCTCTAAGGCATGTGGGAACAAGTAGAAGGCACCTTCCGGCTTCAAGCACGTCAAACCAGGTATTTGAATCAAGCGTTCGTAAATTTGTTCGAGTCGTTCTTCGAACACGACACGCATCGCTTCGACCGGGGCATCCCCTTCTTCGTAGGCCGCGACAGAAGCAGCTTGCGCGATTGACGTCGGGTTCGACGTCGAATGGCTCGCAAGGTTTGTCATTGCGCCGATGATTGCTTTCGGTCCGATCGCATAACCAATCCGCCAGCCCGTCATCGCATGCGATTTCGAGACACCATTGATGATGATTGTCCGTTCCCGCATTCCTGGAAGTGTCGCAATCGATAAGTGCGTCACACCGTTATACAGTAATTTCTCATAAATTTCATCGCTGATGACGAGAATGTCATGTTGAATCGCCATCTCTGCTACCATCTCTAACTCTTCTTTCGTGTAGACCATACCTGTCGGGTTCGAAGGTGAGTTCAAGACGATTGCTTTCGTTTTCGGTGTGATGTGTTGCTCGAGCAACTCACGTGTCACCTTGAAACGTGACGCTTCCGTCGTCTCTAAAACGACCGGTACGCCGTCACTCAACTTGATTTGCTCAGGGTAGCTGACCCAGTACGGAGCAGGAACGATGACTTCATCTTCCGGGTCGAGAATGGCTTGGAAGAGTGTCGATAAAGCATGTTTCGCACCAGACGCAACCATGACTTCCGAGCGATCATACGATACCCATAAATCGCGACGTGTCTTCTCGATAATCGCGTCTTTCAACGCAACCGTTCCGCCTGAAGGCGTATACTTTGTATCGCCTGCTTCTGCTGCCGCAAATGCCGCTTGAATGATGAACTCCGGCGTGTTGAAATCCGGTTCACCAGCCCCAAGACCGATGATATCTTGACCGGATGCCCGCAGTTCCTTCGCTTTCGCCGTGATGGCAAGCGTTGTAGAAGGCGTCAATTGTTGTACGCGTTTTGATAACATGTCGCACACTCCTTTTAGTTAATCCGTAGTCGTTTGATGAAAGATCCCTCTTGATACGTATAGTACGAATATTCATAGCCCGTCTCGGTTTCCGCGACGATCTCAATTAAGGCGCGATCTTCGAAACCATATTTCGTGGAAACGATTTTTCCTTGATCTCCACTTTGACGAATGACTTCATCTACCTTAATGCCGTCTTTAACCGGGCGTGTCTCAATCTTACCTTTTGACGGGACAAAAGCGCGTAACGCCTCTCCCTCTTTTTTAATCGAGAAGACGGTGTACTGGTCTTTTCCGTTAAAGACATTTTCGAATGTCACGGCGTCCGGGGCTATTTCTTGTGTTAAACGTTTTTCTGCCCGCTTGACGACTTCTTGTTCTCGCCCCTTTGCTTCACCAACCGTTAACTGGTAGATTCCTGTACCGATTAGCGTAATCAAAAGAACGACCGAAATCAAACCGATGGCGATTTTCCACTTCATGTGCGGTAGATGGTGAAGACCATCTGCTCCTTGTCTTTCTCATCTAGAGCTAAACCAAACATTAAGTCCTCCGTTTTTAACGTGCGATTCAATAAGTCTACGATTTTGTACGTATCGTCATGGCGATTGACCTTGACCGTTGCGAGTGTCTCGATTTTCGAATCCATCTTATATCCTCCCTCATTTTTCTTAACCTATTATAATGCGATAATGGTTATTTTAATAGACTCAATCCGTATCATTCAAGAACAATTCGAGTTCTGCCGTCAATTCTTGAAGTGGTTTTGATAAAACAGGCACATTTGGCAAACTTGAAACAAAACGTTTTCCGTAACGTGTCGTCTCAATTCGACGGTCAAACACGAACACGACACCACGGTCATTCGTCGTTCGAATCAAACGACCGAACCCTTGTTTAAAACGAATGATCGCTTGCGGTAAGCTGTATTCAAAAAACGAAGATTTACCTTGTTGTTCGATTTGTTCCGATCGTGCCTGAACGATGGGTTGGTCAGGCGGTGCGAAGGGTAGACGAACGATGACAAGACAACTTAAGTCGTCACCCGGAACATCGATCCCTTCCCAAAAACTCGCAGCCCCAAAAAGAATGCAGGCATCGAGTTGCTTAAACTGTTTCATCAAGCGCTGCCGGGATCCTTGTGTGATTCCTTGCGACAGCAACGTAAATCGTGCCGGAAGTGCCTGCTTCGTCGAATCATGCGTTTGTCGCAACATGTCATTGGATGTGAACAAAACGAGCATCCGCCCTTCCGTCACTTCAGCGATTTCGATGATGGCTTCCGCTATCGTTTCAGCATATTTCGCAGGTGGGACGTCCTGCAGTAACGGCAAGTCCGTCGGAACCATCAGCCGGACTTTTTCCGCGTACCCGAATGGTGACGGGACAATGAACCGCCGTGTCTCGAGTTCGCTTAAACCAAGCCGCTTTTCAATGAATTGAAACTTGTTCGAGACCGTCAACGTCGCGGATGTCAAAATGCTCGTCCGTTTCGAGAAGACATCCCGGTATAAGCGTTCTGAAATATCGATTGGTTGCGTATAAATCCGTGTCAACTTCCGATTTTTTGCAGTCGTCTCAATCCAGGATACTGTTTCATCATGAGGCGCGAGCATCGTCTCAAAAATCGCATTCTCGACATCCTCGATTTGACCGATCACGGATTTGAGATCCGCGACGACGGACCGTTCCCGGTAACTCATGTGTTCGCGTTGATCGTGGAATAATTTATGAATCGCCCGAATCGCTTGTCGTAATCGACGTAAGACCAATTCGACCCGTTTCGCACTTTCCTGAACGGCCCGCATCGAATGATCGAGTCGTTTGAAGCGGACTGTGACACGTCCTTCCCGTCGCTCTTTCCGGGAAGAGAGATCAAGTCCATAGGCTTGGATGATCATCAACAGGTTATCTGCCTCTTCGATTAGCTCCGTCATCGTCTCATCAATCACTTCACTATGCGCTTCGACCATCTCCGTCAAATCAAACTGATCGGAGAGGCTGACGAGACGCGTCAATAGTTTTTTATCCGCGGAGAATCCGAGTTGTCTAAAAATCCGGTCGAATGAATGCCCGTCGAAGACGAGTCCGAAATGGTGGCTCGCGACTTCCTCGATTTGATGGGCCTCATCTAAAATCAACGGACAGCCTTTCGGTAAGACACCCGCCTCATACTGAATATCACTAAACAATAAGGCGTGGTTCGTGACGATGATCGTCGCGTCCTTCGCTCTACGGACGGCATGTTGGAAAAAGTCACGGCTAAACCATGGATCGAATCGCCCGAGTTGCGACTGGCTATCCGACTGGATCAACTGTTTGATGGCGATGTTCCCTTGTGCTGCTCCACCGGGAAGACTGACTTCTTCCAAGTCTCCCGTCGTCGTTTCAGTCAACCAAACGAGCAATGTTGCTTTCGCTAACGTAAAATTATACGGTTCTTCTGTTTCATTCAGGAAAAACTCGAATTTACGTAAATCAATATAATTGTTCCGCCCTTTGAGCAATGTAATGTCGACTGGGGCATCGAACAGTTGACGCAACAGCGGTAAATCACGGGCGAACAGTTGCTCTTGCAGTTGAATCGTATGTGTACTGACGATAATCGGCGTCTCGTGTTCAATCGCATAATGTGTCGCCGGAACAAGATAGCCAAGAGATTTTCCGGTACCCGTCCCAGCTTCGACGAGCAATGGTACTTCTTGATCAAGTGATTGATAGACATGACGCATCATCTCAAGTTGACCGGTTCGTTGCTCATAACCCCTGAACAGCTTCGGAAAGATCTCTTGATTCAAGTGATCAACGAACGGTCCGAATGGCTGGAGTTCCGACCGGTGCGGCATCAGTTCCGGATCAAGACGTTTTTTCAGCGCAATCTTTCGGAACGAATCGAACCGATCGTCTGTCTCGATGCCGACTGCTTGAATCGCAAAATCAATCTCTTCTTCCATCGCACTGAATAATTTTGGGGCTAAGCGACGCAACTGTTTTAATGTATCAAGCGGTAGCTCGCGAAGTCGACTTAACAGTTCGAGTAATAATTCTGCCGTCGCTTCTGCATCGCTGCCCGCCCGGTGAGCTTCTTGATGCGTCAACTGTAAACTTTCCGTCAGGTGCGATAAGGAGTGACTCTCTGCCGTTGGTAATAGAATCCGTGCCAGTTCGACCGTATCGATGACGGGACCCGTGTACGGTAAGTAACCTTCTTCTTCAAGCGCTTCATTTAAAAATGTTAAATCGAATTGGACATTGTGCGCGACAAACACTCCACCATCTAACATCGAGAGGACGCGCGGTGCAATGACATCAAATGTGTCTGCGTCCCTTACATCTAAATCGGATATTCCTGTCAATTGCGAGATGAACGGCGGAATCGGATTTTTCGGTCGAACGAAAGCCGACAGACGTTCCGTCACGTGCCCTTGTTCGACGACCGCTACGCCGATTTCAATCATCTCATCTCCAGCTTTAATCGAATGACCTGTCGTCTCTAGGTCGATCACCACATACTTCTTCTCCACGACTTATCTCCACCTTTAACCATCCATCTGTTACGTATCGAACTTCTCATGTTTCATCTTAACAAAAATAGAGACCCGAATGTGTTCCGGGTCTCTGAATTTCATAAGATCGTATGCGCGATTTCTTGAGAAAGCATCTGTTTGATGTTATTCGTTTCATCGAGAACAGCCACCTTCGGCTCGTGGACGAGGATTTCTTCATTCGTCAATTGTGCATATGCCATGATGATGACTTCGTCTCCAACTTGGAAATGGCGAGCTGCCGCACCATTCAAACAAATGACACCGGAGCCACGTTCACCCTTGATCGCATATGTTTCGATCCGGGCACCGTTTTGATTGTTCGTCACTTGAACTTTTTCATTTTCAAAGATTCCGACCGCATCAAGCAAATCTTCATCAATCGTGATGGAACCGACGTAATGGAGGTTCGCCTCCGTCACTCGAGCTTTGTGTAGTTTAGCGTGCATGAATGTCCGTAACATAAATCATGCTCCTCTCGTATAAAGTAAATTATCAATCAAGCGCGCTGATTCAAACTGAACCGCGACGGCTAATAAAATCGTTTTCGTTTCTGATGTAACCGGTCCGAGCGTCGGATAGTCGACCGCTTCGACATAATCAAGCGCCGTTCCTTCAAGATGCAAAGCATCTTTCGTCCGTTCGACGACTTCCTCGACGGCTGTGCCTGCTTCAAGTAACGCGTTTGCTTGCTGGAGAGCTTGTTGCAAACGCGGTGCTTGACTGCGTTCTTGCTCAGACAGATAGACATTTCGTGAGGACTTTGCGAGACCGTCCGCTTCCCGGATAATCGGACACCGTTTAATCTCGACCGGGACGAAATAATCTGCAACATATCCTTCAATCAAGGCTAACTGCTGAGCATCTTTCAGTCCGAAATAGGCACGGGTCGGGTGGACGATGTTCAACAATTTACTGACGACCGTCAAGACGCCATCGAAATGTCCTGGTCGTGACGCACCACAAAGGACGTCGTCGCCCGTTCTGACCGTCACGCGCGCCATATCGAGCGGATACATCGTTTCATTCGTCGGATAAAATACATAATCGACGCCTGCCGCACCCGCCAGTTGTTGATCGCGTTGTTCGTCACGTGGATACCGTTCTAAATCTTCGTTTGGTCCGAACTGCGTCGGATTGACAAAAATACTCAACACGACAATCTCATTTTCACGTCGTGCTTGTTCGAGTAACGAACCATGACCTTCATGCAAAAACCCCATTGTCGGTACAAAACCAATCGAGTCATAGGCTGCTAATTCTTGCCGTAGTTCGTCGATGTCTTGAATGACTTTCATTCTTTACCGCCTCCATAAAGCGAATCGATCAATTCTTCATCCATCGTGAACGTATGTTCAATAGATGGGAATACACCTTGTTTTACTTCTTCGACGTAGCTAGCAATCGCTGCTGTCCCTGACGTATTCCAGTCCGTATACGCTTTAACAAACTTCGGTAGACGTCCGACACCATATGTCAGGATGTCATGGTAGACGAGGACTTGTCCATCGACATCAACGCCGGCACCAATCCCGATGACAGGAATCTGAAGTAATTCGCTGACTCGTTTCGCAAGTTGGTGCGGGACACATTCCAGGACGAGCATCTTCGCACCGGCTTGTTCCGCTGCTAAACTGTCTGCAATCAACTGTTCCGCTGCTGCAAGCGATTTTCCTTGTACTTTAAAACCTTCGAGTACGCCAACTGATTGGGGTGTCAATCCAAGATGTGCGACACAAGGCATCCCTGCGTCCGTCAAGCGACGAATCGTCGTCAAGATGTCCCCAGCACCTTCAAGTTTTAAGGCATCGGCCTGACTTTCTTGAAAAATACGTGCCGCAGCATCAAGCGTCCGGTCGAACGAACCGTGGTAACTTGCGAATGGCATGTCAACGACCATGAATGTCTTCGGTGCCCCACGGCGGACCGCCCGTGCATGATGAATCATGTCCTCAACCGTCACGGCAATCGTCGAATCATATCCTAAAATTACGTTTCCAAGTGAATCACCGACGAGTAAGAGATCGACGGCTCCTGCTTCTGCTAATTTCGCTGACGGATAATCATACGCCGTCAACATAACGAGTTTTTCTCCCGTTGCTTGTTTTTTTAGTAAAGGTGTCATTGTGTGCATGTGTGTTCTCTCCTTCGTTAGTGTAGAGAGGACAAAAGGAAACGCCTTCCTTCCTAAAAATACCCATAGGAAAGAAGGCGTGAATAAGTGCAACATCGTCCTTCTGTCCCTGTCCGAAATAGGATCAAGGCAGGTCGTACTAGCGATAAAAAAAGTTTTCTACCGGTATGACTCCTAACGGCTATCATCCTTCGCTTTATTATACATGATTCAAATTGGCAACTGCAAACGTCGGGATTTTAGTTTTCTGTCCAGTAGACGAGTTCCGCCGAATGGAATGCTTCCATTCCTTGGTCCGTTTCGACCATCAGCGTTCCATCGGCGCGAATTCCGCGCAAATAACCAGACAAGGTTTGTTGACGCGAGCGTAGTGTAACGGGTTGATTGAGCTTATCCGCAAGATGTTCCCACGCTTCGACAAAAGAGCCGAATCCATCGACCAACCACCGTTCGTACATCTGCTCAAACTGATTTAAGAAGGATGCAACGATTTCTGCCCGCCGAAACGTTCGATTGGTCGCGAGTTTAAGGGACGTCGCCCGATCAGCGATTGCCGTACTAAAGACGTCATGGTGAACATTGATTCCAATTCCAATAATGACCGAGCTGATCCGGTTTGCTTCCGTCTGCATTTCCGTCAAAATCCCTGCGACCTTTCGACCATCAATCAATAAATCATTCGGCCATTTGATTGTCACTGGCACGTCGAACTCACGTAAAGATGTCGCTAGGGCAATGCCAGACACGAGTGTTAATTGTCCTGCTTGATCGAGCGGGACGTCTGGTCTTACTATCAAACTCATCGCAATTCCGTTTCCTTTCGTCTCGTGCCAAACACGACCGAGCTGTCCGCGCCCACTCGTCTGGTAGTCACAGACGACGAGTTTCCCTTCTTTGACCTGCTGTTGTGCTAAATCATGCGCAATCCGTTGCGTCGTCTCCGTCTCCTCGACATGAAAAATATCACGTCCGAAAAATTTCGTCTGTAAGTACTGTTCGATTGCAAGTGCTGTTAAATGATCACCACGATCGATGAGGTGGTACCCGGTTTTTTTATTCGATTCAATCGCGTACCCTGCTTCTTTTAAAGACGCAATTTGTTTCCAAATAGCGGTACGTGAAATATTTAACTGGTCAGCTAAATCTTGACCTGAAATCCAATCCGTCTGCATCAATCGTTGCAAGATTACGTCTCGTGTTGATTTTTCCATTTGCTCACTTCCTCTAACAGAATCGACCGTTGATTTTCAAGGTGTCCGTTTACGACATGCTGTTCCAAATAATGGAGTGCTTCTTTGATTTCTTGTTTTTTCAGCCCGGCAGCAATCATGTCGCGTCCGCCGACTCGTAAATCTTTTAACGAGCGGATCGCTAAAGTTGTCCGGTCTGCGTGACTCCGACCTGTCATTTGATTTAAGACGAGCAGTTCCTCGTCCGTCAATGTATACCGTTGCCAGTCCGTTAGTTGCTCCAGTCGAACAAGCGCTACGAGTCGTTTTGCCCGCTGCTCCTGTTTTTTCGAACGTTTAAAGACACGTAACCGTTCTTGCGGAAACCCGGCGTCGAGCAGCAGCGTCCACACATTTTCTGTCGAGACACCCTGTAATGATGATTGTGCTAATCGTCCCATCACTTCTGAAGTGACGTGTGGAAGATAGGTCGCGAGTCCTGTGCGTAACATCGCTTGTAACGCTGCAACACGCCCCGGTCCAAGGAGCAGTTTTTCGAACTCAATCGCGACACGTTCGATTGCGACGTGTTGAATCATCTCCGCTTGCTTCGCGATGGCCCGCTCCGTCAAACCGTCTAACGAGAACTCGAGCTGACTCATGAAGCGAAAGGCACGAATCATCCGTAAGGCATCTTCTTCGAAGCGCTCTTCTGGCCGGCCGACCGTTCGAATGATTTTGCTCGCAAGGTCGGATTGTCCACCAAAGAGATCGACGAGCCCGGTTGGTTTTAACGCCATCGCGTTGATCGTAAAATCACGTCGTGTCAAATCTTCTTCCAGTGAGACGCCAAGTGTCACGTGGTCTGGTCTACGGCGGTCGCTATAGGTTGACTCGGAACGAAACGTCGTCACTTCGAACGGTACGTGTTCTAAGACGATCGTCACCGTCCCGTGCTCGAGTCCGGTCGGGATGACGACCGGAAACAACGGGATGACCTCGTCCGGTAAGAGTGACGTCGCTAAATCATAATCGCCAGGCACGCGTCCGAGTAACGTGTCGCGAACAGCTCCACCGACGACATACGCTTCGCCACCTGCACGTTCGATTGTTTCAATGATCGTATTCGCCAGCTCAGACATTTTCATATCGTGCACACACCCGTTCATAGACCTGTTCATACTTCCGGACGATTTCATTTGAATCGAACCGTTGCCGTGTATCGCGAATTCCGGCATCCGCCATCTGTTCGCGTAACTCGGGTGTATCGGCTAACTGGCCGATTCGTTCCGCCGCTGCCTTGACGTCATACGTCGGAACGATGAATCCGGTTTGTCCGTCTTGGATCACTTCTGGTAAGCCACCGGCATTCGAGACGACACTTGGGACTCCGACCGCCATCGCTTCAAGGACGACGAGTCCGAACGCTTCTTTTTCCGACAACAATAAATGGATGTCACTGATTGCGAGCAACTGGGCGACATGTTCTTGTTTTCCGGCAAAGATGATTTTTTCATAGACCCCGAGTTCTTTTGCCCGGCGGCGCGTCTGCCCCATCTCCGGACCATCTCCGACGAGTAATAGCCGCATGTCACGATTATTTGCAGCAATTGCAAATGCGACGAGCGTATCATCGATGCGTTTGACGGGGCGGAAGTTCGAAATATGTATGACGACGACTTCTCCCGGCTCAATCCCATAATGTCGTTTTAGACGTTCGTCGCGCATCGGATAATACACACTCTCATCAATCGAGTTCGCAATGACGTCAATATCGTACTCGGCATGCAACGTCATGTTCGTCTCAAGAGCAAGACTTTCCGAGACGGCCGTCACAGCATCCGAACTTTCGATTCCGTAACGGATGGCTGGCTGCATCTCTAAGTCTTGACCGATGACCGTGATGTCCGTTCCATGTAAAGTCGTCACGACAGCGACGCCTTTCTTCTTCGCCATATTGCGTCCGAGCTCTGCACAGACGGCATGCGGGACGGCGTAGTGGGCATGGATGATGTCGAGATCGAACACATCGATGACTTCTGCGACTTTCGAAGCCAATGTAATATCATAAGGCGGATATTTAAATACAGAATATTGGTTGACTTCTACGAGGTGAACCGTGATATTCGGACGATATTCCGTCAAGCGAAACGGCATGCTTGATGTAATGAAGTGGACATCATGCCCACGGTCTGCAAGTTTCATCCCGAGTTCCGTCGCGACGACACCACTTCCGCCTACGGACGGGTAACAAAGGATTCCAATCGATTTTTTCATATAAGATCACTCTCTCTTTAATTAGGTTAACCTTGTCTTCTCGATTCAATTGTAAACAAAACGCCTCTTAAAAACTACATCGACCACTTTCCAAGGAGATTTCCGTAGAAAAGCTAGTCTTTTTCAACGTCTACCGTTACCCTAGAGAAAGAGTCTTGTTAGAGAGGAGCAACCTGTTATGGCACCCCCATTTCAATTTCCGATTCGCTTCCGAAATATTTTTTGGATTTTAATCGGATCATTTATCTTTGCGTTCGGCATTTATCATTTTAATGTTCAAAATGAGTTAGCTGAGGGTGGATTCACGGGAATCACCCTTATTTTAAAGGGCTTGTTCGGTTTATCCCCGTCGATTACGAACCTCGTCTTAAACGTCCCGTTATTTTTCGTCAGCTATAAAATGCTCGGGCGGACGACGTTCATCTATACCTTGATCGGCACGTTCAGCTTTTCTCTTTGGTACGGCCTAATCGCCAAATATTCACCGCTTGAAATCATGTTGAAAGACGATATGGTGCTCGCTTCGTTGTTCGCCGGTGTCTTCATCGGTGTCGGCCTCGGCATCATCTTCAACAACGGCGGGACGACGGGCGGGGTCGATATCATCGCCCGACTGACGAAGCGGTATTTCGGATGGTCGATCGGTCGGACGTTCATGATTTTTGATTTTTTCGTCATCGTCGCTTCATTGACATATCTCGACTACAAACAGGCGATGTATACGTTGCTTGCCGTCTACGTCGGGGCCCGTGTCATCGACTGGATGCAGGAAGGAACGTATGCTGGTAAAGCCGCGATGATCATCAGTGATCACCGGACGGAGATCGCCGACGGGATTCACGCGACGATGAACCGCGGAACGACGCGGTTACTCGCGAAAGGTGGATTCTCCGGTCGCGACCTTGAAGTCTTGTATGTCGTCGTCGCCCGCAATGAAATCACCCGGTTGAAGACGCTCGTCAAAACAGTTGACCAACATGCTTTCATCACACTCCATGATGTGTATGAAGTAACCGGCGAAGGATTTACGTTCGATGAAAATCGTGTTCCGATCAAGGAAACGTAAAAACAAAAAAACACCCGGTTGATTCGATTCTGAAGAAGAAGATCGAACCAGCCGGGTGTTTATTTTTTATTAATTTGTACGCGTTACTCTTGAATTACTCGTCAGACGGTGCAAAGACCATCAAAGCGAGGCGGAGGAATTCGGCGACAGCGACGAGTGTCGCAGCGACGTAAGTCCAGGCGGCGGCGTTCAAGACACGGCGTGAGCCACGCTCTTCTTCCGCATCGATGATCCCGTGTTCCGTTAACTGAGCCATCGCCCGTTTCGACGCATCGAACTCAACCGGCAACGTCACGAGCTGGAAGACGACGGCACCGAGCATCAAGATGACACCAAGCATCGCAAGACCAGTCATCCCAGCGAAGAAACCAACGAGTAATAACGGGAATGACAGATTCGACGTAATTGACGCAACCGGTGCAATCCGGTGACGGACACGCATCATGTTATAGTCCGTCGCATCTTGGATGACGTGCCCGATTTCGTGCGCTGCAATCGAAACGGCAGAAACCGTTGAACCATGATACACATCTTCCGAAAGACGAACGACTTTATTCGTCGGATCGTAATGATCGGACATCGTTCCGCCGATTGCTTCGAGACGGACATCCGTAATCCCATTCTGTTTCATGATGAAGTCAGCGACTTGAGCGCCTGTCACCCCACTATGAATCGGAACTTCTTGGTATTTTTTATACGTTTTTCGGACTCGCATTTGTGCCCAGATGGGAACAATGATGATGATGGCGAGGTAAATCAGATAGTTAGCCATGTAACATCTGTCCTTTCCTAAAAGATTATATCCTTATTTTACGTTCAAGCGACCTTATTGTCAATCGAATCGCGTGCGACAAAGAAATATCCCATCAAAATACATAATCCCGTCAACCAGAACGAACCATAGCCAATCCACTGGATGTACTCCGCGAGCGCCGGATAGCGTGGCCACTGACCGAGCACGTAGTCGACGACATCGTTATGGATGACCCAAATCGAGACAAGGACAAGTTCCTTGACGCGAAACGTCATGAATGGAACATAAAGCAGTGCCTGGAATGCCATCGCGCCGTGCGAGACCATCAACATCAGTGCCATTGCCGTCAAATAACTGTTACCTGTCCCGAGTTCTTGAAGCATCAAGGCATTCATGACGACGGCCCAAACACCATATTTAATCAACGTGACGAACGCGAGCGCTTCAAACAGTCGGGAACGACGATTGAAGATCCATAAAAACACGATAATCGTAAAAAATAGCGACGCCGTCGGACTGTCCGGGATGAACGGATAATAGTACCATTTCGCCGTCTCGAGTTGCGGTTGATACCAATAATAGCCGTATAACGTTCCCGCTAGATTGATTAATCCGAGCGGCCAAAGGAGGGCTTTATGTTTTAAAATCTGCAAAAACGGCACATTCATTCACCTCATGATAGACAAAAGCCGGAGGAATCATTCCCCCGGCTCTTCTCTTATTTATTGTTCTCTCCGCCTTCACCGTAAGAAGCGATGAATTTAGCGAGTTCTTTACGATCTGCATCTGAACCTTTGTACTGTCCAGCAGGCATCGCACCGACACCTTTATCTGCGATTTCATAAATTTCATCTTCTGTCTTTTGTGTCCCGACGAGGGCAGGAGCGGCTGCTCCACCTTCGAGGTTCTTACCATGACAGTTGACACATGACTGGTTCGAGTAAATTTCATACCCTTTCGCCGCTGTATCGATTTCAGGACCTTCGTTCATCGTCAACTCACCTTGTTTATGGATTGTATCCCAGTGTGTTGTTTGAACAGATTCCCAAGTCAAGAAAATGATTGAGACGATTCCGAGTAACATCATGCTGACTGCGACTGGACGTTTTGCCGGGCGACGTTCAATCCCTTGGTCGAGCCACGGTGCTACGAGTAACGCCGTAAAAGCAAGACCTGGAAGAATGACAGTTCCCATCAAAATGTACGGACCGGCAGCAAATTGATATTTCAAGAGCTGATAGAGGAATAGGAAGTACCAGTCCGGAAGTGGAATGTACGACGTATTCGTCGGGTCAGCTATGTTTTGTAGTGGTGCTGCTTCAACGATTGTCAGCGTCATGAAGCCGATCAAGAAGACCGCTCCTACCATCCATTCGCGAAGTAAGAAGTTTGGCCAGAACGCTTCCGTCCGACCTGGATACTCAGAATAGTCTTTCGACTTATTCGGCATCCGGTTATTGATCGACACCCGTGAATCGGTGACGAATTTCATTCCTTTACCACGATGCATCGTGTTCTCCCCCTTTTAGGTTGCCTAAGTTGATTGTCGGTTTAAAGTGGTCCAGAGATCCCTTGTTTACGGATCATCATGAAGTGGGCCCCGAGCAAGACGAACAATGCCGCAGGAAGGAAGAAGACGTGAATCGCAAAGAATCGAGCAATCGTACTTGCACCGACGATTTCTCCACCCGCGAGGAGCGTCTTCGCGATGCCACCGATGACCGGTATGCTTTCCGCGATTTGAATCGTAACTTTCGTCGCGAACAATGCTTTCATGTCCCAAGGCAACAAGTATCCGGTTAGACCAAGTGCTAAGACAACGAAGAACAAGAGGACACCGACGACCCAGTTCAATTCACGTGGCTTTTTGTATGATCCTGTGAAGAAGACGCGTAATGTATGTAAGAACAACATTACGATGACGACTGATGCGCCCCAGTGGTGCATACCACGAACGATTTGACCGTGTGCGACTTCGTTTTGAAGATAGTACACTGACGCATGGGCATTGATGATATCTGGTACGTAATACATCGTCAAGAACATCCCTGAAAGAATCTGGATGACGATTGTAAAGAACGTCAACCCGCCAAAACAATAAACGAATGCTGAAAAGTTATGGGCAGGGTTTACGTGTTCTGGAACTTCATGATCGGCGATATCTCGCCAAAGCGGAGTGATATCAACCCGCTCATCAATCCAATCATAGATTTTTTGCATCATCGCTTACGCACCTCTTTCGACTGGTTTACCTAAGTAGAGGAAACCATCTTTCTCTTGCATTTCATATTCATCAAGCGGCTTCGTCGGAGGCGTTCCTGGTACGTTGACGCCATCTTTCGTGTACCGTCCGAAATGACATGGGCAATAGAATTGCTCTGGGTGCGTCGGATCTGCTCCGAAACTGACTTGGCATCCTAAATGCTTACAGATCGGTGATAGTGCGAGAATTTCGCCCTTATCATTTTTGAAGACCCATGCTGATAATGTTTCTTCGAAATCATACCAAGCATCCTGTGTTTGCTTCTTGAAGTCGACCCGTTTTGGTTCTGTTGTGATGTCCGACAACTTCATTACTTTTACTTTATCGCCTGATCCTGATTTCTTCAGGACCGGATCAACTGCGAAGTTGACCATCGGCATGACCATCGTCGCTGCCATAAAGCCACCGACTCCAGTCAGTGTATACGTCAAGAATTGACGACGTGTTACGTTAGACCCGTTTTGAGCCATATCGATCCCCCCTTGTGATGTACGCCGTGCCCCAAGACCACTGTACTTCACACAAATTTCTCACATGGTAATAGTATCTTAATAAAATCATCGCGTCAACCGCTTCATAGCGCGGTCCAACGGTTTCCTAACTGTTCGAGAACTTGTCCTACAAAATTCCCGACCATCTGACCTTGCTGGTCGCGACTCATCGTCTCGAGCGATAATCGTGGAACATAGACGATGTCGTCGACCGCTGTGTCTTTCCAGCGTAAATCTGCCGTAATGAACGTGACAAAACGGAATTGCTCGGCAGATGCCGCTTCCCGCCAACCGTTCAATTGATCGAGTGACGGTATACCGACATACGTCATTGCTGGAAGGAGCATCGCCCGACCGGACAGTTGCCGTTCGACTTCTGACGCAACCGTCAATGTCATGTCAGCACATTCCGCAAAAGCATGCATCGATTCATCAAATCCGATCGGTATCAATGGGACGACCAACGTATCGATATACGCTTGTTCGTTTCTCGTCCTTTGAACATCGGATGGTTTGAAACGCAAATCATTTCCCCCTTTCCTGTTCACTTACATTTCGTCACATTTAATGTATCATATCCGCTTTTATTACTGCTCGCTTAATGTGAACGTTTTATGAAATTCCATTCTATTTTTCTTCATATTTAGGTTTTTTTCAAACTCAAATAAAATCATCCTCTTCTTTATCCGAAGAGGATGACTGCAGACGAACGCGTATGAAGATTGAAAAGTGTATTTTAGTTATTGGAGTTGGCTCCGAATCGTCCGTAATTCTTCCGAGAGTGATTGAAAACGACTCCGATCGCGTGCATCAAGTGCTTCATCAATCAAACGAATCAATCGCTCTTCCTCTTGCCGATTGACCGTCGCCGCGATGAAATTCATCGCTTCGTCCGCTAATCGTGGTTCAACAGTGACCTCCGGACGAAACGGGTTCTCTTCAAGTAGGGACAAGTATTCATCATCCATCATCATCCCTTGAAAATTTAACTCGATATAAATCGGTTCGTCCGTCAATCGGATGTCGTGATATGCCTTTTCCGGGTCAGTCGTTTTAACCTCACCTTTTTTAAAGAGAAACGGTTCAGCGTCAAACCCGTATGTCGTCATGATGATTGCTTTTGGCGCGAACATCGCATTTTGAACAAAATGAACTTGATCCAGTTTCGCATCATTACGAAGCCAATAATCAAGGATCCATTTGGATTCCCGACGCTTCAACGTGTAATAGGTCAAGATGCGGCGCAAGAAACGCTGTTTTCTCTCTGTCATCTCAATCCTACTCCCTTCTCCAATCGAATCAACTATCCATCCGTTCGACATAATCGACGAGATCAGCATCTTCTGGAGCGAACATCGCTGCCCGACGCAACAATGCTTGTCCCTCTTCACGTCGTCCTTCTTCAACCAATGCGAAACCATATTCTTTCAAGAAGAGGGCATCATCCGCGAATGCAGATTCAACTTGAGCATACTGCTTCATTGCATTCGTATAATCTTCCAGCGCATAGAGTGATCGAGCACGGTACCACGTCAAGATTGGTGCCGTGACGTGTTCTTCGATTGCTGAAATCGTTTCAATCGTCGCCTCATGGTCCTCATCTTCAGCGAGGAGCGCAAGTAAACGTTCCGCAGCGAGCAAGGATTCCGGGTTAAGGGCAAGGGCTTCACGTAAGGCGTTGACACTCCCTTGGCGGTCTCCTAACTTCAAGAGGAATAAAGCTTCCATCGTCCGGAGCTCATCATTATAATCGTCTCGCTCCATCCCTTGCTTAATGACATTCAACGCTTCCTTCGTCAAGCCGAGTTCTGCTTGACTCTCGGCGTAAGGCACGTAAGCCGACGTATAATCTGGATCTTGGGCAATCAGTTGTTGGAACGTTTCGACCGCTTTTTGGTGTAGTCCGACGCGGTGGGCGGTCATCGCAAGTCCAAACAGCGTATGCAAGTCAGACCGTTCCGCGACTGCACGTTCATATAAGGGAATCGCTTCTTCGAATTCACCGATCATTGCGAGCGACTCGGCGTACAGGGCATCCAGTGGCAATTCTTCTCTTAATGCCGGAACAGCTGCAATTTCAGCGAACAATGGGACCGCTTGATCAAATGCTCCAAGTGTCATATAGAGTTCAGCCAGTCCGTAAGCGAGCAACGGTTCATCCGGCGCAAGTGACCGTGCCTCTTTTAATTTCGCGAGCGCTACTTCGTCGAGTCCTTGTGATTGATAAAGGTCCGCTAACAACACTAATGTCCGAGGTCCATTTTCGCTATCCGTCTTATCGACTTGTTCAAGGACGGTGATTGCTTCTTCTTCTCTATCAAGATCGATATAACATTCGGCAAGCAATAAAGCGACGCCAGCATTCCCCGCATAATCGACGTAAAGAGGCGATAAGATATCGACTGCCCGGTCCGAGAGTCCGAGTTCGATGTAAAGATCTGCGACAGCTAAGCGATCCTCATCGGTCCCTGTCTTTTCAAGTTGTTCGAGTGAAGCTAACGCTTCCGACGTATGGCCGTGTTCTAGCCCTTCGACGATTTCTTTTAATACCTGTTCGTTCAAGGCAAACGCCTCACTTTCTAAATTCAATTCGGAACTTATCCGTTCCCGTTATCTTGCAATTTCTTTAAATCATCATAGAACGTTGGGTAGCTGACTTCAACTACTTCATTCCCGTTCACTTGAATTTCTTCGTTCAATGTCTTAGCAATCGTCAACATCATCGCCAAACGGTGATCACCGGCACTGTCGACCTCCGCCCCTTTTAATGACGTCGGGCCTTCAATTGTCATCCCGTCTGCCGTCGCTTCAATCGACGCTCCGAGTCGTCGTAGTGACGCGACGACCGTCTCGATCCGGTCCGTTTCTTTGACGCGTAACTCCGCTGCATCCCGGATAATCGTCTTTCCTTCCGCTTGCGTCGCGAGTAAAGCGAGGAGCGGAATCTCGTCGATCAATGAAGGGATTTGTTCTCCTTCAATCGTCATCGCCTGCAGGGTAGTCGATTCTACCGTCACATCCGCGACTTCCTCCCCTGCCACTTCCTGCCGGTTCGAAATTTTGACGCTCGCACCCATTTGTCGTAATACTTGTAAAAATCCGATCCGGGTCGGGTTCATGAGTACGCGTTCCGTCGTGATGACACTGTCCTCGCCAATCGCCGCCGCCGTCCACCAAAATGCAGCCGAGGACGGATCGCCCGGTATATCGACCGTCGTCGCCGTAAGTTGAACAGGACCTTCGACACGAATATGCCGTCCGTCTTCAAAGTCATCGATCGTCACATCGACGCCGAATTGCGGCAACATCCGTTCCGTATGATCGCGTGATAAAATCGGCTCAATCACCGTTGTCTCACCTGTCGCAAATAACCCCGCTAGTAAGACCGCACTTTTCACCTGAGCACTTGCGACCGGTAAGGTATACGTCGTTCCGACGAGCGGTTGCCCCTGA
Source organism: Exiguobacterium sp. s133 (assembly GCF_018618595.1). Classification (NCBI taxonomy): domain Bacteria; kingdom Bacillati; phylum Bacillota; class Bacilli; order Caryophanales; genus Exiguobacterium; species Exiguobacterium sp. s133. The sequence continues at coordinate 87,800 of NZ_JACSMK010000001.1, forward strand.
ATCCGTAACGGAGCGTAGTTCCCTTCGATTTTCGCACCAAGCTGACTGAGTGGAATCGTCACCCGATCCATCGGCCGTTTTTTTAACGAATCATCGCCTGTCAATTCATACGCCGCCTCGCTACCAGCTAAAATACCGCTTAGTAGTCGAATCGTCGTTCCGGAATTCCCACAATCGATTTTTGCTTCGTTTAATGCAGTCGTCCCTGTAATCTGAATCGTTTTTTCAGAACGCTCGATTTTCGCACCAAGTGCCTCAACCGCCTTCAGTGAAGCGAGACAATCCGCTCCTTCGAGTGCATTCGAAATCGTCGTCGTCCCGTTTGCAATCCCACCAAATAAAAAAGCACGGTGTGTCATTGATTTATCGCCGGGTACTCTTACCTTTCCCTTTAATCCCATTTCAAGCACCTCACAGTCATGTCATAGGCGGACAGCAATCGTCCCACCGGAATTTCCTCTAAGTTAAATTTCCCGTTTTCTGCTAAGACGAATCGAATCGACAGATTATTTTTTTTATCCCGTTTCATATAGTCGAAATAGACCTCGAACGATTGCCTTTTTGGTAGTTCGACACCTAAACGCGTCAACAATTGAGCCAGTTGATTTCCTTCTTCGACTTGTCCCTCTAACATTTTGGCAAAGACTAAACCGATTCCGACTGCCTCACCATGCGCGAGACGCTCACTCGCATACTCGACGGCATGACCAAATGTATGCCCATAATTTAAAAAGGCACGGATGCCTTGTTCTTGTTCATCTTGTTCGACGATTCGTTGTTTGACGGAAATCCCTTTCGCAATCCAGGATTCGAGTGGCAACTCTTTCATATCGGACAGTTTTAAATCCATCAGTTGATCAGCAAACGGTTCCGCTGCCAATAGACCATGTTTCAACAATTCAAAAAAACCGCTTCTCCACTCGCGGTCCGGTAATGTTTTCAGAAAAGATACATCGTAGAGAACGGCACTCGGTTGATAGAACGCCCCGACGAGGTTTTTACCGAACGATAGATTTAGCCCGACTTTCCCGCCGACGCTCGAGTCATGCGCGAGTAACGTCGTCGGAATTTGGATGAACGGAATGCCCCGTAGAATCGTTGCTGCAACGAAACCGGCGAGATCTCCAATCATTCCACCACCAAATGCCAGGATGACCGTACGACGGGTCACCCCTCGTTCAATGCCTTCTTGAAGCAAGTCTGCATACGTTTCGAGCGATTTACTGCTCTCACCTGGTACGACAGTACTCGTCATCCAGTTTGTTTTCGGAAAAAGAGTCGTGACGTGTTTGATCAATGTCTCTAAATGAAGGGAACTGACCGTTTGATCGGTGATAATCCAAAAGCGATCTGCTACCTGTGCTTCTTCGACTTCCGCCAGGTGTCGCAACGCACCCGGCTCGATGTGAACCGGATACGGGCGACTCGCTTTGATGCAAAGATGCGTCAAAACAGACGCACCTCCTCCTTGTAATCAGCTATCGTTTGTTTTAATCGATCCATCGTTGAACTCCCGAACATTTCGAGAATCGCGGCTGCGACTTCGAATGCGACGACAGCTTCGAGAACGACAGCTGCTGCGGGCACAGCACAAGCATCACTGCGTTCAATTTGGGCCGTGAACGGCTCTTTCGTCTCAATATCGACCGATTGCAGGGGTTGATACAATGTCGGAATCGGCTTCATCGCAACTTGAACCCGAATCGGCATTCCTGTCGACATCCCACCTTCAATTCCGCCTAGGTGATTGGTTCTGCGGGAGTAACCTGCTTCACTATGAATGATTTCATCTTGGACCGTACTACCGGGACGACGCGCCAAATCAAAACCATCACCAAATCCAACCGCTTTCATCGCATTGACACTGATGACAGCTTGGGCGATCCGACTGTCTAACTTCATGTCATTTTGCGTAAATGATCCAATCCCCGGAACAAGTCCCGTGACGACGACTTCGACTTCACCACCAAGTGTGTCGCCGTCTTTTTTAGCTTGATCGATCGCACGCATCATCTGTTCAGTCGCTGCTTCATCTGCACAACGGACTGGAGAAGCTTCAATCAACTCACGCCGCGTCGTCGGATCAACGGCTTCAGCATCAACGCCACCGATTGATCGTACATGGGAAAACAAATCGACATCGAGCTGTGCCAACAATTGTTTCGCGATTGCCCCAACTGCAACTCGGGCCGCCGTTTCTCGAGCAGAGGAACGTTCGAGGACATCACGGAGATCACGATGACCGTACTTCAAGCCACCTACAAGATCCGCATGTCCTGGGCGTGGGCGTGTCAATGTCCGCGGACGTTCAAGCGCTTCCTCGAGCGGTTCCGCCTGCATGACTTGTTTCCAGTGCGTATGGTCTTTGTTTTCAATAAACAGACTGATTGGCGCCCCCGTCGTGTAACCGTGACGAATTCCCCCCCGAACATCAATCGCATCCTGTTCGATTTGCATCCGCCGTCCACGTCCATAACCACCTTGACGTCGTGTCATTTCAGATTGAATTTTTTCGAAATCGATTGTTAGTCCGGAAGGAACACCATCGATGATGACGGAAAGTCCTTTTCCGTGTGATTCTCCAGCTGTCATGTAGCGCATACGCTTCATCCCTTCACGTCGTTAAATTTTTTCATAAAAGAAGCTTTGCTTCATTTTTAGACCAAATCGTTCCGGTTGAAAGATTTGTTCCGTTCCGCCGACGAATAAAATGCCGCCCGGTTTTAACGCATCCACAAAAGAGCGATAGACGTGCGCTTTTGCTTCTTCTGTAAAGTAAATAAGTACGTTACGACAGATGATTAAATCAAATCCACTGTCATAGCGATCTCCTAACAAATTATGTTTACTGAAACGGACGAGCCGTTTAATTTCTGGAGCGACCTCATATTGTTGATCCTGTTCGATGAAATATCGTTTTTTCCTTGATTCGACGACTTCGTTTAAGGCTGAAATGCCGTATCGACCTTGCTTCGCCTTTTCAAGAACGATCTCATCTAAATCGGTCGCTTGAATCGTGAATTGGGCAGGGTCCATCATCTCATTAAGAATCATCGCGAGCGAATAGGGCTCTTCCCCCGTTGAACAAGCCGCGCTCCATGTCCGAATCCGACCATGCGCACGTGCTTGCAGCACCGGAAGAATATCTTGTTCGAGCTGTTGCCAGCGAATCGGATTTCTGAAGAATTCACTAACATTGATCGTCATCCGGTCCAAGAACTCTTCATATAAGGTCTCGCTTTTTTCCATTGCCTGCATATACGAGGCGAAGGTATCATGTCCTTTTTTATCGCGCAAAGCCGTCAAACGTCGTTTCATTTGTGCTTCTTTATATTGTCCTAAATCAATTCTTGACTTTTTTAAGAAACGTTGGATGAAAAGCTCGTAATCGTCCATAGTACACCTCACTGGTCCTCTCTATCATCGGTCATACACGTTTTATGACCCTATCTTATTCTCTATAGTAGCATAAAGCCATTTCCTTTCCAAAATACAAAAACAGACGATTGAGCAATTGCTCAATCGTCTGTTTGCCGTTCGTTTCATTATGCGTTTACCGGTTGCCCTTGAAACCAAAGTCCAAGTTCACGCTCCGCACTCTCGACGCTGTCTGAACCATGGATGACGTTCTCGCTCATCGTGTTCGCGAAATCTCCCCGAATCGTCCCAGGTAGTGCTTCTGTCGGTTTTGTTTTTCCAATCATCAAACGTGAAACAGATACGACATCCGTTCCTTCGACACGAAGTGCGACGACAGGACCAGACGTTAAGAAAGTGACCAACTCTCCAAAGAATGGCTTCTCTGCGTGCTCTGCATAATGTGCTTTCGCCAATTCTTCAGACGCTTGCATCATTTTCATTTCACGTACAACAAATCCTTTTCGTTCGATCCGGCCGATGATTTCCCCAATCAATCCGCGTTCGACACCATCAGGTTTTACCATTAAAAATGTTTGTTCCATTTTTGAGTCCCCCTATGAAATGCTTTTAGAAAAGCGCTTACATAGTAAGTTTACTCGTAAACGGATCGAGCGGCAAGAAATTTTTGACAGTTTTTTATCCTTTTCGCTTTCCAACGTAACGTGCGACTTCTTCAAGTGAACGCTTTGCAGAAGACTTCGGTAAATGCTCTAAACGACGAATCGCTCGCTTAATGTAAAGATCGACGGTCTGTTGTGTCCGTTCAAGTGCGTCAGACGCTTGCAGACGGTCAAGAAGTGGCGCGACTTCTTCGTGGGAGGGCATCTCCTGAATTTTGACGAGTTCCTTGAAAAAAGCTGGATTTTCTGAGGCGTAGAAAACTGGCAACGTCTTATGCCCATGTCGTAAATCTTCTGCGACCGGTTTACCAAGCTCGACCCGGTTCGCTGTGAAATCCAGTAAGTCATCCGCAATTTGAAAAGCAAGACCGATGTCACGCCCAAATTGCCGCAATGCTTTCGTATCCGCTTCCGAGCAGTTCGCGACGATGGCTCCTAGATGACAACTTGCCTCAATCAAGATCGCCGTTTTCCGCTCGATTCGTTTAATATATCGTTTAATCGATTGATTCCAATCGTATTGATCATAAATTTGTTCGATTTCACCCTCACAAATTTCGCGCATCGCATGGACCATGACTTGGACGAGTTCCGGTTTCCCGATTTCTCCAATCAATTTGACTGCCTCACCAAACAAATAGTTACCCGAGTATAATGCAACTTCTTCATCAAAACGTTGCATGACGGTCGGCTTTCCACGTCTCAGTTCGGCATCATCGATGACATCATCATGCACGAGTGATGCCATGTGGACCAGTTCAAGACTTGCCGCGACACGGACCAGTTCATCCCGGTCTGCTTGACCAAACTTCGAAGCGAGCAAAACAAAAGCCGGACGAATCCGCTTCCCCCCCGCTTTCAAGAGTTGTTGTCCCGCAGCATCAATCGTCGGTTCTTCGGACGCAATATGATTTGTTAAGAATCGGTCGACTAAATTCACTTCTTTCGTTACATCTCGATAAATTGAATGCAGTGACATCTCACCACTTCTTCCCGAGGTGCATTGCAGCCGCCCCACCTGCAAACGCCTTTACTTCGACCTGCATGAAGCCAGCCTGCTCAAATAATTGCTTTAATTCAACACGATCGAGGAACACTTCCGTCGATTCTTGAAGCCAGTTATATTGATCAAACGATTTTGCAAACAAACGACCGACTTGTGGCATGATTTTACCAAAGTATAACGAGTAGGCCTCACGGAAAATTGGTGCCGTCGGTTGACTCGTCTCAAGACATACGACTGTTCCACCTGGTTTTAAGACACGATGCATCTCTTTGATGACTTGGAGATAGTCCGGAACATTCCGTAGTCCAAACCCAATTGTCACGTAGTCAAAGGAATGATCACCAAAAGGTAAATCCATCGCATTGCCATGAATCAATTCGACGTTTTTCATCCCTAACGCCTCGACTTTATCGACTCCGACTTTAAGCATGTTTTCAGAGAAATCGAGTCCTTTGATGACACCGGTCGGACCAGCCGCTTTCGCGAGTTGAATTGTCCAGTCAGCCGTTCCGCAACATAAATCAAGACATTTTGCCCCCGGAAATACATCCATCCGGCGCATTGTTTCTTTTCGCCATAATTTGTGCAAGCGGAAACTGATGATGGAATTCATCTGATCATAATTTGTCGAAATTGATTGAAACACTTCATAAACTTTCTTTTCTTTTTCTTGTGTCTGCACGCAGTTCACCCTTTCAAGAATATTACGCTACTGCCATTTGTTCTAAATGTGATAATAGTAGTTGTTGCGCTTCATGATCGAGCAACTCGGCCTGTTTCCGAATGATGCGTTGCCCTTCTCGTGTTAACCAATCTTGACCGCTGATTGCCGCCAAACCTTGAACGAGTCCAAATTCCGCCGTCAGCCAGAGTAAGACGTAATCTTCTGTCGACGTATAATTTCGCTCATGGATCGAACATTTTGCTTCATTCACACGCTGTACGGTCCGTCCTAACGTCACGAGTGCCGTTTGGGGAAGCGACGCTAACTCTTCAAAAAAGTAAGTCGAAAAAAGATCTCCCGCCAATACGAGCAATTGTCTTTCTTTTGATCCTCGTTTCGTTTCACCTACTCGTTCATGTAAGACAAGTGCAACCTTCGCAAAATGTACGCCCTTTACGAGCGCCTGCCAATCCAATGTCTCGTTTTGAGCGACATCAATCAACCAACTGATCTGTTCACGATCGATGGAAGGGAAATCCACATGTCGAGCTAGTTGAGTCGTCTGTTTGTTGTTGAGCGCAGTAATGATTTCTGTCATGAATAGCTCTCGTTGGTCCATGCTTTTACCCCCCGATCTCCAGTGCCATCTCGTTGATGGATGTTCTTCTTTTTTAATATACCATAATCATCGCTTTTTCACGCCTTTGAATACCCACAAAAAAAGCCGTTCGAGGAATTCCTCGAACGACTATGTAGCCAAATTACTTGACTGCATCTTTCAATGCTTTACCCGGTTTGAAGGCAGGCACTTTGCTTGCTGGGATTTCGATATCTTCTTTCGTACGTGGGTTGCGACCTTTACGAGCGGCACGTTCACGGACTTCGAAGTTACCAAAACCAATCAATTGGACTTTTTCTCCAGATTGGAGTGTCTCAGTGATTGATTCGAATGTTGATTCAACAACTTTAGTCACGTCTTTTTTTGTAAGACCTGATTTTTCGACAACCGCTTGAATGAGTTCAGTTTTGTTCATTACTTTCACCCCCTCCCAATCGCTTCTTCGAGGCTAATCATACCTTATAAACGTTGCTATTACAACATTTTCGTCATAATCCCTCTCAATTTTCTGATTCTTCGATCGATTCCTCAGAAAACGTAGGTTCGCCTTTTTCGTTAATTGTATAGCTTTGAGAGTATGCCGGGACAAAAGGTTGATCATCATACAGTAAATGACGAATATCTTGACCGACTTTTGGTTTTTTCTTCGCAGTTTCAACGGCTTTCTTCAATTCAGGAAGATAGTTGACATACAACTGCCCTTGACCGTCGACATAGATGTCCAGTTCCGTATCGGAATAAGGACTCGGAATCTTCGGTTCTTCCTTAATGAACAACTTTTTATAGTCGAGTGTGAATTGATTTTTACCAATCGAACCTTTAAATGGATATTTTTCATTTTTCTTTCGGTACGTATCGATGCGCACCTGTAGCTTTTGGAGTTCTTCTGCAACGAGTAAATCCATCAGCTTTACAGTCGGTTTCTCTTCCACATCGACTAACAAGTAAATGAACGTTCCACCACCTTCGAAACTATTCGGTGGAGGATCACTCATATAACGAGGAATTAAGCGTCCGAGTTCAATTTGATACCGCTCCATCAAAGGCGTATCTGCGTCTCTTGTTTTGATTGGTAAGACACCGGTATCTTTTTGATACGCGTCGACAGCATCTTGAACCGTTGCGATTTGTTGCGGATAGGGTATCCGGTTCGAAGGTTTTTGACTATCCGGGAAGAGACATCCCGATAACAACATGACAGGCACCAACATGAAAAGAACGACTAGCTTCTTCATGCGCTCGGACCTGCCATGACGATGAACACCATAATAATGGAAGCTACAATAAAACATAGGAAGGCAAGGGTCGAGAGCAGGAACTGCCAAACCCCTGTCAATTTCGTTCGACTGATCGTGACGAATAGGACGCTAATCGCAAATAACCCGATCCCGCCAAACGAAATCCACATTTTTAATAATCCAGGACTCAAGGTTTCCACCCCACTCCGTTAATCTTTCGTCGTAAACAGATGTTCAATTTCATTTTTTTGCGGGCGTTGCATCAACTTCCGTACTTCTTCTTCCGGTGTGTGACCATCGAAAAGGACATGGTAGAGTGCCGTCGTGATTGGAAGCTCGCACTGTTTCGTTTCTGCCAAATCGTAAGCAGCTTGAGTCGCGCGAACTCCCTCAACGACCATCCCCATGTTTTCTAATACGGTTTCGAGTTTTTCACCACGCCCGATGGCATTCCCGGCTCGCCAGTTCCGACTATGGACTGATGTACAGGTCACGATCAAATCACCCATCCCCGTCAAACCGGTGAACGTCATCGGCTTAGCACCAAGCAATGTACCGAGACGCGCGATTTCTACCATTCCACGCGTAATCAATGCTGCTTTCGCATTATCTCCATACCCTAAACCGTCCGTCATTCCTGCAGCTAAGGCAATGATGTTCTTCAAGGCGCCACCAAGTTCCGCTCCGATGATATCCGCGTTCAAGTACACCCGGAAGTTTTCATTCATGAAGAGTTCTTGGACACGACCGGCCTCTTCTAAATCTTCAGAAGCAATCGTCACCGTCGTCGGTTTACGTAATGCAACCTCTTCTGCGTGTGACGGTCCTGTCAAAACACAGACCGCCGAACGTTTTGCGGGATCGATTTCTTCTTCAATCAACTGAGACAATCGTAAGTGCGTCTTCGGTTCAATCCCTTTCGACGCATGAATGAGGACGACGGGTTCTGTTAATCGTTCATTTAACTGGCGTGCGACGCCACGAATCGCTGACGAAGGCGTCACAATCAAAATATGCGAAGCACCTGCTACAGCATCATCTAAATTCGTCGTCGCCCGTAAAGAAGAAGGCAATGCCACACCAGGCAGAAATTGTGTATTCTCATGATTTTCATTAATGGCATCAACATTTTTTTGATCACGGCCATAAAGAATGACGTCATGACCATTATCTGCTAAAACGAGTGAAAGCGCAGTTCCCCAGCTTCCAGCTCCAATGACTGCAATTTTTTTCATCATGATTTTCACCCTGCCTTATTGTTTTTGACGTGCCAAAATCCGAATCGGTGTTCCAGTAAAATCAAATGCTTCCCGGATTCGGTTATCGAGATACCGTTTGTATGAGAAATGCAAGAGCTCTGGATCGTTGACGAACAAGACGAATGTAGGCGGACGCGATGCCACTTGTGTCGCATAGTTAATCCGTAGACGAACACCCTTATCCGTCGGCGCTGGATTCATCGCGACTGCGTCGACGATAACATCGTTCAAGACGCTTGTCTGAATGCGTTGGGCATGACTTTTCGCCGCTTGATTGATGACAGGGAGCAATGTTTGAAGACGACGTTTCGTCTTCGCAGAGACGAAAACGATTGGCGCATAGTCGAGGAAGCGGAATTCTTCACGAATTTCTTCTTCCATTTTCTTCATCGTTTTATCATCTTTTTCGACCGCGTCCCATTTATTGACGACGATGACAATCGCACGTCCGGCTTCGTGGGCATATCCGGCGACTTTTTTATCTTGTTCGATGATACCTTCTTCACCGTCGAGGACGACACAAACGACGTCAGCTCGCTCAATGGCTTTTTGGGCACGCATGACACTAAAGCGTTCTGTCGATTCGTAGACTTTCCCACGTTTACGCATACCTGCTGTGTCGATGATGACGTATTCTTGATCGTCACGTGTAAACGGTGTATCGATTGCATCACGGGTTGTACCAGCGACACTTGAGACGATGACACGTTCTTCACCGAGAATCGAGTTCGTCATACTCGACTTCCCGACGTTTGGACGACCAACTAAGGCAAACTTAATTGTATTTTCGTCGTATTCGATGTCTTCTTTGTTTGGAGCTAGTTCGAGGACACGATCAAGCATGTCTCCGAGTCCTAGACCATGCGTTCCGGAAATCGGATATAAATCGCCGAATCCTAATGAGTAAAATTCATACATTAAATCACGCATTTCAAAGTTATCGACTTTATTGACCGCGATAACAACTGGTTTATTTGAACGGAACAACATGCCGGCGACTTCTTCATCGGCAGCCGTAATCCCTTCGCGTCCATTGACCATGAAAATAATGACGTCCGCTTCATCGATTGCAAGCTCCGCCTGATGACGCATCATTTGAAGTAAGGGCTCATCCCCGACTTCGATTCCACCTGTATCAATCAAATGAAAATGACGATTGAGCCATTCTCCAGTTCCGTATATACGGTCGCGGGTAACACCTGGCTTGTCTTCTACGATCGAAACCCGATCTCCAATCACCCGGTTAAAAATCGTCGACTTTCCGATATTTGGGCGACCTACGATCGCCACTACTGGAATTGCCATCCCAACACCTTCTTTCTCTTCTCTCGCTTCATAGCCGTTCTATTGTATCAAATCAAGCGCGCTTATACCACATCTAACCGAAACATAAAAAAAGCAGACACGAATCGTGTCCACTTTTTGTCAAAATTTATTCTTTTGCGTCCGAGTCTTTATCAGCGAGGTCCGCTACCGAAAACCCTTCATTTTGATCCGTATATTGAGAATAGTCATCTTCATCCGTCTCTTCTTGTTCTAAGACACGCGTCGAAAGGGAAATCTTGTGTTCATCTAAGTGAACCTCAAGAACTTTCGCTTCGATTTCTTGTCCCTCTTCAAGCACTTCCGACGGCGAACTAATATGGCGATTAGCGATTTGAGAGATATGGAGGAGACCTTCGACTTGCGGTGCAAGTTCGACGAATGCTCCGAATTGAACGAGACGACGGACACGTCCTTTGACGATGTCACCCGCTTCGATTTTCCCTTCCATCTGTTGCCATGGACCTGGTTGCGTCTCTTTAATTGATAGCTTGACCTTTTCTGTATCGCGGTCGACACCAAGTACTTTCACTTCGACTTGTTGCCCTTCCGTTACGATATCAGACGGTCGTTCGACACGATGATGCGCCATTTCAGAAATGTGGACGAGTCCGTCAACACCACCGATATCGACAAATGCACCAAAATCCGTTAAGCGTTGGACAGTTCCTTCAAGGACTTGACCCACTTCCAAGTTTTCAAGCGTCTCTTTTTTCTTCGCATTAAGCTCGCCTTCGACGACCGCTTTATGTGAAAGAATGACACGATTTTTTTCTTGGTCGAGCTCAACGACCTTGACTTCGATCGACCGGCCGATGTAGTCAGAAAAATCTTCTACATAGTGACGTTCGACAAGTGAAGCTGGAATGAATCCACGTACGCCGATGTCGACGACGAGACCCCCTTTGACGATGTCTTTGACGACAACTTCAAAAATTTCAGCCGATTCATATTTCGCTTCGACTTCTTCCCATGCTTTTAAGGCATCAATCTCACGTTTTGAGACGACGACTTCTTCGTCTGTAATCTTCTTCACCTTTACTTGTAATTCATCACCGACTTTTAGCACACCTCGTATGTCATCCAAATGGAGACTTGAGACTTCGCTAATCGGCAGGATTGCTTCTGTCTTATATCCGATATCAATGAGTGCTTGCTTGTCTTCAATCTTCACGACCATCCCAGTAACTACCTGGTCCCGATGAATTTCAAAATCAGGCATATCTTTCATTTCTTCGACCATTCCAACACAACCTCCTCACGATGAGTACAAGAAACGTAATAAAATACGTTTATCCTTCTTTTAACTTCTTACAATTCTGACTATTTGTCAAGGTTTTACACATGATTGTAGTAGACCGATTTGATTTCTTCGAGAATTCGTTCTGAAATCGCTTTCGCGGCACCGCGTTGATCGCGTAAATCTTCAATATCGACTGGTTTTCCGATTACGACCCGCATCGGCTTAAACGGGCGATAGTTGCCGATGATCGCGACAGGAACGATTTGCGCCGGAGATCGGAGTGCAAAAAAACCGACACCTGGTTGCGCTGCCGTGAACTCACCTGGAGCAGACCGTGTTCCTTCTGGAAAAATTCCGACGGTTTCGTCCGTTTTCAATAATTCAATCGTTCGTTTTAAAGCTTGACGATCGCCCTGTCCGCGTCCGACGGGATACGTCCCCGCTGCCGTCATCAATTGTTTTAATCCAGGGACTTTAAACAGTTCCTCTTTTGCCATATAACGAACCGAGCGACTCGTCGGAATCGCGCTAACTAGAAAGACGGGATCCCAGTTCGAGCTATGATTCGCACATAAAAGAACGGATCCATCCTTCGGAAGATTTTCTCTCCCTGTCACGCGAAGACGAAATACAGTTTTGGCGATGACGAGCACGACGAATCGCGCTAGTCGATAAACGGAGTCCGTTCGACTCATTTTAATACCCCTTCCGCAAGCTCTGTCAGACGGAGGACGACTTGATCGATCGACATGACGGTTGTATCGAGATAAATGGCATCGTCTGCTTGTCTGAGCGGAGACACTTCCCGTTCACTATCACGTTTATCACGCAACGCGATTTCTGCTTGAAGTGCTTCTAAGTCACTGTCCATCCCCCGAGACACGTTTTCACGATGCCGGCGACTCGCACGTTCTTCGACTGTTGCTGTCATGAAGACTTTCAGTTCAGCATCTGGTAAGACGACTGTACCGATGTCACGCCCATCCATAACAATACCGCCCGATTCTGCTAAGCGGCGCTGCATCTCGACGAGTGCCGAACGTACTTGAGCATGTTTTGCGACGAATGAGACATTGTTCGTCACTTCGCTCGACCGAATCGACTCTGTTACTTCGCGCTCGCCAATAAAGACACGTTGCCCGTTTTCACCTGGTGTTAAACGAATATCAAGTGATGTCATTAACTCACCTAACCGTTGCCCATCCTCGAGATCGATTCCTTGCTCAAGTGCTGCGAGCGTTACGGCCCGATACATCGCCCCTGTGTCGATGTAGACGTAGTCAAGATGTGCTGCTAATTGTTTAGCAATTGTACTTTTTCCGGCACCAGCTGGTCCGTCAAGTGCGATTTGAATTTTAGTCATGTTTTTCGTTCCTTCCGTTTGAACCATTTTTAAGCGGTTCATAGTATCGACCGTTATCATAGCAAAAAAATAGACTTAGGTGAATGAATTCGTGCCACTCCGCGAATTTTTCATTTGCGCCTGATAACAGTGCCGTAAGACGAGCTCACGACTTCGATCATGAATTTGTGTAAATTGAAAGGCGAGTTCGTAACGTTCTTCGCGTCGATCGACGCGAACTAACTCACCTAAAACATCAAGTGTATGGGTTCCTCCATGTTCGGCCGGTAGTAAAAACGTCAATTCAACCTCGTCTTTTAGTTCAATCGGTAAATGATTCGCTAAGATCAATATTCCACCTGCTGATAAATCAAGCGAGACCGTCGTGAACGGTTCGAATTTAGTTTTATGTGGATGAAGTGCGACGTCCAAAAGTAACGGCACACGTACGAACTGACGACGTTGAACACGCTCAATCTGTTGGTCGGTCGGGCGTCTGATTGCATATCGTTGTCCACGAAGCGGATCATTTTGTCGTTCGACGATTTCCGATTCAAAGCCATACAACCGTCCCTTTTCTTTAAAAAAGTAAACGTGAATCGATTCATCTTCCGATAAAATAAATGTTTTTAGCGTGTCCGCCTCACTCGGCGCTTCCATCCAGATTAAACGGTTCGTCACAGCCGTGACCTTCGTCCGACCTTGTCGATCTTCACTGTTGCGTACCATTATCAAATCACCTGTTTGCATCATGTCACTCTCTCCCAATCCATTCTATTCAATTACTATTTTTTTTGTATCGATGATTCAAGCGATTCGCACTCTTAACTTGGTAAAGGCCGACTCCCCATAAAATCACCATAAAAATAATGGGCAGCAAGGAAATACCACCATTTTCCAATATTAACAAATTAAACATACTGTGCGCAATCATCGGAACGATTAAGGACAGACTTAGCCAACGATTCGGGTAAATTGAAAATTTTGCACGCCCCATAAAGAAGCCCATTAGAACAGCAAAGAGTGCATGACCCGATACAGGAAGCAACGCTCTGAATATCATGTGTTCAACCGTCCCATTGACCATTAAATATAAAATATTCTCAAGCGTCGCAAAGCCGAGCGAACAGGCGACTGCGTAAATGATACCATCATAATAATCATTGAAACGTTGATGGATATATACGGTATAAAAAACGATAAACCATTTCGCAAATTCTTCCGTAATTGCCGTTCGAAACAGACGAATCGATTCATCTCCCCCAAATTCAGTCTGAACGACGTAGTCGATGAACATCAATGGAAACACAAGTAAAATGCCAAAAATGAAACTCCGTAAAATATAACCGACGGGTTCAGCTTCATGTTCATGGCGGAGATAAAAATAAGTAAGTAGTGCAATTCCCGGGGCAATTCCTGAGAAAACGATCGATAACACGTTTTTGCCCCCTTCCTATTCCTTAAGGATAAAGGTTTCTCCTGGAAAAGAAAACCGAGTCCATTGTATATCCGAAAAAAAAAGGTACAATTATGGATGAAAATGAATAGTCAGCTTTTAGTGTCTGACTATCGAACGAATAGACAGGAGGCTCTTTATGAAAAAATTACTATTAGTCCATACCGGAGGCACGATCGCGATGGCACAAAATCATTCCGGTCACGTTCTGCCGAATGACATCAACCCACTTGATGCTTCATTGCCACGTGCGACCGACATCGCGGACATCACGACACGCCACTTCGCGAACCTTCCTTCACCACACATCACACCGGACATCATGCTCCGTCTCGCACACTTCATCAAAGAAGAACTGCAGGCAGGGTATGATGGCGTCGTCATCACGCACGGAACGGATACGTTAGAAGAAACGGCTTATTTCTTACAGTTGACGATTGGTGCTCCAATTCCAATCGTCTTGACAGGTGCGATGCGTTCATCAAATGAAGTCGGTTCAGACGGTGAGTTTAATTTGATTACGGCATTGCGTGTAGCCGTCAGTGATGCAGCTAGAGGAAAAGGGGTTCTCGTTGTCTTTAACGGAGAAATCCACTCTGCTTTTAACGTCACGAAAACGCATACTTCTTCTGTCGATACTTTTAAATCTGTTCATTTCGGTAACTTAGGGATGGTCACGAAAGATCATGTCTATTTATTCAATACACCTGTCTTAAAACCAACGCACATGGTGACGAAACTAACAAAGCGTGTCTCCGTCCTAAAAGTTTACGCCGGGATGGACCCCGACCTTTTAGTTGCTGTCGGTGAACTTGGTTATGATGGTCTAGTCCTCGAAGTACTCGGGCAAGGAAATGTGCCACCAAGTCTGATGGATGCGATTCGTCAGCTGACTGAACAAATGCCAATCGTCATCGTCAGTCGTTGCTTTAACGGCATCGTCCAAGATGTCTACGGATATGCAGGCGGAGGACAACAATTAAAAGAACTTGGTCTGATTTTCTCGAATGGTCTGAACTCACAAAAAGCTCGCTTGAAATTGATGATTGAGCTCGAAATTGAGGCTACACACCCTGAACTTGAGACTTCATTTCAAGTCGAATGATCTGTCACTAAAAATAACCGCTTCCCGGGGAGGGAAACGGTTATTTTTTTAGCGATCGAAAAGAGCGCTTATCGCGTCGTTTCACGAACAAGTCGATCTGCAAGACTCGTTGCAATCAATTCTCCATGAAAACGACCGTTTTCGATAAATATTTTGTTGGCGTCATATCCTGCAGCGACGACACCCGCAATATAAATGCCGGGAACGTTTGACTCCATCGTTTCCTCATTGAAATCCGGAATTCCCGTTTCTCCATCAATCATGATACCGGCATCCGCGAACAAACCAACGTCCGGTGTGTAACCTGTCATCGCAAAAACAAAATCTGCTTTAATTGAGGTCGCTTCTCCTTGTTCTTTATAATGGACGTGCGTCGGTGTGATGGAATCGATCGTTGCGTTAAACACCATCTTGACCTTCTCGGCCCGTACGAGCGCTTCGAAGTTCGGGAGGACCCATGGCTTGATTGACGGACTGTACGCTTCACCACGGTATAACAGCGTGACATGTGCACCTGCCTTCTCAAGTTCAATTGCGGCATCGACACTCGAATTTTTTCCACCAATGACGACAACGTCTTGTCCGAAGAAAGGATGACCTTCTTTAAAATAATGAGAAACGTGCGGTAATTCCTCACCTGGTACGTCCATTTTATTTGGCAATCCGTAATAGCCTGTCGCTAAGACGAGTGCCCGTGCCTGACGCGTCACCGTCTCCTCCATTCGCGACGATACGACTTCGAACCCTTCACCATCCGCACGTTTACTGATTCGTTCCACCGTCTCAAACGGACGAATCGTGATTTCTTTCCGTTTAACGACTTCACGGTAATAGACGAGTGCATCTTGGCGTTTCGGCTTAAGTTCCTTGTTGATAAACGGAACACCACCGATTTCTAATTTTTCGCTACTCGAAAAAAATGTTTGATGCGTCGGATATTGATAAATCGCTTCGACGATGTTTCCTTTTTCGATGACTTCGACAGCTAATCCACGATCTTGCATCTCGATCGCTGCCGATAACCCACACGGTCCTGCACCAATGATGAGACAATCCAGCATAATCTTTTCTCCTCTTCCACGTGCTTTTTTTTTATCTTAGCAAACATGAGCAAACGAAGAAAGAATTTAAGTTACATGAAAAAAGTTCACTCCTGTAAGAAGTGAACTTTTTCAAATTAAACCCATCCACGGAAGCGTGAGGCTTCCGCCATTTTACGAACGCCTACCATGTAGGCAGCGAGGCGCATATCAACATTTCGTGTATGCGATGTTTGATACACTTGATTAAACGAGTTCACGAGTACTTTTTCAAGCTTTTCATGCACTTCTTCTTCCGTCCAGTAATACCCCTGGTTGTTTTGAACCCATTCAAAGTAGGACACCGTTACGCCACCACTCGAAGCCAAGACATCGGGAACAATCAAGATTTCACGATCTGCGAGAATTTTCGTCGCTTCATTCGTCGTCGGACCGTTGGCTGCTTCGACGACGATTCGCGCTTTAATGTCATGCGCATTATCTTCCGTGATTTGATTTTCAATCGCTGCCGGAACAAGAATATCACACTCTAATTCGAGCAGTTCTTTATTTGAAATTGTATTTTTGAAAAGCGTCGTCACCGTCCCGAACGAATCGCGACGATCAAGTAAATATGGGATATCCAGTCCGTTCGGATCATGGAGAGCGCCATATGCATCACTGATCGCAATGACTTTCGCCCCTAAATCATGCATGAACTTCGATAAGAAGCTCCCTGCATTACCAAACCCTTGAACGACGACGCGGGCTCCTTCTAATGTAATCCCTTTCTTCGCAGCAGCTTCCCGAATCATGATGGCGACCCCTTTAGCTGTCGCAGTCTCACGCCCGTGGGAACCACCGAGTACTAACGGCTTTCCTGTAATGAAGCCCGGTGAATTGAATTCATCAATCCGGCTGTACTCATCCATCATCCAGGCCATGATTTGTGAGTTCGTGAAGACATCAGGTGCTGGAATATCTTTTGTCGGACCAACGATTTGACTGATTGCACGGACATAGCCACGACTCAGACGCTCGATTTCCCGGAAACTCATCTCTCGTGGATCGCAAATGATTCCACCTTTACCACCACCGTATGGTAAATCGACGATTCCTGCCTTCAAGCTCATCCAGACTGATAACGCTTTGACTTCGACTTCCGTTACGTTCGGGTGGAAACGGATTCCACCTTTCGTCGGACCGACAGCATCATTGTGTTGCGCCCGGTAGCCGGTAAAGATTTTTGTTGACCCATCGTCCATCCGAACTGGAATCCGAACCGTCAACATCCGCAACGGTTCTTTTAACAATTCATACATTTCGTCCGGGTAACCCAACTTCTCAAGTGCCTCTTTTACGATTTCCTGTGTTGCTTCAAGTACGTTTTTCCGATGATTCGCATGTTGTTGGTCAGTGATCATTCCAACGTTCCTCCCCATAAGTGGCATCCCCTATGCCGTTTCCTTGTTCGGATAAAGTATACCTTGTTCCGACGTGTAATGAAAGGGATTCCTACTATATTTGTAAGCGCTTTCTATCATCTACTCTTTTTTGTTTACTTTATGTTGTTCGAAGTCGCTTGATGACGTGTAATCGCTAGATTGATAAACGATTCGACTAGCTCTGGATAATCAATCCCGATTGCCCGTGCCCCGTCCGGGAATAGACTTGTCGCTGTCATACCAGGTAGCGTATTGGTTTCTAAAATAACGGGATGACCGATTTCAGGCACCAGGAAATCAGAACGGGAATAGCCCGAACATCCGAGGACTTGATGGGCGAGGACTGCCCACTCTTGTAATTTTTGTGTCGTCACCTCATCAAAATCAGCAGGACAGATATGCTCTGATCCACCGACTGCATATTTTGATTCATAATCATAAAATTCATTTTTAGGAATGATTTCGATGATGGGCAACGCTTTTTCAGCACCTTTTTGGCCGAGCACCGGTACGGTTACTTCTCGCCCTTTAATGAATTGTTCAATCAAGACCGCATCGTCTGCCTGAAAAGCGAGTTCGATTCCGCTTCGTAACATCGCGTCGTCCATCGCAATCGTCAATCCATTTGACGATCCTTCTTGAGCCGGTTTGACGACACAAGGGAATTCACCGCCCCACTGCCGGACCTTATCTGCGATGTCGTCACCGCGTTCAATCAAGACATCACGCGCAATCCGAATGCCAGCCTTCTCAAAGTGCAACTTCGACCGTGCTTTGTCCATCGCTAAAGCGGAAGCCAACACACCTGATCCAGTATACGGAATATCCGCTAATTCTAGTAATGCTTGAACACGACCATCTTCTCCATATTTTCCATGAAGAGCAATGACGGCGACTTCAACATCCAGATTGAAAATTTCTTCAGCACGTTCCGGATGGAAATCGATGGCAACGACTTCGTGCCCTTTTCCCTCCAATGCTTGAATCACGGACTTCCCGCTACTTAACGAAACCTCACGTTCTCCAGAAATCCCACCATATAATACTGCCACTCTCATACTCTTCACTCCTTCATCTTACGTTCACTGTTTATCATACCATCACTCTTTCAACGAAAAAATACAAAATGGTGTTAACTGATGATTCCTCATGAAAAAGACCACTTTCCGTCAGAAACCGGTCAGTGGTCTTAAAAAGAATCGTCGTATGTGCCGATTCGTTAAAAATCATCATTTACACAGAAAATGTTCCGGCAATCATTTTGATTGCATCTGAACGCTGAAGTGTTTTTCCGTATTCCGCCATCGCGAGCGGACTTTTCGCACTTGGTACGCCATATTCAGACAGTACGGTCGTAATCGTCCGTTCAAGCGCCTCTGCCATCCGTTCCTCGAAATACAAGTAATACCGCCCTTCGAAGTAGTACAGCCTACCACCCGTTTCCGTCATCAGAACGTGGCGAAGCAATCCGTGGCTCGCTTGAATGACGTCCTCGAATTCTTCGAGTTGATACAGGACATGGTGTACGATATCGACGGTCATCCGAATTTCTACTTGATCAAATTCATCAAACGTTTCTTCTGGTAATTCACCTTCTCGTCGTACATCGACCAACATCCCGTCATTCGGAAAGAATGTCACAAAAAATTCAAGTGTCCCGACCGCATGAAATCCAAAATTTGATTCTGCTTCTTCTAACAGGTTACGTAATAGGTCCTGTCCTTTTCCAACTGCCAGTGTTTCTGGTCGAACGTCGTGAACGGAAAGTTCCTGCTTCGTAATAAACACACGTAAATGCCCTTGTTTAAATGTCTCAAATCTCATCTAAGACTCCTCCAGTCAATGCCGGAGAAAAACAACTTCTCCGTTCAATATGAATCACACTATACACCAGTTGTCGGAGTGAGTCGACTTAACCAACTTTTCCAGGAGGAATCGTCCGTCCCGAGGAGGTGATCCGCGTATTTTTCAGGGAGCTGTTCGACGGCATAACCACCTAGACCAATCTCGACGTTCGGTACAGCCTGTCGTAGTTCGGCAAGCGCTTCATCTAAAAGACTGAGGTGGTCAGAAATCGTACACGAAAGGACGACAGCACGTGGTACTAATTGTTTCGTCACCGTCACAAGATCTGACACGGGAATTCCTGCCCCAAGAAAAATCACATCGAAGCCGGATTGGCGTAAGTATAGCGTAAAAAATAACAATCCCAATTCATGTTCTTCTTCTGGCGCACATACACATAAAATGCGCGGTAAAAAAGGATTGATCGGCATTTGCAACGACAATGTTGAAAGGCGGGCCCGTAAAAAGGCTGTCGCAAAATGTTCATGCGCAATCGTAATTTCACCATTTTCCCACTTTGAGCCGATTTCGTGCAGCAACGGTCCAACGATATCTTGAATCACCTTATCGAAACTAAACATTGAGAATGCCTTATTCATGATGTCATGGGCATGTCGTTCCTCAAATGTCGTTAATGCCTCAAACAGCTGTTCACGTAGTTCAACACCATAATCAAGTGGAAGCTCCGTGCGACTGACAGGCATTTCGTACAGTTGAATCGCTTTCGAAACAGATAGTCCTTCTTTTTGTTTGTCTACAATCCAGCGGAGCTTCGCGACATCGCTATCACTATAGATGCGATGCCCAGATTCACTCCGATCCGGATCAAGCACTTGATATCGCCTTTCCCAAGCACGAATGGTCGTTGGGTTGAGCCCTACTAATGCAGCGACTGCTTTGATATTATATTTCCCACGATCCATGCACCGTGCCTCCTTCCTTCTCCTTTTCAGTATACCCGTAAAGGAAAATAATCTCTGTTCACAATGTGCCCTTACATCATGAAACCGAGGGAAACGAAGGCGATAATGATTGTAATCATAAGAATCGTCAGCGTAATGGCTAACGGATTTTTGACAAAGGGTTGCTTTAACCGTTCATTCCGCACATGTTCAATTCGTGAAGAACGTGGTGGTAAGCTTGATTTTGGTTCTTCTTGTCGGTTCTTTCGTTGATCGTATTTACTCAATTTCATCACCTTTTCTAAAAATAAGGATAGTACTAGTTTACACTGAATCGGCTGATGAAAAAAAGACCTCTTCTAATCGTTGTTCCCAATCCAAAATTTCAATCGTATGCCTTTTTTGCGGTGATTGCGTTGTCGTATTACCGCAAATATCACAGCACCGGTCCTGGACGATCGGTTGCTCATCAAAATGATTCAAGATGAACGTTCGTCGACACGTTATACTTTGAATATAATTTATCATTTGCATAAGTTCACGTAAACGTATCTTTTTTCGCTCTTCTTGCCAAGCGATGATGTTCTCACGCGACCAGCGATCACTTAGTTGCGATTTTAATAACCGATACGCCGGATCTTCGACATCTAACCCTAAACGCCGTTCCATCGTTTCAAGCGGTTCCTGACGTGCCATGCCCGCTAACAATTGATCAATCCAAAGCACAGGGGCATACTGCTTTTCGACTAAAAACTGCTGTAGACGGTGATCCCCCTTTGCATAGAGCAGTAGCGCTGTCGACGGCTCTCCGTCTCGCCCTGCCCGACCGACTTCCTGCATATAGGCTTCAATCGTCGCCGGCATCGAGTAATGGATGACGGTCCGGACATTCCCTTTATTGACCCCCATACCAAATGCGCTTGTACAGACGAGACACTCAATCTCATCGTGTAAGAATTGTTGTTGAATCAATTGACGATCCTCTGCTTCGAGTCCTGCATGGTAGTATGTCGCCTTCGTGATTAGACGTGCGACACGCTCTGCTTCGTTTCTTGTCGTCGTATAGATGACACACGGACGTTCTACCTTCGTTAACCAGTTTACCAGCACATGATCTTTTTGATCAGGCTCAACGTCTTCGACGATAAATTGAATTTCCGGTCGATTGACGGAATGCCGGATAATCGTCGGGTCCGACAGCTCTAAGCCTCTTAACATATCCTGTTCCACTTGTTTCGTTGCTGTTGCCGTCAAAGCTAAACAAGTCGGGTTTCCGAGTTGTTTCTTTACGATTCCAAGCTTCGCGTACTCGGGGCGAAACTCATGACCCCATTGTGAAATACAATGCGCTTCATCCACGACGAATAAATTAATGTTTGTTTGCTGAAGCCGTTGTTTGACGTTCGGCATCGCCAATTGTTCCGGTGACAAATACAAATACCGAAGTTGACTCAGATGACGTAAAATCTGCTCTTTTTGGTCTCTTGTTTCGTGCGACGTCAATTTAGCGACGGAACGTTCACCGCGACTTTTGATTTGCATGACTTGGTCTTCAATCAACGATAAGAGCGGCGAAAGGATGACGGTCAACCCTTCTGGCAACAAATAGGACGGAAGTTGATAACAGATCGACTTCCCTCCCCCGGTCGGCAAGATGGCGACCGTATCGCGGCCTGCTAAAACGGATGCAATGATGTCTTTTTGACCGGCTCGAAAGCGGTCATGCTTAAAATAACGTTTTAAGACAGTCTCCATCATCTCTCCTCCCATCTTTTTCGCGCTAACGCGATACGAATTTGAAAATAATCGGTCTCAAGCTTCAATTCACCTTTAATTCGTTTCAACGAAAATGTCTCGTTTCGATTTGCTACTTCAATCACTTCTTTAAATTGTGCATCCGATAAGAATTGGCTCCGCGGGAATACGTCACTGTACATCGCAATTTCGACGAGGTGATCTTCCATCGTGCTCTTCTTCAGGCGGCGCCGCTCGGAGATTTCATTCAAAGCAAATCCGTTACGTAACATATCCCACGTTTTCTGTGCTGATTGTGTCATCTTCGATTGATCAATATCTTCACCAAGACGTAAAATCAGTCCTGCTTCATCCAAGTGACGCAGACATTTTCGCCAAGCCATCATAAATTCCAAGCGGAGCGACAAGACGTCACTGTCAAGTTTCTCTTCAAGTTGCGGGTAAGACAAACCTGTTTTCAACCCCGACAAGCGGTAACTGATGAGCGTCGCTTCTTTTACCGACAGCTGACGCAACGCCTCTCGTAATTCATGGTACACCTGATCAATCCACTGCGTACGCTGCGGCATCCCTTTGACGTATCGCCGGACCCAGTCCTTTATCGCGACGTCTTGCTGAACCGGTACGAAAAATCGTTTTTGTTCGAGACAAACGACGGTTTGAATCAAAAGGCTTAAGCGTTTCCATAAAATGATTGGAAATCCACGCAATTCACCGCCCATGTCATCGATTAAAAACGGTACTTTGATCGAGGATTCACCAAGCTCCGTGATGCGCAACGTTTCCGCTCGTTCAATGAAACCCTGCTGTTCCAGCTCAAGCAGTAGCCGATCGAATGTTTCTCGTCGAAAGGGCAGCACCCCAAAGACAGTTTCTAATTCATAGAAATGTGCATCCTGGAGTGATGTTGCCGAACGCTTTCCTTGAAGGATATGAAAGAGGCTACGATCTGTCCGTTCACCCCGGAGACGACTAATGGTTTCTAACAAAACTTGATTGATGACAGTCAATTTCATCCACTCCCCCTCACCTTCGATCGGTTTGATTATATTTAAAGTATCGTCTTCATTCGTTTATATGTATAGCATAATTAGCTTGGCCTTTCCAAACCTCTTTCTTAGATTAACGCACCTACTGCGCCTTACCCGACTATTTCCATCGCATCCTGTTACTTTGTTTGAATACTTCTACCGCTTCCTCATTGAAAAGAACGCATGAGTCCGATACAATGACATATAGATGAGAACAATACTAGATCAATCATGTTTTCGAATAGAGAGGAGAAATACAAAATGGCTAAATTTACGATTGTCGATAAAGACACGTGTATCGCTTGTGGCGCTTGTGGTGCCGCAGCACCTGATATCTATGACTATGATGACGAGGGCTTAGCATACGTCATTCTAGACGATAACAAAGGGACAGCAGAAATCCCGGAAGCATTGTTCGATGACATGATTGACGCATTCGAAGGTTGCCCAACTGATTCAATTAAAGTGGCAGACGAATCATTCGAAGGCGACGCATTAAAATACGAATAAGTATTTGACAGTATGGTAGCTTCACGCCATGCTGTTTTTTTTATGACCATACATCAAAAAAGCTGTACGTCTCGACCCAATCGGTCGATCCGTACAGCTTTTTTTAACAAGAATACCTGAATGATCGTTATCGTTTCCCTTTGATGTACGGTACACCAACAGCTTTTGGTGCATCGGCGCGACCGACGACACCAGCAAGTGCAAGGATCGTTAAGACGTAAGGCGCAATCAAAAGATAGACTTGAGGAATTTGATCGAGTAATGGTAACTGTTGTCCGATAATCGAAATCGCTTGAGCGAAACCGAAGAACAAGGCAGCTGCCATTGCACCGAGCGGATTCCATTTTCCGAAAATCATCGCGGCGATCGCAAGGAAACCTTGCCCGAGAATCGTCGTCACGCTGAAGTTCAATGAAATCGAAGTTGCATAAACTGCACCCGCAAGACCACCGAATCCGCCTGAAATCATGACTCCGATAAAGCGCATCTTCGTGACGTTAATCCCCATCGTATCTGCTGCCATCGGATGTTCTCCGACAGAACGGAGACGAAGACCGAATGGTGTCTTAAAGACGACGAACCATGCCACAACTGCTAAGATGATCGCAATGTACGAAGTATAGTAGACGTTTGCAAAAAACATTTTTAAAACAGGAATATCAGATAGGAACGGCACATTCTCTTTCGAAATCCGGTTCGGAATCGAGTCTGTTTGTCCTTTTCCATAGAAGGCACGGACTAAGAAAATCGCAAGGCCAACTGCTAAGATATTGATTGCGACACCAAGTACCGTTTGGTCGGCACGGAACAAAATCGCAGGCACTGCAAGGAATAAAGCGAAGATTGCTCCGATGACGATAGCGATTAACATCGCAATCCATGGACTAGCAGCGCCGAATCCCATCTTCGATAATGTCAGGGCTGAAACAACACCCGTGAATGCACCCATGACCATCAAGCCTTCAAGCGCGATGTTGACGACACCAGAACGTTCACTGAAAATACCACCGAGCGCTGCAATGATCAATGGAGCCGAATAGGCAAGCGCGATCGGTACGATAATATAAAGTACATCTAGAAAGCCCATTATTTATCGGCTCCTTTCACTTTTTTGCCTTCTGCTCTTTTAACCGTCAGCTTTTCGATGACGAGACGGATCGCGTAACCGGAAGCGACGAAGATGATGATGAAGGCGATGATGATTTTAATCAGTTCTGGTGGAATCCCGATTTGTTGCATCGACAATCCGCCAATGTTGAGTCCGGCAAATAATAACGCGGCCAGAACGACTCCGATCGGGTTGTTCGCACCAAGTAAGGCGACGGCGATTCCGTCAAATCCAACACCCGTAAAGGATGCGTTTAGCGTCATGTTTTGGAATGTCCCTAACCCTTCCATCGCACCAGCAAATCCAGCGAATACACCAGAGATGACGAATGAGAGAATGATGTTCTTATTGACACCCATACCGGCATACTCTGCAGCACTTTTATTAAATCCAACTGCACGTAACTCGTAACCGAGCGTCGTCTTCCAAAGAATGAACCAGAAGACGAGTGCGGCGACGATGGCAATGAAAATCCCATTGTGCAAACGCGAAAAATCCGTTAACTCTTGCAAGAATGGTGAAGCCAACGAAGCCGTTTCTTTGACTGAATCTGTCCGCTCGTTTTTGATTCCGATGACGTGACGTAAAATATCATTCGTCACATACAACGCGATGTAGTTCATCATGATTGACGTGATGACTTCATGGACATGGAAACGCGCTTTTAAAATACCTGGAACCGCAGCCCAAAGTGCCCCCGCTAAACCCGCTCCGATTAACGCGAGTGGCAAGTGGATTGCTGTCGGGAGATCGAAAGAAATCCCGATCCAGACCGCGACCATCCAACCGACTAAAACTTGACCTTCAACCCCGATGTTAAATAATCCCGTTCGAAAGGCAAAGGCGACGGCGAGACCCGCAAAAATCAATGGTGCTGCTGCACGCAACGTTTCTCCGATACTATACGGTTCACCAAAGATTCCGTAAAACAGTTGATCAAATCCAGCGATTGGGTCATAACCACCAATCAACATGACGATGGCACCAACTACCATCCCGAGGATAATTGACAAGATTGGAATCAAAATCCCATAAAAACGTTCGAGTTTCATGAACGACCTACCTCCTCTTTCTTACCGCCAGCCATCAGGAAGCCGAGTTCAATTTCATTCGTTTCCTTAGGATCGAGAAAGGCTACTGTCCGTCCTTCATACAGAACAGCAATGCGGTCTGAGACTTGTAAAATTTCTTCGAGTTCAAACGAAATCAAGAGGACAGCGCGTCCTTTTTCCCGTTCAAGTACTAACTGCTCATGAATGAATTCAATTGCACCGACATCGAGTCCACGTGTTGGTTGCGCAGCAATTAATAAGTCAGGTGAACGATCGACTTCACGCGCGATGATGGCTTTTTGCTGGTTCCCGCCTGATAAGGCGCGAGCAAATGTTTCAGGACTTGGAGTTCGGACGTCGAACTTCTCAATTAACGTTTGAGCTTTTTCCATGACCTGCTTGTAGTTCATGATGCCTGCTTTTGAATACGGTTTTTGATAGTACGTTTGTAAGACCATGTTATGACCGATTGAATAATCAAGAACGAGTCCATGTTTATGACGGTCTTGAGGAATATGACCGATGCCCGCTTCCGTCACTTTCCGCGGCTTCAGGTTTTTGATTGATTTGTTGTTTAAGAATACTTCTCCGCTTTCGGCTCTTCTTAATCCTGTGATTGCTTCAATCAATTCAGTTTGACCATTCCCATCAATCCCTGCAATCCCGACGATTTCGCCGGCTCGAACATCTAAGTTCAGTCCGTCGACTGCTTTAATCCCACGACCGTCTTTAACGACGAGGTTTTTTACATCGAGAACGAGTTCTTGTGGATTTGCCTTGGAATACTCCGCATCAAAGTTTACTTCACGGCCAACCATCATTTCAGCGAGTCTCGACTGTGTCATCGTTTCATCGATATCAACTGTACCAATGTACTTACCACGACGAATCGTCGTACAGCGATCTGCCACTTCCATGATTTCCTTCAATTTATGTGTGATCAAGATGATCGACTTACCTTCAGCAATCAACCGATTCATGATTTGAATCAATTCTTTGATTTCCTGAGGCGTCAATACAGCCGATGGTTCATCGAAGATGAGAATGTCAGCTCCACGATACAGTGTCTTTAAAATCTCGACACGTTGTTGCATCCCGACTGAAATATCTTCAATTTTTGCATCTGGATCTACCGCAAGACCATACTGCTCCGAAATTTGGCGTACTTTCTCCCGGGCAGTTGCGCGGTCGATTTTGAGACCAGATTTCGGTTCTGCACCTAAAATGATGTTTTCCGTGACGGTGAAATTTTGAACGAGCATGAAGTGTTGATGCACCATGCCGATTCCAAGATCATTCGCGACGTTCGGACTTGTAATATTAACTTTTTCACCGCGTACACGAATTTCTCCAGCCTCAGGCTGATACAAACCAAATAAGACGTTCATCAGCGTCGATTTTCCGGCACCGTTTTCACCAAGTAAAGCGTGAATCTCACCTTTCCGAAGCTGGAGCGTGATATTATCATTTGCGACGAAACTGCCAAACTCTTTTCGTATGTTTAGCATCTCAATGACGTATTCCAAGAAAATCCACTCCCATGTTTAGTTTAAAAGGGGAGGCCGCAATGCTAGCGACCCCCGCTTCCATTTTATTAAAGTGATGCTTCGTACTCTTTATACTCATCGTCAGTTGCTGGAACTGTGATCTTTCCATCGATGATTTGCTTTTTGTAGTCTTCGACTTTCGTCAAGACGTCTTTTTCAATGTTGTCTTGTGAAGGTGCGATATCAACGCCGCCGTCTTTAAGACCGAATTCTACGACTTTACCTGCTGGGAAGTTGCCATCTTTCGTATCTTTCGCAACTTGTTCAACTGCTGTATCAACACGCTTGACCATTGACGTCAATGTAACGTTTTCTGGCATACCTTCTTCGACTTGGTCACGGTCAACACCGATGACCCAAACATCTTCACCGTTTTTCTTACGGTTTTTCGCTTCTGTGAAGACACCTTGTCCTGTACCACCAGCTGCGTGATAAATCACGTCAACTTTCTTGCCGTACATCCCTGAAGCGATTGCTTGTCCTTTTTCAGCAGCATTGAAATCTTCTGCATATTGAACTTCAACTTTTGCATCTGGGTTGACAGCCATGACGCCTGCTTTAAATCCACTTTCAAACTTTTTGATTAAGTCTGAGTTTACGCCACCGACGAATCCGACTTTATCTGTTTTCGTAGTAAGACCCGCGACGACACCGACGAGGAACGAACCTTCGTTTTCCTTGAAGACGATTGACGCGACGTTCGGCTTATCAACGACCATATCGACGAGTGCAAAGTTCTTGTCGTCAAACTGATCCGCTACTTTACCGATGTCTTCTGCCATCAAGAACCCGATTCCGAGAATCAAGTCGTAGTTCGCACGTGCTAATTGTTGTAAGTTCGGTTGATAATCCGATTGTTTTGCTGATTGAAGGTATTTGTAACCAGTTCCTTCTTCCAAATCGTTATCTTTACCGAACTTCTGAATGCCTTCCCATGCAGATTGGTTGAATGATTTATCATCAACACCGCCTGTATCTGTGACCATACCTACTTTGAAGCCGTCTTTTTCGCCGCTTCCTGAATCTTTAGAATCATCGTTGCTACCACATGCTGCGAGTACCGAACTCATTGCTAAACCTGTTGCTGCTAATGCGAGAAGTGACTTCTTTTTCATCTGAAATAATCCCCTTTCGAATATGGTCATACAAAGTTCCTGACTACGTCAAGCACCTGAGGCTGGTGATGAGGAGCGTTACGTAGGTTTGCGGAAGCGCTTTCAGTAAAACTCCTAAAACAATCGATTATACACGTTTACGGATGACATGGAAATCAAACTTATCCGCACGGAAATAGTTCGCTGAATAAAGAACGGATCGGTCGAGCTCATCATAATGCGTTTGTCGCAACGCGAGCAAGGGTTGGTCCGTATGTAATTGTTCAGCGATTTTCGGATCGATTCGAGGTTCGATATGCGTCACCGCATGTGTGACCCGACGACCTAGTTCTTTTTCTAGTGCGTCGAACAGTGAAGTCGAAGACGTAAACTGTTCTTCATTTTTAATATAATGGCTTGGAATCTTATCGACGCAATAGACAACAGGAACATCTCCTGCAAGTCGGATTCGTTCGATTCGATAAACCAGTTCATCCGGACCAAGTTGGAAACGTTCTCGGTCACGTTCTGTCGGTTGAACCATTTCTGAAGATAAGACTTCAGACGTTGGAATCATCCCAGCGCGCGCAATCATCTCCGTCACACTGTACAATTCTTCAATCCCCGACGTGAATGGTGGTCTTGCATTGATAAACGTACCGACACCGTGTTTACGGATGACGATGTTCTCATCTTCAAGAATTCGTAAAGCCTCCCGAAGAGTCGCTCGACTAACGCCAAGTTGCTTTGAAAGTTCAAACTCTGAAGGTAGTTTCTCGCCTTCCTTGTAAACGCCGTCATCGATGTCAGACTTAATCTTTTCAATCACTCGTAAGTAAAGCAAACGATGATCTAATTTAATCGACATGACGCATCTCCATCCTCTATCTAGTTGTAACCAGTGCTCAGACTTCTGACGTATGAGAACTCCAGCCAAGATAAGTATATGACGTCGAACACAATCCTGCAATCATTTTGTAACAGGTTAGAAGTCTGACTTCTGGCGCTTTTGTAACCCTTTTCATATCGTATCTATTGTTGGAAGAAAATAGGGCGTTCTACCTAAGAATGCCCGCTCTTCCTTTGACGCTTATTGTTCAGGTACTTCTGTTTTACCTGAAATGACTTTTTCTTTCGCTTGTTCGAGCATGTCGAGTGTCTTTTTCGAGATTTTTTCTGACTCAATGATGTCAACGCCTTGCTCTTTCAAACCGTAACGAATCGTCTCTCCACCTGTGAGTTTTCCAGCTTTCGCTTCATTCGCTGTATCTTTGACCGCTAAGTCCACTCGTTTGATGACAGATGTCAACGTGACATCTTCTGGCATGCCTTCTTCTTGTTGGTCACGATCGACACCGATGACAGCAACTTCTTCTCCATTTTTCTTCCGGTTTTTCGCTTCTGTGAAGACGCCGTTTCCTGTTCCACCGGCTGCCGGGAAAATGATATCTGCCCCTTTACCATACATGCCTGCTGCGATTGCTTGTCCTTTTTCAGGTGCAGCGAAATCTTCTGCGTACTGTACGTCGACTTTGATGTTCGGATTAACGGATTTTGCCCCAGCTTCAAAGCCTGCCCGGAAGCGTTCGATTACATCCATCTTCATTCCACCGACAAAGCCGATGTGATCTGTTTTCGTTTCCATCGCGGCAACGATTCCCGCAAGGTAGGCACCTTCGTTTTCTTTAAACGTAATCGATGTCACGTTGTCTCCTTCGACGACGTTATCGATAATTGCAAACTGTGTATCTTTAAACTGATCGGCAACCGTTTTGATATCTTCATTAAACGTATTTCCAATCCCAAAAATCAAATCTTCTCCCGCTCGTGCAAGACGCGATAAGTTCGGTTGGTAATCTTGTTGCGATTTTGATTGAAGGTACGAATAACCCTCATTTTTCTGAAGGTCGTTTTCTTTTCCATACGCTTGCAGACCTTCCCACGCCGACTGGTTAAACGATTTATCATCGATTCCGCCTTTATCGGCAACCATTGCGACAGAAAACTCGTCCTTGTTTCCCTTTGCACTATCATCTGAACCTCCACATGCTGCGAGTCCCACTGTTGCTACCGTCATTGCTGACACAAGTACCTGTTTTTTCTTCATTGTCATTCATCTCCTCTTCCAACTATGTGAGCGCTTTCATTATCTATTTGTGTAAAAGTCGCTCACTTACCTCTGTGAGAGGTAGGTCAACTCATATGACTGAGTATGACAAAACATGCGTATAAAATCAACAGACGTCTGACAACTATTTTCCTGAAACCGTTCTCATTTAGACTTTTTTTTATATTTTCTTACACGTAAAGAAAACCAACGCTCATTATGTGAACGCTGGTTCTCTGTTATTACTTAACGTCCGATGACTCGGCGTGGTTTCGATCCTTCTGACGGACCGACGAGACCATTCTCTTCTAATGCATCGATCAGTCGTGCAGCGCGATTATAACCAATCCGATACTTCCGCTGTATCATTGACGTCGAGGCTGTATCTTGCGTCAAGATGAACTGAACAACCTCATCATATAACGGATCGTCGACGTCAGATTCACCCTCAGGAACATCTTTTGGAATCATCGCTTCCACGTACTGTGCTTTTTGTTGACTGATGACATGGTTGACGACTTTTTCAACCTCTTCGTCCGATAAGAACGCCCCTTGGACACGAACAGGTTTATTCATCCCATTTCCAAGGAGCAGCATGTCCCCTCGTCCGAGTAGCTTATCTGCCCCGCTCGTATCGAGGATGGTGCGAGAATCCGTTCCACTTGATACGCTGAAAGCAATCCGAGACGGTATGTTCGCTTTGATGACACCCGTGATGATATCGACACTTGGCCGTTGTGTTGCGATGACCATATGAATGCCGGCTGCCCGTGCCATCTGAGCAAGACGCATGATGGCATCTTCGACTTCGTTTGAAGCGACCATCATCAAATCTGCTAACTCATCGACAATGACGACGATGTACGGTAAACGCTGATGGACTTTTTCTTCCGCATTCATCTTATCAATCAATGCATTGTAGCCTTCGATGTTGCGGGCGCCGTTCTGACTGAAGATTTCATACCGCCGTTCCATCTCTGAAACGACTTGTTTTAAGGCTTGCGCAGCTTTTTTCGGATCGGTGACGACGGGTGCAAGAAGATGCGGAATACCATTGTAGACATTCAACTCAACCATTTTCGGATCGATCATCATCAAACGGACTTCATCCGGTCGTGCCCGCATCAATATCGAGACGATCATCCCATTGATACAGACTGACTTCCCGGATCCCGTCGATCCTGCGACTAACACGTGTGGCATTTTGTTTAACTTCGCCGTCACGGTCTCTCCCGAGATACTCCGTCCAAGAGCGACAAGTAATCGATCAGGATCGGCTTGAACGCTTTCTGCTCCGAGGACTTCCCGAAGTGAGACCATCGCCACTTCACGATTCGGCACCTCGATCCCGACCGCTGCCTTTCCCGGAATCGGTGCTTCGATTCGAATGTCCTTCGCAGCGAGCGCGAGCGCCAGGTCATCTGCGAGTCCCGTAATCCGACTGAGCTTGATTCCTTGATGCGGTTCAATTTCATACTTCGTGACACTTGGACCTAAATGAATTTTTAAGACCTTTGCCCCAATCCCGAACGACTTTAAAGTCGCAATCAATTTCGTTGCATTGTCCTTGAGGCGTTTGTTCTCACCTGATAAATCTTTTGATGTCGGTTCCATCAATAATTCAAGAGAAGGCAATTGGTATCCGTCCGGTGTTTCAGTCATCGTCAACGGACCTTGTAGTTCAGCCGCCTGCGGTTCGACATGGTCCGCGAACCCGATGATCGGGACGTCTTGAATACTCTCCACTGCATCTTCTGGTTCGTTTTCCGGAAGTGACGGCACAGCAGTCTCCTGTTTAGCTGTCGTTGGTTTTGCTTGCCGTTCGAGTGGTTTACGTTCTTTTTGTTTTTTAGCCTCTTTGACAGGACGCTCCTTGCGTTCAGGTAAAGATCGCTCACGATTTCGAAACGCTTCCACCCGCTCGAGCATTCCATGCGCCAGTTCACTGAAGAATAACGGATGAAGCAGGTGCACGCTTGTGCCAATTAAAAACAACCCAATCAAGAAGGCACCAAAACTCGAAATGTAATAGGCCGATCCTTGATAGAGCCAAGCATTTAATGTACCCCTCGGCTCTCCTAATATTAAATCAATCCAAATTAAA
Source organism: Exiguobacterium sp. s133 (assembly GCF_018618595.1). Taxonomy (NCBI): domain Bacteria; kingdom Bacillati; phylum Bacillota; class Bacilli; order Caryophanales; genus Exiguobacterium; species Exiguobacterium sp. s133. Next base: position 120,614 of record NZ_JACSMK010000001.1, read on the forward strand.
AGACCGGCTGCGAGTAAACTGATCGCCCATTTTTTTTGTCGCTCGAGTTGCGATAGGAACAAGAGGAGCAAACTCCCTGACAAGCCATAAAGCAACGAGCCGAATTGACCGACCGTATCAAAAGCGAACTCGGCGAACTTCTCACCGACTCGTCCAAATTCTCCTAACGCAAGAAGATAGGCTAGTAATAACAAAACAGCGAAAACACCTACATATGTACGATATTGAATCGGAGGGCGTTGTTTTTTAGCCGGCGGTCGTTTCCGTGCCGTCGTTTGTTTGCGAACAGGTTTCTTTTTTGTCGTCGCCATCTATACTACCTCCTGATAAAAAAACGACTCAGCTGACCAGGAATTGGTCGATCTGAGTCGCTCTTCTTGTTAAATCTCCATGATGATCGGCAAAATCATTGGACGACGTTTTGTCTGTTCATATAGATAAGAACTCAGCTTATCTCGGATCAACGACTTCATTTCAGTCCAATCGAGTTCTCCCGTTAATTTTCCTTGGAGTTGTTTCGCGACGATTCGGTTAGCCTCATTGATCATATCTTCTGACTCACGCATGTAGACGAATCCACGTGAGATGATTTCTGGGCCTGACACGATCGTTTTGTTCTTCCGACTAATCGTGATGACGCAGAGAACGACACCATCTTGAGACAAGAGACGACGGTCACGTAAGACGATGTTCCCGACATCTCCTACACCAATCCCGTCAATCAACACATTTCCGGCATTCACTTTACGTGACATGCGTGCTTTACGTTTTTCAAATTCGACCACATCACCATTTTCAATAATGAAGATGTTGTTTGCATTGACACCTACCGTCTGTGCGAGACGACTATGCGCTTTTTGCATCCGGAATTCTCCGTGAATCGGAATAAAGAACTTCGGTTTGATTAAGTTGAGCATCAACTTCAAGTCTTCTGCGTGACCGTGACCAGACACGTGAACTTTACGTTGGTTATAAATGACGTTCGCCCCGGCACGGAACAACAGATCGATTGTTTTCGAAACCGATTTCTCGTTCCCTGGAATTGGTGACGCTGCGACGACGACTGTATCGTTAAGACGGATGTTGACTTGTTTATGTGCATTGCGTGCCATCCGTGTTAATGCCGCCATCGGCTCGCCTTGTGAACCGGTCGTCAAGATGACGACTTGGTTATCATCGAGGCGATTGATTTCTGATAACTCAATCAATGTTTTTTGCTTGAACCGTAAATAGTTCAAACGTTGCGCGACTTCGACGATGTTGACCATACTTCGTCCGACGACTGCAACTTTCCGGTTATTCGCTTCGGCCGCTGCGAATACTTGTTGCAAGCGGTGAACGTTCGATGCGAACGATGCAACGATAACACGACCTGGTGCTTCATAGATGACGTCGTTCAATTCGGACCCGACCGTCGACTCTGAACCGGACATCCCTGGCCGCTCTGCATTCGTTGAATCAGATAGAAGACATAAAACGCCCCGTTGCCCGATTGCTGCAATCTTACCGAAATCTGCTTGTTTCCCGTCGACTGGTGTGTAGTCAAACTTGAAATCCCCCGTATGAACGATGGCTCCTTGTGATGTTTGGATACAAACCCCGACCGCATCCGGTATCGAGTGGTTGACGCGGAAGAACGTAATGAAATGTCCCGCAACGGTTAATTTCGTCTTGGCATCAATTGGACGAAGATCTGCCTTCTTCAATAAACCGGCTTCTTTTAATTTGATTTCAATCAATCCGAGTGTCAGGCGTGTCCCGTATACAGGCACTTTCAAGTCACGTAAGACGTAACTGAGTGCGCCGATATGGTCTTCGTGACCGTGCGTGATGAAAATCCCTTGAATCCGTTCTTTGTTTTCCTTCAGATAACTTATGTCTGGAATGACTTTGTCAATTCCAAGCATCTCATCTCCTGGGAACATCAAGCCAGCATCGATTACGAAGATGTCCTCGTCGAGTTCGACGACGTACATGTTCTTACCGATTTCACCAGCCCCACCAAGAGCAAAGACGCTTACTTTTTCCGTCTTTTTCTTTGACACAACATGACCTCCTATTTGTATTCACTTTTCGTGAGCCGTCCACTTATCACTATCACTATTCTAGCCGAACTTTGCCTTCCTGCCAACAACGGGACTAGGAAAATTAAAAAAAAACGTCATACCGAATCAGAACATGTCCGGTATGACGCTTCATCAGGATTCAAGCAAGTGCTCGATTTCCTCAGTTCGATTGGCCTTTTCTTGCTTACTCGGTCGTGCACCGGACTTCAATTCACTTAAAGAATAATTGAAATTCATCTCGAAATGCGGATAATCAACAAAACGCTTCCAGTCGCCACCCCACTCAAATCCAAGGGCTTTACCAACATCGGCGACCTCTCGCCAATCACTCTTGCCTGATTGATTGCCATCGTAGTCAATGTCATATGAAATCCCGCCATCAATCATTTGTACGAAGTCAATCGCTAGACCGTAGTTATGCATTGATTCCCCGCCACGCGCATTTGTTACGATGTCACCAGGCGTTGAACGACCTTGTGCATAGAGGGCATCCTGTTGTTTTTCAGTGCGATAACCTTGCGTGATTCGAATATCTATATCGTAGCAAGAGTGGCTAATTCGAATCAAATCCTCTGCCCCTGCTTCGACTGCCGGGTGGAGCTGTTTGAGGTTGTCGCGACTAGCATTAATCAAACGGTTCTCCCCTGCTACATCCCGGGGACAGCTGTCAATTCCTAAATCTGGTTGGTCTAGTAGAACAGACGGTAAACGATTTGTTGAAGCGGCAAGAAACAACCCGACCGCGAACATCGCGAATAAAAACAAGATCCAGGCAAAGATTGTCCCTCTCTTCATTAGCGACGGAACTTCTTCCGTAATCGCTTCAGAATCGGTAGACCTGTTTCAAGCACAAGATAAAGAGGTTTGTTGAGAACGTAATCAAATTCTCCGATTTTTTCAATCATCGTACTGCCCCAGCCCGACTTAAATGCGTATAACCCAGCATAGTGGTCATCCGGGTCCGTCGATCCACTGACGCCACCAAAATCATACGATACGGCGCCGTGCGCTTTGGCATATTGCATCATCGTCCACTGCATCAAGTGATTCGGCATGAACTCACGATACTCATTTGACGACGCACCATATAAATAGTAAGAACGACGACCGGCAAGCGTCAATAATCCACCTGAGAGAATGACGCCGTCCGGATGCTTCGCGGCAATTGCCATCAACTCAGTTTTTGATTTCTCAGCCTTGTCGATTTGTGCTGTCGTCTGTTCGAGACGATTGTTCAGACTCTTGATTTTTTTCTCCGTCGTCTCCTTTTCAAGCTGTCGGTGGATTTTTGCTAATTCGCGATCAGCTTGTAACAATAATGCTTCCGTGCTTTCAAGTGCCTTCGCCGCATCAAGTTTTGTTAAAAAGAGTGCCGCATCCCCGTTCGGACGCAAATGATCATAGAGATTTTCGAAGTAGTCAAGACCACGGATCGAGAATCCGTCCCGTTCGCCCGTTTCGACCATCAACTTCGCGAACGTTTTCAGTTCTTCACGACTCGCTTCATAGCAAACAATTCCTTTTCGTTCAGCCAGTCGGACGTTGTAGCGAAACTTTGAATGAAACCGATCAAAGATTTCTTTCTCCGTTCCTTCAAGGCTCGTCTCCATCGTAAAACGCGGTTGCGCATGATCGAAGCCGCCACCAAAACCATTATGCTTAAATCCGAGGGCCATCATTTCTGTCAGCAGTGTCGGGTCTTCATCACGATCAATGTTCGGATCCAATTTGATGGCGATGGCTTTATGTTGTTTTGCCACCTTAATCGCGAGATCACGCAGTGCTGTGACGGCTTCTTTATTTGCATAATCGACGACAAATCCGCGCGGTGCGTAACATAACGTAAACGGTAGTTTCGGCACTTGCTTAAATAAGAGTAAAGCGACACCGATTGGTTGACCGTCCGGCGTTCCAACAGCAATCCGCTGATGGGTCCATCCTGTCGCCTGTTTGACGTCTCCCCATGCCGGCAACTGTAATAAGTCCCCTTTTGGATGTGTTTTAACAAACGCTTCAAATCGTTCTGTCGTTAATTCAAGTGGTTGATAATTCACTGCTTTTCCTCCAATTGGCGTATCATCTCTTTGACGATTTGTTCTTCGTCGAGTGGTGTTTTTTCGTCACCAATGATTTGATATTTTTCATGACCTTTTCCTGCGAGAATGACGATATTATCGGGACGTGCAAGACTCGCTGCATATCGAACGGCTTCGACTCGATCGCCAATTTCGACGAATTGGTCATGAAGCATCCCTGACGCAATCCCTGATGTGATCGACTCATAAGACTCAAAGCGCGGATCATCCGTCGTGACGATGACCGTCCCGGCATAGGTCGATGCCAATTGTCCCATCATCGGACGTTTCGTCACATCCCGATTTCCACCTGTTCCAATCAAGAAAATAATCTTCTCTTTCGGGACATCGACGAGAGCCTTCAGACATTGCTCGATTCCATCTGGTGTATGGGCGTAATCGACATAGACATTATACCCGTCGATCGGTAAACGTTGCATCCGCCCTTGGGCTGGCTGAATCTGAGTGATCGCGTTCGAAATCTCAGGTAAACGATAGCCGAGTGATAATAAGATACCTGTTGCGAGCAACAAGTTATAGACGTTAAAACGACCAATGAATTGGACCGTCAATTCAATCGACTCTTCTTGATAATCCATCGTAAATGTCGTCTCTTGAAGTGTCTGTGTAATGTTGTGTGCCTGCAAATCCGCGGGCTGATCAATGCCATATGTTAACACGCGCGCACCCGTCATCATCTCAAACAATTCACTTGTCGCATCGTCTGCATTCAAGACGGCTACTTTTTCATCCGATAGGCGCTGTCCGAGTTGTGCAAACAATAACCCTTTTGCGCGGGCGTAGTTTTCGAACGTCTTATGGAAATCGAGATGATCATGCGTTAAGTTCGTAAATCCTGCCACATCAAAATCTGCGCCCGTGACACGTCCTAGCTCTAATCCATGCGACGATACCTCCATAATGACGTCTTCAACGCCCTCTTGGTACATCTGATGGAAAAATGCTTGCAGTTCCGAGCTTTGTGGCGTCGTATTCCGACTTGGAACGACACGGTCACCAATCTTCACTTCGACGGTCCCGATGATTCCTGTCTTACGCCCTAGGCGCGCCAAGACGTCACGAACAATCGTCGTCGTCGTCGTTTTTCCGTTTGTTCCTGTAATGCCAATCATCCGCATTTTTTCGGAAGGATAATCATAGAATTTCCCTGCAAGTTCAGCGATTGCCCGCGTCGTACTTCTGACAAGAATGACAGGAATCGTCACATCGAGCGCGTGTTCAGCGATGATTGCAATTGCTCCGCTCGATTCAGCCTGTCGAGCGTAATCGTGTCCATCTACTGTATATCCTTTAATCGCGACAAATAATGTCCCAGGCTTCACGTCACGTGAATCTGTCGTCAAAGAGACGACTTCCGCATCTACCATCCGTTCAATTTTTTGAATTTGGATGGCTTCGATTAATTCAGCTAAATTCAAGGGTATTCCTTCTTTCTCGACAACATGTTTTCTGTATGGTTTTTTTTAGTTGAGAGCTTCTCTCACACGGTTTCTTCTTCCATTTCCGGTAAGATATACGCTTTTGCTGGTGGTTCTTCGAAGATATGTGTGATCAATCCTTGAATATCTTCTTTAGTGACGCGCTCCACCTCTTCGATGACTTCTTCTAACGTCGGGTGTTTTTCCAGATGAAGTTCATTTCGTGCATTTCGGTTCATGTGACTTGATGTTCCTTCATTCCCGAGAATGAGTGAACCTTTCAGTTGCTCGATGCCATCTTCAACTTCTTTATCCGTCAAACCATTCGCGAGCAACAGTTTGATTTCTGCTTCTAAGACATCTTCGACTTCCCTCAGTGTTTCGTGTGAAGTACCGACGTAAATCGTGAACGTCCCATGGTCGTCAAATGTCGTGTAGTACGAAAAGACAGAGTACGCCAGTCCGCGTTCTTCACGAATGGATTGGAACAAGCGGCTAGACATCGTCGCTCCAAAGGCATTATTCAATAATGCAAGTCCCGGTAAACGATCGTCCGTAGAATCGATTGCACGGAAATTATAACAAAGATGGACCTGTTCTGTATCCTTTTCCTTACGGATTACATCATTTTTTAGTTCGGGAAGCTGAATCGGACGCGAGGTTTCACTCGGTGTCATGACACTGAACCGCTCCTTCACTTGTTCCACTAAAGCATCCGATACGTTACCCGCAATCGAGATGACGATTTGGTCCGGTGCATACGCCTGTTTCATGTATTCCGTAATCATCTGCCGATTGATTTTAAGAACACTCTCTTCCGTCCCAAGGATTGGTCGTGCCATGACATCCTCGCCATAGGCTGCGATCGCGAGCAGTTCATGGACGAGATCATCTGGTGTATCTTCGTACATCTTGATTTCTTCGATGACGACCCGTTTCTCTTTTTCGAGTTCTTCTTCGTCGAACGTCGAGTCGAGGAACATATCCGCTAGGACATCAAATGCCGTCGCTGCATGTTCATCTAATGTCTTAACGTAATAACACGTTTGATCCTTACTTGTGAATGCATTAATATTTCCACCAAGTCGGTCGAAGTAAACCGCAATCTCTTTCGCTGAGAACTGTTCTGTCCCTTTAAAGACCATATGTTCGATTAAATGACTGATCCCATGTTCCTCAAGCGTTTCTGTTCGTGAGCCGGCCTTGATGAAAATTCCTGTTGCTACGCTCCGCGCGCTCGGCATCCGTTCGATGATGATTCGTACTCCGTTTTGTAGCTGTATCCGTTCGACCATAATAGTTTCCTCCTGAATCGGAAACAAGGTGGCCCTCGTTGCGACATCCGCACCGTTGAGCCACCTTGTTTTCATTAGTTACGACGTGGTGGACGTTGTCCGTCACGTGGTGGGCGAGATCCTGTATCCCGACGTGGCGGGCGGTTGTCACGCTCTGTTTTTTTCTTTTCATCGTATGCTGCACGGTCTTCCGCGCTCATTCCTTCAACGAGAAGGATTTTATGTGAGGCGTTGACACGACCTTTATCATCAACTTCTGTGACACGGACTTTCAGCTTGTCGCCGAGTTTGACGACATCTTCCGTTTGACCGACACGATCAAGTGCAAGCTCAGAGATGTGGACGAGTGCGTCTTTTCCTTTGAACAACTCAACGAACGCTCCGAATTTCTCAATCCGGCGGACTGTCCCGTCAAACTCTTCACCGATGACGACTTCACGAACGATGTCCTCGACGAGTTGACGTGCACGATTAATGCCATCTTGATCTGTCGATGCGATAAAGACCGTACCATCTTGGTCGATATCAATCTTGACGCCTGTTTCATCGATGATTGCATTGATGACTTTACCGCCGGGTCCAATCACATCACGGATTTTATCCGGATTGATTTTGAGGGTAACGATTTTCGGTGCATATTTCGATAACTCGACACGTGGTTCTGCAATGATCGAATTCATGTGTTCAAGAATGTGCAAACGGCCAAGGCGTGCTTGTTCGAGCGCCTCTTCAAGAATTTGACGCGTGATGCCGCCAATCTTCATATCCATTTGTAAAGCAGTTACGCCATCTTTTGTTCCTGCGACTTTAAAGTCCATGTCGCCGAGGTGATCTTCCATACCTTGAATGTCTGTTAAAATTGAATAATTTTCGCCTTCTTTAATTAATCCCATCGCGATTCCTGCAACTGGTGCTTTAAGCGGGACACCGGCATCCATCATCGCGAGGATTGATCCACAGATTGAGGCTTGTGATGAAGATCCATTTGATTCAAGCACTTCCGAGACGAGACGAATCGTATACGGGAAATCTGTTTCTGATGGCAAGACAGGCTGTAAGGCACGCTCTCCAAGTGCTCCGTGACCAATTTCACGACGACCTGGTGCACGCATTGGACGCGCTTCCCCGACTGAGAACGGCGGGAAGTTGTAATGGTGCATGAACCGTTTTTCTTCTTTCAAACCAAGTCCATCGATGATTTGTGCGTCTCCAGCGACACCAAGCGTCGCGACAGACAAGACTTGTGTTTGACCACGTGTAAAGAGTCCAGAACCATGAGCACGTGGCAAGAGACCGATTTCTGAGTCGAGCGGACGAATTTCAGCAAGTCCACGACCATCCGGACGTACTTTATCTTCTGTGATGAGACGACGAACTTCCGCTTTGACGAACTTATTCAATACACCAGAAACTTCAGCAAGTTGTGCTTCCGTGACCGACTCGTCGGCTGCGTAAAGATCAATATATTTTGAGATGACTTCGTTGATCGCAACGTCACGCGCTTGTTTTTCTTCGACTTGAACCGCTGTCGTGACTTCTGCTAATGCTTCCGTCTTCAGACGCGCAACAAGTGCTTCATCAAATGATGACACCGTGTAGGCAAATTTCTCTTTCCCGACGGCAGCAACGATTTCCTCTTGGAACGCAATCAATTCTTTGATGACGTCATGTCCGAGAAGAATCGCTTCGAGCATCGCTTCTTCCGGTACTTCCTTCGCACCGGCTTCGACCATGTTGACGGCATGTTTTGTCCCTGCGACTTGTAAATCGATATCGCTTGCTTCCGACTGACTTGCCGTTGGGTTGATGATGAACTCTCCATCAACGCGACCAATCGTCACACCAGCGATTGGACCGTCAAACGGAATATCCGAGATGGAAAGGGCAATCGAAGCACCAATCATCGCTGCGACTTCTGACGAGTTGTCCGCATCTGAAGAAAGAACTGTCGTCGCGACTTGAATGTCATGACGGAATCCTTCTGGGAAGAGTGGACGAATCGGACGGTCAATTAATCGTGAAGTTAAAATCGCGTTTTCTCCAGGACGGCCTTCACGTTTTAAAAAACCTCCTGGAATTTTACCTGCTGCGTATAATTTTTCTTCATAGTTCACTGTTAATGGGAAGAAATCCAAGTCTTTCGGTTGCTTCGACGCAACGACTGTTGCGAGGACGGCTGTCTCGCCATAGCGAATCATCGCTGCCCCGTTCGCTTGTTTGGCCAGTTGACCGATTTCAATTGTTAAAGTACGTCCACCGAGTTCGGTCGAAAACGTCTGTTTTGTTTGTGACATGCACAAATCTCCTCTCACTACTATCCGTTTTTTCATTCAAATCTAATTATGTAGGTTCTTGCGCCAAATGTCCACGAATCGGCAAAAAAAAGAAACAGGAGACAATGCTCCTGCTTCCACTTGTCCTTTTAGTCGGATTAGCGACGAAGACCAAGACGCTCGATCAATGAACGGTAACGAGCAACATCCTTGTTACGAAGGTATGTGAGCAAGTTACGGCGACGACCGACCATTTTCAAGAGACCACGACGTGAGTGGTGATCCTTTTTGTGTGTACGTAAGTGATCGTTCAAAGTTGTGATCTGTTCAGTTAAAACAGCAACTTGTACTTCCGGCGAACCAGTATCGCCTTGTTTCGTAGCATAAGCTTCGATAATTTCGTTTTTACGTTCTTTAGTGAGTGCCATTGTCACTCCACCTCCATCTTTTGAATGACCGTATTGCCGAGCATCGGATGGTGAGACCTGATGCCAAGTCAATCGGCTGTACGTGATCGTACTGACTTATCATAACGAACCGCTATTCTTCTGTCAAACGTTTAAACGACGTGCCGCTTCGATTTTATCTTGAGCGAGTTGTGCTTTTAAGCTCTCGATCCCGTCGAATGCCCGTTCGTCACGTAAATAGGCGATCCACTCGAGTTTTAATTCTTGACCGTATAAATCTTCGTCAAACTGAAGTAAGTGGGTTTCCACACTGACTTCTCCTGTTTCATAAAAGGTCGGTCTCCGTCCGATGTTCGTCATCGCGGGGAATGTCCGTCCATCTTCTAAATGGACATGTGTCGCGTATACCCCGAGTTTCGGAATGACATACGCAAACTCCGGACGGATATTAGCAGTCGGAAAGCCGATTTGTCTTCCTCGTGCATCTCCATGAATGACTGTCCCTTTAATTTGATACGGTTCCCCGAGTAAACTGGCTGCCGCTTCGACTTCACCAGCCGCTAACAGCTTTCGAATCCGCGTCGAACTGACTTTTTCATCATCTGCTTGCTGTTCAGCGACAGTCGTGTGTGTGAATTGACCGCGACTATGGAAATCGAGTGTTGCCATTTTTCCAGCTCCGAATCGTCCGTAAGAATAGTCAAATCCGGCGACGATATGTTTCGCACCCGCCGCAATCAAGTACGTATCGACGAACTCTTGCGGGGACAACTCGGAAAACGCAATCGTGAACTCAATCACGTAAGCCCGGTCGATTCCGAGGTCCGCCATCTTCTCGAGCTTTCGATCAAGCGGGGTGATGTAACGGATTTGATCGTCACTTTTTCCGAGGACCTGCTTCGGGTGCGGGTCAAACGTCATCACAGTGACAGGGAGATTGAGCTCCTCGCCTTTCTCGATTGCCGTTTGCAAGACATGTTGATGCCCTAGGTGAACCCCATCAAAGAATCCAAGTGCAATGACTCCCGACTCCGCTACCGGTTTTTCCGGATATGTTAAATGAATGATTTCCATCCCTATCTCTCCGATCTTAATCGATTTGTAACATGACCTCGACACGCCCCATATTGATTTCAGGGTCTCGGCGATAAATCGCTAACGGTACGTCCTCTTCATTATAGACAGTAAACAGTTCGAATTCATCCGGAATGCTTGCAAGCTTTGCTCCGTTTAAAACCCGAGCTGCCGTTTCAGCGTCAACAGTCATCCGTGGCCACTTTTGAATGACTTGTTCAATTGGTAAAACGTACGCCATCCGCTCCTCGACCGTCTCACAGCCTTCGAGCATCGCAAGTGTGACCGTATCACCCTCTTCAATCGCACCCGACGCTGTTCGTCGCAAGTGACTCATGTGCGCTGCATAACCGAGCAACTCTCCGATTTGAACAGCGAGCGTCCGGATATATGTTCCTTTTCCGCAGGCAATCTCCATGTGAAAGCGGCACGTGTTGTGATCGAACGTCAAAGGAGACGTTCGTTTTAATTCGTGAATCTCAACGATGCGCGTTGGTCGTTCGACTTCGATTCCTTTTCGTGCATATTCGTATAGCTTTCTTCCATTGACTTTAACAGCAGAGTAGTACGGCGGGGTCTGTTCGATTTGCCCAGTCAATTGCCCGAGAACTAAATCGATTTGCGCTTCCGTCACTGCCCCTTGCATCACGCCAGTCGTCTCGACCGTTTCCCCATGGGCATCTTCTGTCGTCGTCGAAAAACCAAGCGTCACTTCCGCTACATACCGTTTTCCTTCATCCGTGATGAACCGTGCAAGTTTTGTCGCCCGTCCTAAACAAATCGGTAAGACGCCTGTGACTTCAGGATCAAGCGTGCCGGTATGTCCGACTTTCTTTGTTTGAAACAAACGGCGCAATTTAAATACACAATCGTGACTCGTCATACCCGCTGGTTTGTCTAACGGTAGTACACCAATCGGTTCCATCTCTCATCATCTCCTAAAAAAAGGGCAACCACGCCTGTGGTTGCCCTGTTCATGTGTCAATCCTTGTTCAAGTTCCGGAGCAACTCATCAATCCGCGATCCATACTCGACCGATGTATCAATCTCGAACATCAATTCAGGAGTTTTGCGTAACCGGATGCGTGACCCAATTTCTTTACGCATGAATCCTTTTGATTTTTCAAGACCGATCCGTGCCTCTTCGCGTACTTTCTCGTCACCAAGCACTGAATAAAAAATCGTTGCTTGCTGTAAATCACCCGTCACTTCGACACCTGTTACGGTAATCGCTTTGACACGGGGATCATTGACGTCTTTGATGAGCATTTGCGTAATCTCTTTACGAACTTGTTCTGCAACACGATTTGAACGTACACTCATGTGAATTCCCTCCAGTTCGGATATTCTCCGTTCTGTTACTTCCGTTTTACTTCTTCCATGATGAAGGCTTCGATAACGTCATCGACTTTGATGTCGTCATATTTCTCAATCTTGATTCCACATTCGTAGCCGGTTGCGACTTCTTTGACGTCGTCTTTAAAGCGACGTAGTGTATCAAGTTTCCCTTCATAAATAACGATGCTGTCACGGACGACACGAACACCTGCTGCACGTGTCAGCTTACCTTCAGTCACGTAACCACCAGCAATCGTTCCGACTTTCGAAACTTTGATGACGTCACGGACTTCAGCTTGTCCAATGATTTTCTCAACGAATTCAGGGTCAAGTAACCCTTTCATCGCTTGTTCGATTTCTTCAATCGCATTGTAGATGATTTTGTGAAGACGAATCTCAACTTTTTCTTGATCTGCCATTGATTTCGCGTTGCCGTCTGGACGGACGTTGAAACCGATGATGATCGCGTTTGCTGCTGAAGCGAGGATGACATCACCTTCTGTGATGGCACCAACACCTGAGTGAACGATGTTGATTTTAACGCCTTCGACATCAATTTTCTTGAGTGAACCAGCGAGGGCTTCGACTGAACCTTGAACGTCACCTTTGATGATGATGTTTAAGTCCTTGACTTCGCCTTCTTTGATACGATCAAAGAGATCTTCGAGGCTGACTTTCGCCGAATCGCGACGTTGTGCTTCGATTTCACGTTGGTAACGTGCTTCACCGATTTGACGCGCTTTTTTCTCATCTTCAAACGCGAAGAATTGATCACCGGCTTTTGGTACATCGTTTAAGCCTGTAATTTCGATTGGTGTTGATGGACCGACTTCTTTCACACGGCGACCGATATCGTTGACCATTGCCCGGATACGACCGAACGTATGACCGACGACGACTGGATCTCCAACGCGAAGTGTCCCGTGCTGGACGAGTAACGTCGCAACCGGTCCACGACCTTTATCGAGTTTCGCCTCGATGACCGTACCACGCCCGTGCATTTCTGGTGTTGATTTGTATTCTTGAACTTCTGAGACGAGAAGAATCATTTCGAGTAACTCATCGATTCCTTCGCCTTTAAGAGCAGAAACCGGTACGAAAATCGTATCGCCGCCCCAATCTTCCGCAACGAGTTCGAACTCTGTCAATTCTTGCTTGACGCGGTCCGGATTCGCTCCTTCTTTATCCATCTTGTTGACGGCAACGATGATTGGTACGCCTGCTGCTTTAGCGTGACTAATCGCTTCTTCCGTCTGTGGCATGACACCATCATCTGCTGCAACTACGATGATTGCGATATCCGTCACATCTGCACCACGTGCCCGCATCGTTGTAAACGCTGCGTGACCTGGTGTATCGAGGAATGTGATTTTTTTGTTATCGATTTCAACTTGATATGCTCCGATGTGCTGCGTAATCCCACCTGCTTCGCCCGCTGTTACTTTCGTATTACGGATCGAGTCAAGAAGTGTTGTTTTACCATGGTCAACGTGACCCATGATCGTAACGACAGGAGGACGTTCCGAGAGTTCGTATTTATCAAGGTCGAGTTCATACGCATCGAAATCGGTTTCGTCGACTTGGACTGATTTTTCAACTTCGAAACCGAAGTCTGATGCTAACAATTCAACCGTCTCATCGTCGAGATCTTGGTTGATTGTCGCCATGACGCCCATGCCCATCAATTTCATGATGAGTTCGTTTGGTTTTTTCGCCATTTTTTCAGCAAGTTCACCGACCGTCAAGTTATCCGCGTATTGAACGACGTTCGCCATCGCTTCTTCTTGTGCACGGCGTGCTGCTTTCCGTTGACTTGATTTCGAGTTCGGGTCAGCGACTTCTAACTTGCGTGGTTCTGCTTTTTTCTGGTTCGGACGACGTTTTCCACCGCGGTTGTTGCGGTTTCCGAATTCTGGACGTCCGCCTTTTGTATTACGTGATTGATTGCCTGCTGGTTTATTAGTAGTAGTTCCTGGTCTGTTCGGTTTATTGTCTGATTTCACTTGTTTTGGAGCCTCCGTTTTTTGAGCCCGATGTTTCTCGGGATTAAATACTTTGTCGAGTTGCTGTACTGTCTGTTCATCTAATACTGCCATATGATTCTTGACGGGTTTCTCAAGCTTTTCAAGCTGTGCGATGACCTGCTTACTTGTTACGTTTTGTTCCTTAGCGAATTCGTATACACGTTTACCCAAAGGATCCACCTCCAATTAGTCGTTCGAGAGGAGTTCAGTTAGCTTTTTCGCAAATCCGGCTTCATTGACTGACACGACAACACGCGCATCTTTTCCTAGTGCATGGCCAAGAATCGAACGATCCCCGACTTCAAGATATGGGACATGATAACTTGTACATTTATCCGTAACCTTTTTACGCGTGGCAGCCCCCGCATCTGCTGCTAAGAGGACAAGCTTCGCTTGTCCTCCCCGTACTTCTTTCAGCACGAGTTCTTCTCCAGTCGTCACTTTCCGCGCTCGGTTCGCGAGACCAAGTAGCGATTCCCATTTACTCATGTATACCTCCCGCGATCTCAAGCAATTGATCATACAATTCATCTGTCGTCTTGACTTTTAAATGATGATCGAGCGTTCGCTTCTTTTTCGCCTTAGTAATGACAGCTACATCTTTCGTTAAATAGGCACCTCGCCCATTCATCTTACCATTAAGATCGATGACAACCTCACTGTCAGGTGTTCGAACGACGCGAATTAGCTCTTTTTTGGTTTTCATTTCTTGTGTGATGACGCATTTACGTAAAGGTACCTTCTTTTGCACGAATTATTCCTCGCCTTCGACTTGGACCGCTTCCACGTCAACTGCTTCATCTTTAAGGAACACATCACGAAGACCCATCGATTCTGCTTCTGACTCACTCTTGATGTCAATTTTCCATCCCGTCAGTTTCGCCGCAAGACGTGCATTTTGTCCGCGTTTCCCGATTGCGAGTGACAATTGGAAATCAGGCACGACGACGATTGTCGCCTTCGCCGGTTCGTTGACATACACGCCTACGACTTGAGCAGGACTCAAGGCATTGGCCACGTATTCTTTCGGATCATCGGAATAGCGAACGATATCAATTTTTTCACCGTTCAACTCGTTGACGATGTTTTGAACACGTGCCCCTTTTTGACCGACACATGCACCAACCGGGTCGATATCATCTGACGCGACCGCGATTTTTGAGCGATCTCCGGCTTCACGCGCAACAGATTTCACTTCGACTTCGCCATCAGCGATTTCCGGCACTTCAATCTCAAACAAGCGTTTGAGTAAGCCAGGGTGTGTCCGTGATACAAGAATCGATGCGCCAGACCCTTTCACCATTGGGTCGACTTTCGTCACGTATACTTTGATGTATTCCCGAATACCGAACCGTTCATTCGGCATTTGTTCATGTGTTGATAGAACCGCTTCGATTCCCTCGAGATTAACATAGAGGTTACGTGCGTCTTGGCGTTCGACCATCCCCGTCATGATTTCATCTTCACGATCCGCAAAGTGATTGTAGATGCGCTCGCGCTCTGCTTCACGCATTTTTTGTGTGACGATTTGTTTTGCCGTCTGTGCCGCGACACGTCCGAAATCTCCCGGTGTGACTTCAACTTTATGGAAGTCTCCTAGTTCATAGGTCGGATCGATTTCATGCGCTTCTTCTAGCGAAAGTTGCTCTTCCGGTTGTGTCAACCGTTCGACGACTTCCTTCAGTGCAAAGACACGAATCTCTCCTGTTTTTTGGTCGAACTCAACCTTGACTGCCTCCGACTCTTTACCGAAGTTCCGGCGGTAAGCTGAAATCAATGCTTGTTCTAACGCATCGATGATGATGTTCTTATCGATTTCTTTTTCTTTTGCAATTTGCTCGATTGCTTCGAGTAACTGTGGTCCCATCGTTCTCTTCCTTTCCTTAGAACAGTACCGCAAGTCGCGCCATCGCGATCTTGGTCACCGGTATTTCAATTTTCAATTTTCGTGTTTTTACGCGGACTTCGATTTCAAGCATTTCGTCGTTATACGCAAGTAACGTTCCTTCAAATTCGGTAGCATCTTTAACCGGATCATTCGTTTTGACGTAGATATGTTTACCAATCGCCTTTTCGAAATCTTCCGCTTTTTTGAGTGGTCGTTCTGCACCTGGACTGGCAACATCTAGATAATAGGGTTCGTCAATCGGATCATCATTATTCAATGCTTCCGATAACTGTTCGTTGATGTTGACACAATCTTCAAGGTCAACGCCACCTTCCTTATCGATGGAGACACGTAGGAACCAATCCGCCCCCTCTTTGACGAATTCGACGTCGACAAGCTCCATCCCCTCTCGTTCCACGATTGGTTTTGCGAGCGCCTCGACCTTCTCAGTTACGTTCGTCATCTTCATCCTCCTTCAAAAAACAAACAAGAAAGGAGCAGGTCCCCCTACTCCTTCCAAGTCGTAGTATAAAAAACATTTCCTCACTCAATATAGCATAATGAACCGCTCTAAGCAAGTCTCCGCCTGGCTTTACAGGTCAAATAACGAAAGCTGGTTCTCGTCCGGAAGACCTTCGAGACAACCAAGATTGTCGAGCGTTTCGATAATCGTTTTCGATAATTTGGCACGTTTCTGTAAATCTTCTTTCGACAGGAACTCGCCACCTTTTCGGGCCTCGACGATTTGTTTTGCCGCATTTGTTCCGAGCCCGGTCACGGCGTCGAACGGTGGTAACAGCGAATCACCTTCGATTAGGAATTCACTGGCGCTCGACTTATACAAATCGACTTTTTGGAACGTAAAGCCGCGTTCAATCATCTCAAGCGCAATTTCAAGAACCGTATAAAGTCCTTTATCCTTCGCCGTCGCCTCGAATCCTTTATCTTTGATATCTTGTAAAACTTTTCGGACGGCGGCTGTCCCTTTGTTCATCGCACCGATGTCAAAATCACCCGCCCGGACCGTGAAATACGATGCGTAGTAGTACATCGGATGGTGGACTTTGTAATAGGCAATCCGGACCGCCATCAAAACGTAAGCTGCAGCGTGGGCTTTCGGGAACATGTACTTGATTTTTTTACACGAGTCGATGTACCAAAGGGGTACACTGTTTTCAATCATCGCTTCTTCCATCTCAATCGAGAGCCCTTTTCCTTTACGGACGGATTCCATGATTTTAAAGGCAAGCGACGGCTCAAGACCGGCATAAATCAAGTAGACCATGATGTCATCCCGGCAGCCGATGACGTCTTTCAGTTCACAGGTTCCGTTATAAATCAACTCACTGGCATTCCCGAGCCAAACGTCCGTTCCGTGCGACAGACCGGAAATCTGGACGAGTTCCGAGAACGTCGTCGGTTTCGTTTCTTCAAGCATCTGTCGAACGAACTTCGTCCCGAACTCTGGAATCCCGAGCGTTCCGGTTTTCGAATCAATCTGTTCCGGTGTGACACCAATCGATTCCGTCGAACTGAAAATTTTCATGACCTCGGCGTCATCGACGGGAATCGTTTTCGGATCACGCCCGGATAAATCTTGCAGCATCCGAATCATCGTCGGGTCATCGTGTCCGAGAATATCAAGTTTCAGCAGATTATCGTGAATCGAGTGGAAGTCAAAGTGTGTCGTTTTCCATTCCGATCCCATATCGTCCGCCGGGAACTGGATCGGACTGATATCATAGATGTCCATGTAGTCCGGGACAACGATGATACCGCCGGGGTGCTGTCCTGTCGTTCGCTTGACACCTGTCACCCCGCTGACGAGCCGGTCGACTTCCGCGTTACGGTAATTTAAATCATTTTCTGATTGATACCCCTTCACATACCCATAGGCTGTTTTTTCGGCGATCGTCCCGATCGTCCCTGCCCGGTAGACATAATCATCCCCGAACAAGACTTTCGTATAGGCATGGGCTTTCGGCTGGTACTCCCCACTAAAGTTCAAATCAATATCCGGTACTTTATCCCCCTTGAACCCAAGGAACGTTTCGAACGGGATGTCGTGTCCGTCTTTCGTCAATGGAATTTGGCACGTCTTACATTCCTTATCCGGTAAATCGAATCCGGATCCGACCGACCCATCATCGAAGAACTCGGATTCTTGACAGTTCGGACAGACGTAATGCGGCGGTAGTGGATTAACTTCCGTGATTTCCGTCATCGTCGCGACGAGACTCGATCCGACAGAACCACGCGATCCGACAAGGTACCCATCATCAAGCGATTTTTTTACGAGTTTATGCGAAATCAAATAGATGACGGCAAAACCATGGCCGATGATTGATTTCAATTCTTTTTCGAGTCGGGCTTCGACGATTTCCGGTAACGTCTCCCCATAAATTTTATGTGCCATGTCGTAGGACAGATTGCGAACCTCATCATCAGCACCGTCAATTTTAGGAGTAAAGAGATCTTTCGGGATGATATCGATGTTTTCGAACATCTCAGCGACTTTCTGACTATTCGTGACGACAAGGCGTTCTGCAAGATCCGGTGCAAGGAACCGGAAGTCTTCCATCATTTCCTGCGTTGTCCGGAAATGAGCCGGGGGAAGCTGTTTCCGCATGTTGAGCATATTTGCCCCACCTTGCGTCCGAATCAAAACTTCACGGTACGTCGCGTCATGGCGATCGAGATAATGTACGTTCCCTGTCGCGACCGGCAGGATGTCGTTTTCTTCTGCGACCCGGATGACTTTTTTGATCAACTCACGAAGTTCGAGTTCATTTTGAACGATTTCTCGCTCGATTAAATGACCGTACATCGCCGGCGGCTGAATTTCGATGAAATCATAAAACTGCATGACCTTCGCTAAATCTTCATCCGACTTATTGAGCGCCGCATCAAACACTTCTCCATTGTCACACGCAGAGCCGATGATTAAACCTTCCCGGTGCGCAACGAGCTGCGAACGTGGCGTCCGAACGACACGATGGACGTGTTTCGTATGCGCAAGCGAGATGAGCTGGTAGAGATTTTTTAGCCCCGTCCGATTTTTAGCATAGACGGTCGCATGATATGGACGCGTCCGAGAAATGTCTTTTCCCATCTCCCGGTTGAGCGACAAGTGCGTTGTCATGTTGAACATCTCATCTGCCATTTGCAATAACTTCAACATCAAATAGCCGGTTGCTTCCGCATCATAAATCGCACGGTGATGTTGTGTCAGTTCGATATCAAATCGTTTCGCGAGCGTATTCAAACGGTGATTCTTCAGTGTCGGCATCAAGACACGTGCCAGTTCAAGCGTATCGATAACGGGCAATGTCGATTCGTCATGTTCACCAGAACGAAGCGTCGCATTCAAAAATCCGATGTCAAAGGCCGCATTATGGGCGACAAGAATCGAATCCCCCGCCCAGTCCATGAATTCCTTGACGACTTGTTCCGGATCCGGTTTCCCACGGACCATGTCATCGGTGATGCCCGTCAAATCGATCGTCGTCGCAGATAATAAGTGTTTCGGATCAGCGAATGCTTCGAATTTATCAATCACGTCTCCGTCATAAATTTTTACGGCAGCTAATTCGATGATTTTGTTATACATCGCTGATAATCCGGTTGTCTCGACGTCAAAGACGACGAACGTCGCGTCCTCAAGACTGCGATCGACCGGGTTATAGGCAACTTGGACACCATCATTGACGACGTTCGCTTCGATTCCATACAATACCTTAATGTCATTTTTCTTTCCGGCATAATAGGCATCCGGGAAGCTTTGCGCTCCCGCGTGATCTGTGATGGCGACGGCCGGGTGTCCCCAAGCAGCAGCACGTTCGACGTACTTCGTCACGTTCATGACAGCATCCATCTGACTCATTTGCGAGTGCGCGTGCAATTCGACACGCTTCTCACCTGTCCAAGGGTCACCCGGAAGTTCAACCTTCACTTCAGACAATTGTGCAATCATCATACAGAGATCGCGGAGGAAGGTGTCGAACTCGACTCGTCCAGCCACTTGAATCCACATGCCCTTTTTGATTGCTGATAGGACTTTGACGTCCGTTTCATCTCGTGCAAACATCTTGACGACAAGCGAATCGGTATAGTCGGTCAATTTAAAAGTAAAGATCGTTTTTCCACTTCGTAATTCCCGGCTCTCTGCTGAGAAGACAAGTCCCCGAATCGCAATCCGACGTTCTTCATCTTGAATCGTCTTAATCGGCACGATTTCATCTTGAATCGGTTTTCCGATCCGAATGTCGACCGGTCCCTCATCATCATCGCGCGACTGCTCACGTTTGAATTGAAGCTCGAGCATCCGTTTCGCTTCCTCGATGTCCTCTTGTTTGACTTGATTGCGTAACGCCTCTTGTGTCGATTGATCCATCTGGACAATCGGTTCACAAACAAACTTCGGAAATCCATAGGCACCGTATAATAATTGCATCTCTCCACACAGATCATTCTTTAAAAAACCAGCTTCCGGTTCACTCCGAACAGGGATGAAGAGTTTATTTTCCCTAAACTCTGGCAAAACACGACTGAGCTGGGTCCGCATCGCTGCAGACGCATCAGCTAAATCCTGAACGACGTATGGCCAATAGTCGATGAAAAGTTTGCTTTCCGGACGATCGTCCGAAACGAGGTTTAATTTGACTTCCGCAAATTGTTGATAACGACTCGTCAAACGACTGAAAAACATCTGATAGACGTTTTGCGGCAAAATCTTCGGAATTCGAATTTGGAACGTCCACGTTGAATTGCTTTTATTGACACGGAGCTTCTCAAGGGTAGCCCCCGTAAAATATTCTTCAGTAATTCCTGTCGGTAAATCTAAATCACTCATTAAAAGCGACATGCGTTGTTGTGTATCCACTCGCAATTGTGCTGTCCTATCGCATCACACCGTGACAGCAACTCCTCCTCCTCTTGCAGATTGCCCAAGGGGCGAATGGGTGTGAGACAAGAAAACAGTCACTTAAACGTTTTAAGTGACCGTTCCCATTACTTATTCTAAACCTTCATACAGCGAACGAACAGCCTGAACGAGATTTCCTTGTTCAATTTCTTCTGCTTCGCCGCCGCGGCGTGCTTTCAGCTCAACGATTCCGTCTGCCGCTTTTTTCCCGACGTTGATTCGAACAGGTAAGCCAACTAAATCAGCATCTGCGAATTTCACGCCAGCCCGTTCTTTCCGATCGTCAAACAGAACAGAGAATCCAGCAGCCGTCAGTTGACGGTAGACGTTTTCTGCCACTTCCATTTGCTCAGCGTTTTTCCCATTGACGGCAATCAAATGCACATCATACGGAGCAATCGCTTTCGGCCAAATGATACCACGCTCATCATAATGCTGTTCGACGACGGCAGAAAGTGTCCGTGAAACACCGATGCCGTAACAACCCATGATAAGGGGTTGCGCTTTTCCACCTTCATCAAGGAACGTCGCACCCATTCCTTGCGAGTAGCGTGTCCCGAGTTTGAAGACTTGTCCGACTTCGATACCGCGGGCGAACTTGACGTGCCCCTCGCCGTCTGGTGAAGCATCGCCTTCTTCGACGAAGCGTAAATCTGTATATTCCGCTTCGAAATCACGACTTGGATTTACATGGATGTAATGCGTTTCCGCTTTATTCGCTCCACAAACTGCGTTCGTCAAAGCGCGGACAGCATAATCCGCCACGACCTGCATGTCTGCTCCAATCGGACCGAGCGTGCCCGGTTTCGAATGCAGTGCTTGTTCGATTTCCTCATCAGAAGCCATCGTGATATCAAGCGCACCAAGGTAGTTTTTCAATTTAATGTCATTGACTTCGTGATCACCCCGGACGAGGGCCATGACGAGACCTTGTTCCGTCTTGAAGACGACCGTCTTGATTGATTCGGTTGCCGGTACCTGCAGGAACTCGCCTACCGCTTCAATCGTTTTCGCTTCTCCTGTATTAACGGTTTCCAGTGCTTCCGGTGCTTTGCCTTGTACGTCGTACGCGTCAACAGCTTCTGCCATCTCCAGGTTTGCTGCGTAATCCGACTGATCGGAATAAACAATCGTATCTTCACCGATTGCTGCAAGTGCATGGAATTCATGTGTGCCACTTCCACCAATCGCACCCGAATCGGCAACGACAGGGCGGAACTCTAATCCGACACGCGTAAAGATTTTATTGTATGTTTCAAACATGTTTTGGTATTCGTCATCCAGGCTTTCTTGTGTCGCATGGAACGAATACGCATCTTTCATGATGAACTCACGTCCGCGCAAGAGACCGAACCGTGGGCGACGTTCGTCACGATACTTCATTTGAATCTGAAACAGATTGACCGGTAATTTTTTGTACGAGTTCAACTCATCCCGAACGATTGACGTAATTAATTCTTCATGTGTCGCACCGAGCGCGAACCGTCGATCATGACGGTCTGTCAAGCGCATCAATTCAGGTCCGTAAATGTCCCAGCGCCCGGTTTCTTCCCATAGCTCTGCCGGTTGAATAGCTGGCATCAATAGCTCTTGTGCCCCAGCCGCATCCATCTCTTCACGAATGATCGTCTCAATCTTCGCTAAGACACGTTTCGCAAGTGGCAAGTATGAGTAAATTCCTGCTGCATTTTGACGGACAAAACCCGCACGTAATAATAGTTGATGGCTAATAGCATCTGCGTCTGATGGTACTTCACGCAATGTTGGCATAAACATTTTCGATTGTTTCATAATGAGTCGTGAACCCCTTTGATTGAAAGATTAAAAGAACTTCTGGATGTCATTCCATGTGACGACGAGCATCAAGAGCATGAGCAGTGCAAATCCAACGAAGTGCACGAGCCCTTCTTTTTGCGGGTCGACCGGTTTGCCGCGTAACGCTTCGAGGAAGAGGAAGAGTAATCGACCACCGTCAAGCGCGGGTAGTGGTAATAGGTTAAAGACCGCTAAGTTGACGGACAATAGAGCTGTCCACGTCAAGAGCATCGAAAATCCGCTGTCCGCTACCTGGTCCGTCATCTTGACGATTCCGACAGGACCTGATAGTTGATCGACACCAACGCCCCCCGTCACTAAGTCACCAACTGCGCCGACAATTAACGTCGACATCCGCCATGTTTCCGTTACACCCGTTTCGAGTGCCGTCCCGAACGACTTTTCCGTCTCATTCGTCACACCGATGATTCCGACTTTTTGATCGCCTTGTTGTTGAATTTTCGGCGTGATTTGTGTTGTTGTTTCTTGACCATCCCGCTCATAGACGACGGTCGTTTCTTTTCCAGCTTCATCTTGGAATCCAGCACGAAGGTCTTCCCATTTTGTCGTCTCGTCTCCGTTGACGGAAACAATCCGGTCGCCTTCGACGAGTCCTGCTTGGTCCGCCGGCGAATCTTTTTGAACGGTCCCGATGACACTTTCACCTGTTGGAGAACCGTTGTACAACGCTAATCCAAATAAGATGATGAAGGCGAGAACAAAGTTCATCGCTGGTCCGGCAGCAATCGCAAGTACCCGTTTAAAAACGGATTTCGAACCAAATGTCCGGTCGTACGGCGCAATTTGTGTTCGTGTCTGCCCTTCGACGAGGAAGGCGGTTTTTGAAATATCGTATCGTGTCGAGACTTCGTCTTGTAACCCAACGAGCTCTAACTTGTGCAATAAATCAATCCGTTCGACCGTCACGACTTGGTCTGCCTTCGGATGGCTTGCATCTAAATAGATCGCGTCGACAAGGCCCTCGTTCATGCCTAAGCCAACAGCCTGACCAGGTTTGACTTCAACGAACTCTGGTTCTTCGCCAGCCATCTTAACATATCCGCCAATTGGCAAGAGGCGAACCGTATACAATGTCTCATTTTTGAAAAACGAGAAGATTTTCGGTCCAAAGCCGATCGCGAACTCCCGGCAAAGGATTCCAGCGCGCTTCGCCATTACGAGATGACCCCATTCATGTACGGCAACAAGTACACCGAACATCAATACGATCGAAATAAAGGTCGTCATTGCTATCCCATCCTTAGTTAGCGAGTGAAAGTGACGCGACAAACGCACGTGCCCAGCGATCCGCCTCTAAAATTTGATCCAAAGACGGATCGTTGATCAGTTCATGCGCCCGTAACGCAGCTTCAACACTCACTTCGATTTCTAAAAAGCTGATTTCCCCTTTTAAAAAGCGGTCAACTGCTTGTTCGTTCGCGGCATTAAGTACTGAAGGCATCGAACCCCCCGCACTACCCGCTTCAAAAGCGAGGCGTAATAAGGGATAGCGTTCAAATGAAGCTTCAGCAAAGTTCAAGCGTCCGATTTCTTTTAAGTTTAACCGTTCTCCCCCTTTGATTTCAAGGCGGGACGGATATGTAAGGGCATATTGAATCGGTTCACGCATATCCGGCATACCGAGCTGTGCCATGACGGCACCATCATTGAACTCGACCATCGAGTGAATGATTGACTCTCGGTGAATGACGACATCGATTTCTTCATACGCAACATCAAATAACCAGTGGGCTTCAATGACTTCGAACCCTTTATTCATCATCGTTGCAGAATCAATCGTAATTTTCGCCCCCATCGACCAGTTCGGATGATTCAGCGCTTGCTCGACCGTAACATCTGCCAATTGATCGCGCGTCATGTCACGGAAACTACCGCCAGATGCCGTTAAAATAATTTGACGGACATCTTCACGTCGTTCTCCATTCAAACATTGGAAAATCGCTGCATGCTCACTATCGACAGGTAAGATAGCAACACCTTTTTCACGTGCTTTTTTCATGACAAGATGTCCAGCAGTAACCAAGGTTTCTTTATTCGCGAGACCAATCGTTTTTCCTGCTTCAATCGCTGCGAGCGTCGGACGGAGACCGACTGCACCGACGACTGCCGTGATGACAATATCTGCTTCTTCCATTGTTGCGACGTCAATCAAGCCTTGATCGCCCGTCAAAATTGTCGGACGATAGTCGAGTAGCTTTTGCAACTGTCCGCGCGTCACTTCGTCCATGACGGAGACAAGCATCGGACGTAAACGATTCAACCATGGAACTGCAACGTCAATATTTTTCCCGAACGCAAAACTGACGAGTTGAAACTGTTCAGGATTGGCGGCAATGACGTCCAGCGTCTGTGTCCCGATCGAACCTGTTCCCCCAATAATACTGACTTTCTTCATGTAACTTCCTCCTCAACTGAAGATGCCGAGTGTGATCAATACCGTAAAGACGATTAACATGCTATCAAAACGATCAAGAATCCCACCGTGCCCCGGAAGTAAACTTCCGGCATCTTTCACGCCATAATGTCGTTTGTATGCTGATTGTACGAGATCACCCAGTTGACCGACGACAGCCACGATCAGTGCTAATAAAACGACTTCCGCATACCCGATTGTCGGTGTAATCGCTTCAAAAATCACACCAAGAAGTACCGCGAGTAAAATTCCGCCTGCCGCCCCTTCAATCGTCTTATTTGGACTGATTGCCGGCCATAGTTTTGTTTTGCCGAAACGTTTCCCGACAAAATAGGCACCTGAATCTGTGAACCAAATCAAAAGAATGATTAACAGCGATAGCGTCAGGCCATTATCCAGTAAACGGATGAACGCGAACGATGCAAAACCAACACCGACATAAACACTCGTTAGTAGCAAAAAAGCCACGTCGTCAAACGTGAACACATTTTTTGAAAATACAGTCCAAAATAGACCGACTAAAATAATCAGCATTCCCCAAGCAAGTGGAGATAATCCGCTTACCACTGTTTGTTCACTCGTTAATTCATAGACACGAATGAAGGGAAGCAATGTCCCAATCCCGAACAAGAGAACGGGAATCGACGAAAAGCTCAGTTGTCTCATCTTGACGAGTTCTGTATAACCGACCACTGTTAAGATTGCCATGAAGGCAAGAAATGGAAGACCACCCAAGTAAAGTAACCCTAAAAAGATGGCACCTGCCCAAATCCCTGTAATAATACGCGTTTTCATAAGCTATGTCCTCGTTTAGTCAGACGCCGCCGAATCGGCGTGTCCGTTGATTGTAATCCTCGATTGCTGTCAAAAATTGTTCCCGTCGAAATTCCGGCCACAAGACATCGGTGAAGTAAAACTCCGCATAGGCTGCTTGCCATAACAAGAAATTCGATAACCGCTGTTCTCCGCTCGTTCGTATGACGAGATCGACATCTGTCATGGAACCCGTCATCAATTCGTGTTCGATGACCTCATTTGTAATCTCAGTCGGAAGCAGTTGTCCGGCTTGTACTTTTTCAGCAATCTTTTGCATGACTTGAACGATTTCATCTCGCCCGCCATAATTTAATGCAAAAATTAACCGTAGTCCAGTATTGTCAACTGTATCCTGTTTCGCTTGTTGAACTGCCTCCCGTGTATAGACGGGTAAACGCGATATTTCACCAGCGACTTCTACTTTGACATTGCGTTCATTCAAGTCTTTTAAATCCGACTCTAAAAATTGAGCCGGTAACTTCATCAAGAAACTGACTTCTTCTTCAGGACGCGTCCAGTTTTCAGTCGAGAAAGCGTATAAGGTCAGACTCTTTACCCCTAACTCATTAGCGACACGGACGACTTCGCGAACTGATTTCATCCCTTCACGATGCCCCATGATGCGGGGAAGTCCTCGTTTTTTTGCCCAACGTCCATTTCCATCCATGATGATCGCGATGTGATCAGGTACGTGTTGTTCGATCACTTCTTTTGTCTGGTTTAACCATTGAAACATGTACTTCTTCCTCCCCTCATTCATTTATAAGAAGAAGGGGACTCTTCGTGTGACAAAGAGTCCCCAACATGACGACGATTCGCGTCATACTTCCATAATTTCTTTTTCTTTATCCGTCGCTGTTTGATCAAGCGCTTTGACGAATTTATCCGTCAATGTTTGGACATCTTCCGTATAACCACGTAAGTCATCCTCTGTTAGCGCTCCATCTTTTTCTTCTTTTTTCAGTTGCTCGTTCGTATCACGGCGAATGTTACGTAATGCAACTTTTCCTTCTTCCGTATACTTCTTGACGAGCTTAACAAGTTCTTTTCGGCGATCTTCCGTAAGTGGCGGAATCGCTAAGCGAATGACCGTACCATCTGAAGATGGGGCTAATCCTAAATCTGCACGTTGGATTGCTTTTTCGATTTCTGTAACCATCGATTTATCCCAAGGTGTGATTAAGATGAGGCGCGCTTCCGGTGTATTCACGTTCGCGACTTGATTAAGTGGTGTCGGTGAACCGTAGTAATCGACATGAACAGGATCAAGGATTGCAACGTTCGCACGACCCGCACGGAGTGTCGCAAGTTCTTTTTTAAGTGAAAGATGCGCTTTTTCCATCCGATCTTCGGCTTGTTTCATGATTTGCTGTGACATATTATTTCCCCCTTACGAGTGTTCCAATTTCGTCGCCAACGACGACGCGTTTAATATTTCCTTCTTCCATCAATGAGAAAACGATGAGCGGAATATCATTATCCATGCAGAGTGACGTTGCAGTCGAATCCATGACTTGCAAGCCGTCTTTTAATACATCGAGGTAAGACAATGTCTCGAATTTTTTCGCATCCGGATCTACGTTCGGATCGGCCGAATACACACCATCGACATTGTTTTTCGCCATCAAGATGACTTCAGCTTCAATTTCAGCGGCACGAAGCGCTGCTGTCGTATCTGTCGAGAAGTACGGATTTCCCGTTCCGGCCGCAAAAATGACGACCCGACCTTTTTCTAAGTGACGCATCGCACGACGACGAATGTACGGTTCAGCAACTTGTCGCATTTCGATTGAAGTCTGAACGCGCGTTTCAACGCCTACTGACTCTAAGCTATCTTGTAATGCGAGCGAGTTCATGACCGTCGCAAGCATCCCCATATAATCGGCATTTGCCCGGTCCATTCCAAGTTCTGCCCCTGTTTTACCACGCCAAATGTTACCTGCACCTACAACAACGGCAACTTGTACATTCAATTCTACCAATTCGCGAATCTGTTGAGAAATTGAATTGACGATTGCGGGGTTGATTCCGAACCCTTGATCACCTGCGAGCGCTTCTCCGCTCAATTTTAACACAATCCGGTTATATTTCGGTTGCATGACTACGTCCTCCTTGCTAAATTCCGTAAAAAAGGAACACGAACCACTTCCACACGAAAGTGGATTGAAGCATACGTGTTCCTTCTCTTGTCATCAGGAAATCCTGATTCTTATTTTTTAAGTTGGTTCATAACTTCTTCAGCGAAGTTTTCTTCACGTTTTTCCATACCTTCTCCAACTTCGAAGCGTACGAATGAAACGACTTTTCCGCCTTTAGATTCTACGTATTTACCAACTTTGAAGTCTGGGTCTTTAACGAATGTTTGGTCGACGAGGCAAATTTCCTCGAAGTACTTGTTCATACGTCCAGCAATCATTTTTTCAACGATGTTAGCAGGTTTGCCTTCGTTGATTGCTTGCTCTGTCAAGACTTTTTCTTCACGTGCTTTTTCTTCTTCTGTTACAGAAGAACGATCGACGTAAAGTGGGCGTGCCGCTGCGATGTGCATCGAAACATCTTTTGCAACTGCTTCGTCTGTTGTTCCTTCGATGACGACGACAGAACCGATACGTCCACCCATGTGGAGGTAAGAACCGAACGCTGCGTTGTCTTCTTTCGTGAAGAGTGCTACACGGCGGAGTGAAATTTTCTCTCCGATTGTAGAAGCTTCTTCAGAAATATACGTTTCGATTGTTTTACCCGCTTCGTATTCAGAAGCAAGAGCTGCTTCAGCCGTTTCAGAACCGTTACGGAGAACTGCATCCGCGATGTTTTGAACGAGTGATTGGAAACGTTCGTTTTTTGCAACGAAGTCTGTTTCTGAGTTGATTTCGACGAGTGCTGCTTTGTTTCCGTCAACTGCGACTGCTGTCAAACCTTCTGCTGCGATACGATCGCCTTTAGCTGCTGCTTTTGCGATCCCTTTTTCACGCAAGAAATCAACTGCCGCGTTCATATCCCCATCCGTTTCAACGAGCGCTTTTTTGCAGTCGAGCATACCTGCACCTGTTTTTTCACGAAGTTCTTTTACCATTGCTGCTGTAATAGCCATTCGATATTCCTCCTTATAACGTCCTTATTTTCAAAAAAAAGGTGATAAAAGGTCAATTCCCTTTATCACCTGGCATCACGAATTACTCAGCGTCTGCTACTACTTCTTCAGTAGTTTCAGGTGCTACGTTATCTTCGCCTTGTTTAACTTCGAGGATTGCGTCAGCCATTTTACCAGTGAGCAATTTGACTGCACGGATCGCATCGTCGTTCGCTGGGATGACGTAGTCGATTTCGTCTGGATCACAGTTAGTATCAACGATCGCAACGATTGGGATGTTGAGTTTGTGTGCTTCTGCAATCGCGATACGCTCTTTGCGTGGGTCAACGATGAAGAGTGCATCTGGAACGCCTGGCATATCTTTGATACCGCCGAGGAATTTCTCAAGACGAGTCATTTCTTTTTTAAGAATGATGACTTCTTTTTTAGGAAGAACTTCGAACGTACCGTTCTCTTCCATTTTTTCGAGTTGTTTCAAACGGTTAATCCGTTTTTTGATTGTAGAGAAGTTCGTGAGTGTTCCACCTAACCAACGTTCGTTGATGAAGTATTGACCAGCACGGATCGCTTCTTCTTTCACAGTGTCTTGAGCTTGTTTTTTCGTACCAACGAAAAGAACGTTTCCGCCTTCAGACGCTACTTCACGGATGAAGTTGTAAGCTTCGTCTACTTTTTTAACCGTTTTTTGTAGGTCAATGATGTAGATTCCGTTACGTTCTGTGAAGATGTATTTTGCCATTTTTGGGTTCCAACGGCGTGTTTGGTGACCGAAGTGTACACCAGCTTCTAACAATTGTTTCATCGAGATTACTGCCATGATGAATTCCTCCTTTTGGGTTTTGGATGTCCTCCGCGATGATCGTTGTCCCAGCTAACCTATTAAAGGCACCGCAGCCGGCGATACATGCGTGCGTAATTAACACCGTAGACTAATATAGCATAAACTTTACCGTCGGGCAACCTTCGTTTTTGAAGAAAGTTTCGCAATCAATGCCACTTCACCCGTTCCTCGATTTAAAGAACGCGCGAGTTGATCCAGATCGGCCCCTGCCGCAAGTTGATCTTTCACATCTGTCAGTACTGGCTGAACGGATTCAGCCGATTCTTCCTGCGCCTGTTCGAACTGTGGGAGTTCTGTTACATCAGGACTGACGACCGTTTCATATGAGGACTGGGTAGGAGCAGCCTCAGCAGTCGGTTGCTCCTCGCGTTCTGCCAATCCGTTCACTTGTTCCATGAAGCGAAGCAAGATTTCTTCCGTCTCTTGTTTTTGACGTTCAAGATCAGTCACACGATCTTTTAGCAATGCTTGTTGTTTAAATAGAAGCAACAGACCATAACTAACGACCGCCGCCAGTAAAATATAAAAAATTGTCATAGTAGTTCCTTTCACATCGCGACACGATCAGACAAATAGGCACTTCCTAGCGCTTGCTTTAATTTACGTAACGCCTTCGAGTGGATTTGTGAGATTCGTGAAGTCGACAATCCTAGCACTTCTCCGATTTCCGTTAACGTCAGTTCTTCAAAGTAGAAAAGGGACACAACATATTGCTCTTTTTCCGATAGTTGCTCGACTTCTTCTGCAAGCTTCGAAATCAATTCACGCATCAGTAACGTATCTTCCGGCGTCGCTGCTTCCGGGTCGAGATACGATACAGCCATTGCTTTTCCCTCATCTTGGAGCGTCACCGCCTCGTCGATCGAGAGGACATTCGCAAAGTAACTTTCTGCAAGCGCCGTCTTGACTTCGTCCGGACTCATTTCGACGATGGACGATACTTCATCAAGCGTCGGCGTCCGTTGTAAGCTCTGCTCGAGAATTTCGACGGCCGCCTCGACACGTTTCGATTTTTCACGCAAAGAGCGTGGCAGCCAGTCAATTTTTCTTAATCCATCTAAAATGGCTCCACGAATTCGAAAGGCCGCGTATGT
This sequence comes from Exiguobacterium sp. s133, assembly GCF_018618595.1. Classification (NCBI taxonomy): domain Bacteria; kingdom Bacillati; phylum Bacillota; class Bacilli; order Caryophanales; genus Exiguobacterium; species Exiguobacterium sp. s133. The sequence goes on from NZ_JACSMK010000001.1 coordinate 151,508, forward strand.
ATCGAATTTATTGTTATGATTTTGATCGAACTTTTGCAGTGCGTCGTAAAGACCCATCATACCTAGACTTTTTAACTCATCACGATCGACACTTTTCGGAAGTGTCGCACTAAGACGTTGAACGTGGTATTGAACTAGAGGTTCATAATTCAGAAGTAATAGGTCAGCTACCGCTATATCGCGCGTCGATAGCCATTTATCCCAAAGTTGTTGTAGTTCCTCACGCATGACCATTCCTCCTCTAAATTTCCAGCGTTCCGACGTTGACCGTCCGAATGACGAGACGACCAGAGCTTGAATGGAACTCGATCGTCCGACCGTTCGTTCCACCAACATCTTCCGCGACGAGTGGGATTTTCGCTTGTTGCAATGCTGCTTTAACAGCAGCGATGTTCCGTTCACCGATACGCATCGATTCATGTTCATATTTGAATTGAAACATTTGCGCTCCCCCGGCAATCTTTGCCCGTAACCGAATCGCGCCACCTTGTCGTAAGCGCTTTACAAGCTCAGTTACTGCAGTATCTGCGAATTTCCCGACTTCAACGGTGATATCGCGACTGATTGCCGAGTCTGGGAGCATGACATGTGCCATGCTCGATAGACCACGTTCTTGATCATAAATGATGACGCCGACACAGGAACCTAATCCTGCAGTACGAAGGACGACCGGTTTTCGACTAACGGCATATTCCGCTATTCCAATCCGAATGACTTCATCCATCAACTTCCACACCCAATCGTTGAAAGACCGCTGCAAAAGCATCTGCTTCTGGCAATAATAATAAATGACCGTTTAAGTCGTTGCCTAAACTTGAAAGACGCGTATCGATGTATACTGCCATGTTACCAAATTTTGTCGACTCAAGTAAGGCAACTTCCAAAATTGCTCCAACCATATCAAAAGCGGAGGCAGGAACCGTCACATGAACGGATAAATCCAGCCAGTCAGAAATCGCGCGAGCGTAAGCGCCGATTAAGATATTGCCGATTTCTTCCCAAGCGGAAACACCGATCGCATGATGTTCCGAAAAAAACTGAAACGGCTGTTGCATCAACTGAGAAATCAGTTTTTCCGCATCTTGGAGCGGCATCAAAAAGAGTAGAGACGCCTTGATATCTCCTGTAAAGCGAAGTAAGGCTCCGGCAGTGTAAGCTTCCGCTCCGCCTACACGATCAATAATCGTCGAAAAGTGTTCGAGTTCTGCTGACGGTACTTCAATTTCAACAGGCTGTCCAAGAAGTGTCGATAATGCCGTAGCTGCATGCGCTGCCCCGATGTTTCCGACTTCCTTGAAAATGTCCTGTTCCATCCGATTAAGCATGAACGATGTCCTCGAATAAACGGTTCGGCTCAAGTAAGGAGAACAATTGATCTTCCCCTTTAGCGATTGCTGTCAAATAATTGGTTTCTTCTTGTTTTTGATCAGTCAACGGTTCAATCCGGACATCGATTGCTTCGACGACTTCATTCGCCCGATCGACGATGAACCCGGCATCTCCATGTTCGAGCGTCGCGATGATGATTCGTGTTTCTTCCGTTCCTTCGATTTCCTCAAAACCAAGACGTGTCCGTAAGTCAATCACCGGTGTCACGACCCCGCGCAAATTGATGACGCCTTTTACGTAAGGTGCAGCGTTCGGGATTCGTGTAATCGGAATCACGCGTTCGATGGAGCGGACCGATTGAACATCAATCCCGTAAGCATTTTGTTCCAGTTGAAAAACGACCCATTTTTGTTCCATTATCTATTCCCTCACTTTCGTAGCAGTGCATTGCTATCGATGATTAACGCGACTTGGCCGTCCCCAAGAATCGTCGCGCCAGAAATCGCGCGAATTCCTTCTAAATAACTTCCGAGCGGCTTCATGACGATTTCCTGTTGACCAATTAATTCAGTGACCATCAATCCGGCTAATTTTTCACCACTTCGAACGACGACAACTGAGTAGGCTTCTGCTTCTACTTGTGGAAGACCATACACTTCATTCAACGAAATCAATGGAACGAGTTGTCCACGGAAATCAAACACCTTTTCACGATGCGCTTGTAAGATGGCATCTTGTCGAAGCGATGTCGTTTCGATGATTGCCGTCAGCGGAATCGCATACGTTTCTTGACCGAGCTCAACAAGCATCGCGGAAATGATTGAGAGCGTCAATGGAAGACTGATTCTAAAGATTGTCCCTTCGCCACGTTTCGTCTCGACGAAAACTTCGCCACCGAGCGACTCAATCTTCGATTTGACGACGTCAAGACCTACGCCACGTCCCGACAAATCGGTTACTGTTTCTGCCGTTGAGAAGCCTGGTGCAAATAGTAGCATCGACGCTTCTTCCGGTGTTAAGACAGCAGCTTCTTCTTCCGTTAGCAACTCTTTCTCAATCGCAATCCGTGTGACCCGCTCATGGTTGATTCCTGCCCCGTCATCTTCAATCTCAATGAAGACCCGGTTTCCAGAATGATAAGCACGTAACGACAGATTGCCTTCGACTGGTTTCCCGGCTAAAATTCGATCCGTCTTGCTTTCAATGCCATGATCGACGGCATTACGGATTAAGTGAACGAGGGGATCACCAATCTCGTCAATCACTGTTCGATCAAGCTCCGTCTCTGCACCCGTGATATGCAATTTAATATTTTTACCGACATCTTTTGAAACCGATCGGACCATCCGTGGGAAACGATTGAAGACCTGTTCAATCGGCATCATGCGTAACGTCAAGACCAGCGATTGTAATTCATTCGTGCCGCGTTTAATGCGTTCGACGGTTTCCGTCAATTCAGATGAACCGACTTCGGCAGCAATTCGTTCTAAACGACCACGATCAATGATGAATTCTTCGAATAAGTTCATCAAACGGTCAATTCGTTCCAAGTTGACACGAATCGTTTTCGAGGCGACCGGTGCTGTTACGTCTGTTGTTTCGCTGACGACTTTCGTTTCTGACTCGACTGTTGATTTAGGTTCAACTAACGTGGATGTCGCAACTTCGGCTTCTATCGTTGTTTCAAAAGGCTGAATCGAGACGTGTGCCACTTCCGACACTGACTGGATGCCTTCAGTCACTTCTTCCTCTGATTTCATCGTGACGAACAAGACATCGAAGCTTGTTTCGAATTGTTCTTGCTCTAATTCATCTGAAGTCGGATTCGAAAGGATGACATCGCCTAGACTTTGAAGACGGTCGAACACCATGTAGACACGCGCCGCTTTTAAAATGACATCTGCCGATAGTTCGACCGTGATGACGTATGCATGGTAACCGGACGCAATCGATTGTTTAACGACAGACTCTGAATAGACATCACATTCAAAATTACGTTTCGTCGCCACAGCCGTCGCTTCTTCAGTCGTCTCTACAGCAGTTTCTTCTGCTTGAATGAATCGTTTTAATCGTACGACCGTTTCTTTCACGTCGAGCTTTCCGGTTCCACCTTGACTGATGTCCTCAACCATCGTTTCGAGTTGTTCCGCCGCGATGAACAAAACATCAATCAGCTCTGGTGTAGCAGGTTGCGTCTTTGAGCGCACTAAGTCAAGCGCACTCTCCATTTCGTGTGTTAAATCCGCGATGGCATCGTACCCCATCGTACCGGACATTCCTTTTAATGTATGGGCAGAGCGGAAAATCTGATCGATGACGGCTTCATCATCGAGACGCTGTTCAAAAATGAGCAGACTTGAATTGATAGCTTGCAAATGTTCAATCGATTCGTCTAGAAACAATCCTAAATATTCATTTAAATCCATTGGTGATACCCTCCTTCATGATTAGCGCACACGATTGTTTCGATTTTTCAAGCGACTTACCAATCGATCTAAAAATTTCCGTTCCTGCACGCGAAGACCTGTTAATGCGGTGGTAATATGATCGAGTCGCCAGCTAACATCACTCGTCCGATCAAAAAGATAGAACGGTTTTTGTGCTTTGACGGCTCTGACGACTGTTGGGTCATCTGGTAAAAACCCAGCGAATCGTAAAGGTTTGTTCAAAAATTGTTTACTGACCAGTTCGAGACGATCAAATGTTTCGAGTGCCTCTTCACCGTTCATAGCACGATTGACGATGACCCCGATCGGTAACTCCGTTGCATGATGGTGCGACAATTTAACGAACGCATAACCATCCATGATCGATGTTGGCTCTGGTGTAACAACGAGCCAGGCTTCATCGGCACTACTAATGAAATCGAATGTCTGGTGTGTTGCTCCAGCACCCAGGTCGAGGATGACAAAGTCGTATTCATAGAAAAAACGAAATTCTTTCATCATGAACGCAACATCCGGATCCGTTAAATTCGTTAATTCAGTAAAACCACTTCCACCATGGATGAAATGTAAGGTTGGTGAAACTTCAACCACTGCATCTGCCAAGGATTCACGACGCTTGACACAATCCATGAGCGACGTCTTCGATGATTTTCCTAACAGCACCCCGACGTTCGCCATCCCGATATCAAGATCGATGATGAGGACACGTTTTTCTTGAAGCGATAAGGCGACACCCAAGTTTACGGCGACATTCGTTTTTCCAACGCCCCCTTTACCACTGACGATCGCAATCGTTTTTGTTTCTTTGACTGACACTTTTGAACGTAAGACACGCGCTTGATCATCTCGCATCACCTGCCCCCTCTTTCTACAATCATTCGAGACATGTCGGATTGATCGACCCACGTGATATCTTCTGGTACTTCTTGACCCGTCGTGATGCAGAGCACCGGCAGCTTCGCTTCCACGGCTAGACCGTAGATGGACCAAAACTCCGTCGTTTCATCTGCTTTCGTAAAGATAAACCCGTTGAGTGGAACTTGTTCAAAACGTCGTCTAATCTGCTCTAAGTCCCGGTATTTTGCCGTTAAGCTTAAAACAAGAAAAACATCCGTATTTGAAAAATCATGACGTGATTCAAGCTGTGTGATATAACCTGCGTCCAAGAAGTTCCGTCCAGCTGTATCAATCAAAACGATGTCACAATCTGCTAATTGTTCTTTCGCTCGTTCAAACTCTGCTAAATCGTAGGCGATATGTAGCGGAACATCGATGATTTCAGCATAGGTTTGCAACTGTTCGATTGCCGAAATCCGGTACGTATCCGTTGTAATCAATCCAACCGCCTTACCTTCCGTCAATCGGTAGTAAGCAGCAAGTTTAGCGATTGTCGTCGTCTTGCCGACCCCTGTCGGTCCTGTCAACATCACGTAACGTGATGTCACGGTCGTTACTTGTAACTCATGTTCAATCGTTTGGGCGAACGCTTGTTGAACTTGTTCAAGATCGTCTGTTTTGTAATACGTCGATAACAAAACGTCGTGCAATTGCTCCACCCGTGCCTGTAAAGCCGGTTCGGACAAAATCGCTTCATATGCCCCTAACTCTTCCGGTAAACGTCGAGAGGAAAACGAAATGATTTTCGGGACTGGCATTTCAATCGTTTTCTTAAGCTGCGGGGTCCGTTTAGGAGCCGGTTGCTGGACATCTTTTTCATGAATGATTGGATGTTCGTCAACAGAAGCAACGAGTTCGACCTTTTTTTGTGCAAACAATCCGAAGAGTCCACCCACTTTGATATGTCGTGTGTTTAAAATAATCGCCTCTTCGCCTAAATCACGTTTGACAAGTTCCATTGCTTCACTGACTGAATTTGCAATAATTTTTTTAACCATCATGTGTTAAATCACCCCAATGCTCTTGACTTCAATCGTCGGAATTAATTCGTTGTATGACAGGACAGGTACATCTGGGAAATAGCGCTCCGTCAACTGACGAACAAACATCCGAATGCTTGGTGAAGCCAAGATGATCGGTTGTACTCCGTAACGTTCGAACTCTGACGACAGTTCATTAAACGACTCGATGAACCGTGTCGCTTTTTCCGGGTCAAGCGCAAGATAATTTCCGAACTCTGTTTTTTGAATCGCGGACTGAATATCGATTTCCATTTCACTCGATACTGTCACGACGTGTAAGACATCCCCTTGCAGCACCTGTTCCGTAATTTGCCGTGATAAGGCTTGGCGGACGTATTCAGCAAGCAATTCGCTATCTTTCGTCACGGCCGCATAATCAGCTAGTGTTTCAAAAATCAATGGCAAATTGCGAATCGATATTTTTTCTTTTAGTAATTGAACGAAGACTTTTTGCAGTTCTCCAATCGTTAAGAGTTGCGGCGTGACTTCATCGACTAAAATTGGATGTGTTTCTTTCAAGTGATCAACGAGTTGCTTCGTCTCTTCTCGTCCCAGCAAGTCTGCAGCATGTTTTTTAAGCAGCTCCGTTAAATGCGTTGCGACGACCGATGGTGGATCGACGACCGTATAACCAGACATTTCTGCCCGACTTCTCGTCTTTTCATCAATCCAAAGCGCCGGCATTCCAAATGCTGGTTCGACCGTTTCGATGCCTTGGATTTCAGGATCATCGACTCCGGGACTCATTGCTAAATAATGATCGAGCAAGAGTTCTCCCGTCGCCATCTCACTGCCGCGAATCTTAATCCGATAATGATTCGGCGGGAGTTGTAAGTGGTCGCGAATCCGAACGGTCGGGAGGACGAAACCAAGTTCCAATGCTAACTGGCGACGAATCATGACGACACGGTCGAGTAAATCGCCACCTTGTGCTTCGTCAGCAAGTGGAATCAATCCATAACCGAATTCAAACTCAATCGTATCGACATTTAAAAGCGAAATGACCGATTCACTTGAGCGTAGGTTTTCCGTCGATTCTTCTTCGACGGCGACTTCTTCCGTGGTCGCTTTTGGCGTCCGTCTCATTTGCCAAGCAAAGAAGCCGGCTGCTGCTGCGACAGGAATTGTCACATAGTCTGGAATCGCCGTGAACAGACCGAGTAGGAAAATCGCGCCTGCACCAATCATGACGAGCAATGGCGTCCGCGTTAACTGACCGATGATGTCTTCACCTAGATTGCCGTCCGACGTCGAGCGTGTGACGATAATCCCGGTTGCGACAGAAATCAACAGCGCTGGAATCTGACTGACTAATCCATCTCCGACTGTCAAGAGCGTATATAAGTTGATTGATTCTGTCATCGGTAACCCTTGTTGGACGACTCCGATGACCATCCCGAAAATCAAGTTAATGATGACGATGATGATGCCGGCGATTGCGTCTCCTTTTACAAACTTTGACGCCCCATCCATCGCCCCGTAAAAGTCGGCTTCGGATTGAATTTTTTGCCGGCGTGTCCGTGCCTGGAGTTCATCAATCATGCCAGAGTTCAAATCGGCATCAATCGCCATCTGTTTCCCTGGCATCGCATCCAGTGTAAATCGGGCCGATACTTCCGAAACCCGTTCCGACCCCTTTGTAATGACGAGAAACTGGATCAAGACGAGAATCAAGAAGACGACGAACCCGACGAGTGCGTTCCCGCCGACGACGAAGCTCCCAAATGCTTCAATCACTTCGCCCCCATTCCCGTTCGAGAGAATCGAGCGGGTCGTCGAGACATTTAATGCGAGACGAAACAGGGTGACGATTAACAATAAAGTTGGGAAAACTGAAAATTCCAATGCTTCTTTGGCATTCATCGAAACGAGTAAGACCATCAAAGCAATCAAGATGTTGATGATGATTAAAAAGTCGAGTAAAAAGCCTGGCAGTGGAATGACCAGCATGAAGACGATCATGATGACGCCTAGCAGTACGGAAAGATCTCTTGTTGAAATAGTCATGATGCTTCATCCTTTCATTTTGCTTGTTTCATTTGGTAGACAAAGGCGAGTGTTTCAGCGAGTGCCTGATAAAATGATTCATCCACTGCCATACCTATCTCTGATTTTGCGAACAAGGCCCGCGCGAGCGGACGGTTTTCGATGATTGGGATGTCAGCTGCTGTCGCCTTCTCCCGAATACGGAATGCGACAGCATCCACACCTTTTGCGACGACGATTGGTGCCGTGTGTTTTCCATCATCGTATTGAATGGCAACTGCATAGTGGGTCGGGTTCGTAATGACGACGTCTGCATTCGGTATTTCTTGCATCATCCGCCGCATCGCCATCTCCCGTTGTTGCTGTTTGATTTTACCTTTGATTTGAGGGTCACCCTCCGTGTTCTTATGTTCGTCTTTTAAGTCCTGTTTACTCATCCGAATCGATTTTTCGAAATCAAACTTTTGATAGGCAAAATCTAAAACGGCAAGTGCAATCAACGCGATGCTGACCGAGAGACCCAGTAAAAAGGTCAAATGACCAATGATGGCTAACGCATCTCCAATCGGCTCAGACGTCAACCGTGAGATTTCGACCTTGTTGTTCCATAAGATCGTCCCGCTCGTCATCCCAATGACAAGTAACTTAAAAACAGACTTTAAAAATTCGATCAGTGCTTTCATACTGACGATGCGCTTGACCCCTTGGAGTGGATTGATTCGATCTAACTTTGGTTGAATCGATTCTGCACTGAGTAAAGCACCAATCTGGACGAAGTTTCCTAAAATCCCGATGGTGACAGCCGTTAAAAAAAACGGGGCGACGAGAATCGCCATTTGCCCTAACATCTCAATTAATATCTGCTCGACACGCCCTTCCTCTACTGAAACAAGGACGGTCCTTGCACTCAATCCATTTTCTAAAACCAAGACGAAACGTTTGCCGAGAAACGGTCCAAAGAAAAACAAGACGAGGAACATCGCGAATAACATTAAACTACTCGTTAAATCAGCAGATTTTGCGACTTGCCCTTTTTTTCTCGAATCATCCCGCTTACGCGGTGAGGCTTTCTCTGTTTTTTCACCAGCGAAGTACTGGAGGTCGAGTTTTAAACGATATGTATTCATCTCAACCTCCCAGTAATCGAATGGCATCCGCTAAAACATCTTGCAGTAGCGGAATGAACTTTGAAATCCCGGTAATCGTCGAACCGGCAAGTAAAAATAAAATCGCATAGCCCATTAGTAATTTGACTGAAAAACCAATCGCAAAAATATTGAATTGCGGTGCTGTCTTTGCTAAAAATCCAAGTGCAAGATCGACCAGGAACAAGGACACGATGAGCGGCATCGCCATTTGAAGTGCCGTTAACATCGCCAGACCGACGACTCGAACGACAAGACTCATACCCGCCTCGCCTGAAACTGCAATCGAACTGCCGGGTGGAAAGATTTGAAAACTGGTGTAAATGCCATCGAGTAAAATCAAATGCATGTCGGAGGCAAGTAACACGAGTAGTGTCAACATGTAATAAAACCGGCCAATGATTGGTGATTGACCACCGAACATCGGATCATAAGCTGATGCCATTGCGAGTCCCATCTGTAAATCGATGATGGAACCGGCGATTTGTGGGGCAAATAAAAGGAAGCTAGCTAACAAGCCAAGCGATAATCCAACAATGACTTCCGTACCCATCCGAAAGAAAAAATTGAAATCATCGACTTCAACGGTCGTTTTGACGGCATAGCTCGCAAAATAGGCAAGACCGGCAGCTAAGGCTAATTTATGTTGGGCCGGCAGTTGTTTTGATGAAAACAACGGTGCCGCGACCAAAAATCCGACGATGCGACCAAATACGAGTAAAAATACGCTGACAAAAGACAATAACGTCATTTCCTTGAAACCTCAGCAATCTGTTTAAAGATTTCAATCGTAAACGTTTTTAATTCTTCCATGATCCATGGTCCGAAAAAGACGAGTGCTAAAAATACAGCAACGATTTTCGGGACGAACGAGAGGGTCTGCTCTTGAATTTGTGTCGTCGCTTGTAAAATACTGACGAGCAGACCAACAACGAGTGAGACGAGCAAGAGCGGTGCCGATACCTTTAACAAGGTCCAGACGGCCGAACTCGCTAGTTGAATAATCATTTCCTGCGTCATATCGTTCCTCCCTACTTCATGCTGACAAGCAATGACTCGACAATTAAATGCCAACCATCGACGAGGATGAATAGTAATAATTTAAACGGTAAAGCAATCATGACAGGCGGTAACATCATCATCCCCATCGACATCAACACACTTGAGACGACCATGTCGATGACGAGAAATGGAATGAAAATCATGAACCCAATCTGAAAAGCCGTTTTCAACTCACTGATGGCATAAGCAGGAACTAACGCGACAAGCGGAATGTCTTCGACTTTTTCCGGCTTGTCGTAATTTCCATACTTCAAAAATAATTCTAAGTCATTGGTACGTGTATGTTTTGACATAAAACGTTTCATCGTTCCACCTGCTCGATCAAACGCTTCGTCCTGACTAATTTTTTCACCCATGTATGGTTGAAGTGCCGTCGTGTTGAGTTCCGTCAGCACCGGTGACATGACGAATAATGTAATGAATAAGGCAAGACCGACTAGCAACTGGTTCGGTGGTGTCTGTTGTGTCCCGAGCGCCGAACGTACAAAGGATAAGACGACGACAACGCGCGTAAAACATGTCATCAAAATCAATAACGAGGGTGCTAAGGATAATAAAGTCAACAAGACAAGTAACTTAACTGATGTCGCTGTTCCTGATGGTGTGTCTAAAGAAATCAGACTTTCAATCGTTGTCATGAACGACCTCGTTTCTTCTGGAATTGATCAAGTTGTTGCTTGAACGACTCCAAGAAAGGCGATTCGCTCGTCGACTGTTTCATGTCATGCATCTCTTCAGTCGACCATTCCGTATCCGCTTCGAGCGTGTCGAGTAGCTCAATGTTTTGCCCGACACCGACGACGTAAACTTTATCGTGGACGCGTACGAGTTGCACCGATCGATCTTTTCCGAGCGGCACACCTCCGAGATGGGAAAGTTGATTGGATTGGCGGACACCTCGCGTCCGATCATTGATCAATCGGACAGCCAGGAGAAATCCCCCGATTAAGACCACGAGCGTGACGATGACTTTAATGACCGTCACAATCGTCGACGACCCATCGACCTGTTGAGTTGTTGGTTCACTCTTCTTAGATGGATTCAAATTCTCTTCCACTGTTTCTGCCCCAACTTGTGCTGAGAGCAGGAACAACAGGAGACAGGTCAAAAAGGTCAGTCTTTTCATGACGAAACAGTTTTCGAAACGGCTTCAAGCACACGGTCTGCTTGGAACGGTTTAACGATGAAGTCTTTTGCACCGGCTTGAATCGCATCGATAACCATCGACTGTTGTCCCATTGCCGAACACATGATGACTTTTGCTGCTGGGTTAAAGGCTTTGATTTCTTTTAGTGCTGAAATGCCGTCCATTTCTGGCATCGTGATATCGAGCGTGACGAGATCCGGTGTTAATTCTTTGTATTTCGCTACGGCTTCGCGACCATTTTCTGCTTCACCGACGACGTCATACCCATTCTTCGATAAAATTTCCTTAATCATCATTCGCATGAAAGCTGCATCATCTACGATCAATACTTTTGCACTCATCTTATTTCCTCCTTAGAACATCCGAAGACGTTCTTTTGTATTTACGATTTCTGTAATTCGTACTCCAAAGTTTTCTTCAATGACTACGACTTCACCTGTCGCAATCAATGTATTGTTGACAAAAACATCAACCGGCTCTCCAGCCAACTTATCGAGTTCGATGATTGAACCTTGTGTCAATTCCAATATGTCGCGTACAGAGCGACGTGTTCTGCCGAGTTCGACGGTTACATTCAGTGGTACATCATACAACATCCCGATGTTACCCGGTACGCCTTCTTGTTGCACTTCTTCAAATTGACCAAACTGGACCGGGCTGACACCTACCGGTTCCTTCTTCGGTGCAACAGGCGTTTCATAACGTTGTTCCTGCTGTGGCATTTGTTGCGTTTGTTGCGTTTGTTGCGGTGCTACTTGTGGCGACGGTTGAACCGGTTCATGCGTCGCACCTTTTGCTTCTTCAGTCGTCGTCGTACTTGCGCTGAATAATTTCTGAATCAACTGCTTTGAAAATTCGAGTGGTGCAAGCTGAACGATTTTCGAATCGATCAACGTCCCGATTTTTAAATCGAATTCGATGATGACCATGCTTTCCCATAAAGAAAAGCTGTCGACAATACTTTTCTCTTGCGAAAAGTCGAAAATTTCAACGGCTGGTGGCGAAATATCGATTCGCATCGAGAAGACCGTTGACATCGACGTCGCCGCTGCTCCCATCATTTGGTTCATCGCTTCTTGAACGGCAGAAAGGGCGATTGGCTCCATTTCATGGTTTTCCTCGACCATCCCGTCGCCGCCCATCATCAAGTTCGCGATGACAGATGCGTCACGTTGCGTCAAGATTAAGACGTTTTCACCTTTGAAGCCTTCTGTGTACCCGACGCGCAAAGCAACGTGCGGAATCGGATAGCGACTGCGTAATTCGTCCATCGTGATCATCCGCACATGTGGCGTCGTGATCTCGACCTTTTGGTTGAGTAATGCAGATAACGCTGTTGCTGAATTCCCGAGTGAAATATTTCCTACTTCACCTAAGGCATCAATTTCCATCTCGTCTAATTCTTCTAATCCATCATCCGAACTTGTATCAGTCGGCTCGTCGTCCGACGGGGTCCCGCGTAATAACGCATCGATTTCATCTTGCGAAAGCATATCGCTCATGTTATTCCTCCTCAATTCGTTGTATGACTTGTAAAGCGAGATGCTTCCCATTCAGACCAGGTCGCGCTTTGAACATTTTCCGATCATCAACAAACAATTCAACCGGGTCGGATGTACGTGTCTTCAGGGACAGGCAGTCGCCTACCTCGAGGTGTAACAATTCTCCAAACGACAATTCCGTTTGGCCGAGCACAGCTTTTAAATCGACGATTGACCCCATCAACTGAGTTTGCATCTGTTCAGATTCTTGGTTATCGACCGCTTTACGTTTTTCTTGTTGCATCCAAAAATGACTCGATAGCTTCGGAATGATCGGTTCGAGTGTGACGAACGGAAGACAGACATTGAGCGTCCCACTGACTTCTCCAACCGTCACATAAATCGAGACGAGGATTACCGTCTCATTCGGCGAAACGAGTTGAAGGAATTGCGGATTGATTTCTAAATCGTCATACTCTGCTTCTAGTTCTGTGATTGACTCCCAAGCTTCGCCATATTGTACGAATGCCCGCTTAAACAATTGTGTCAAAATGCGTGTCTCGATTTCAGTCAAATTTTCAATCTTATTCATCCCTTCGCCAGGACCACCGAGGAGACGATCGAGCATTGCATAGGCGATGTTCGGGTTGACTTCAAAGATAACTTTACCATCGAGCGGTTTCAGGTTAACTAGATTGATTAAGGTCATGTTCGGAATGGAATGGATGAATTCATCGTATGGCAACTGTTCGACCGTATTGACCGTGAACTGGACGTACGTTCTCAGCTGCGCTGAAAAGTGTGTTGTCAGTACACGTGCGAATTGCTCATGAATTCGAGTCAAGTTCCGCATTTGATCTTTTGAGAAACGAAGTGCCCGTTTGAAATCATACACTTTGACACGCCGTTCCTCTTCTTGACTTCGTATCTCCTCGACTTCCATATCTCCGCTCGAAATGGCTGATAGCAAGGCGTCAATTTCATGTTGTGATAATACTTCGCTCATGCTGCCACCTCACTGGATGATTTTTTTCGTCGTATAGACGCGTTGAACATCGCCTTCTTGAAGAAGTTTTTTGAATTGACCACGTAATTTTTCTTCAAGCTTTGCCATATCTTGTTTTGAATCCAAGTCCTGCTTTTTCATCGATGCTAAATCACCAAGAATGATGTTGTTGATTTGAAACTTACGTAGTTCTAACTCTTCCTTCGTTTTCACATCATCCGTGACAATCGTAAACTGAACATTCAAAAACCGTTCGTCTGCGATGTTCGTCGTCAAGTCATCTGTTTGAAAACTTCGTTCTTCGAGCTCGGCACCTGTCGGTTGTTCAACTTTTGCTTCCGTTTCATCTCCGACTAACCAATACTTCGTGAGCATATACCCTGCGCCGATCATCATGAGGGCCACGATAACCATGATCAACGGTATTTTTAACTTACTCTTCTTCTTTTCTTCTGCCATCTTCGAGCCTCCTAATGCTGTTCAAGCCCGCTAGTCCGACTTGTCGGTAAAAATCGATTGTTGCCGCTTTTACCTCTTCTAACGATTCTTTGACGATGTATGTCTGCCCTCCAACGAGTTGAATCGTCGTATCTGGTGTCGATCGAATCGATTCGATTAATATAGCATTCAATACGAGCGGTGCTTGACGTAACGTCGTCAGTGTAATCATCGTTTCAAGTTAACGAGTTCTTCTAAGATTTGGTCGGATGTCGTAATAATCCGTGTATTTGCCTGGAATCCACGTTGCGCGATAATCATTTCCGTAAACTCTTCCGATAAGTCGACGTTCGACATTTCGAGCGTCCCAGACGTCAGTTGCCCAAGTCCGTTCGTGCTTGGCGTCCCTGTTGCTGGAATCCCTGAGTTCTGTGAGGCTGAAAAGAGGTTCACCCCTGATTTTTCAAGTCCACCCGGGTTCGCAAAGTTTGCCATCGAGACGTAACCGACGCGTTGCAACGCACCTGTCGCATCAACGAATGTGACCAATCCATCTTTTCCGATTGCTAAGTTCTGCGCGCCAGTCGGAATTTGGAGTTTCATGTAGCCATCATTCACTTTTGTCGTAATTTGTCCTTGTGCATCGTACTGGTTTGCCGGTAAGTTTGCTTGGTTCGCTGGTGGCTGTCCTGGATTCGCTGGTGGCGGATCAGATAGTCCGACGAGGTAGTTCCCGTCTCCCGTGACGATATTCCCTTGCAAGTCCGTGTAAAAGTTTCCTGAACGCGAGTAACGAACGCCATCTGCTGTAAGCACTTGATAGAACCCTTCGCCTGAAATCCCGACATCGAGTGTCCGTCCCGTGTTTTGAAGTGCGCCTTGGTTGTAGACGTTATCGACCGTCGACATTGATGCCCCGAGTCCGACTTGTTTCGGGTTTGTACCACCGACACCGCCACCTGCTCCTGAAGCTGAACCGACTGATTGGTTAACGAGATCTTTAAAGGTAACCCGCCCCTTTTTGTAACCGAACGTATTGACGTTTGCGATGTTATTCCCGACGACGTCAAGCTTTGTCTGGAAGTTCTTTAACCCACTGATTCCTGAATACATTGAACGTAACATTATTTTTCCTCCTTTGTTTTAATCTCCGTTAATTCATAGACACTGACTTGCTTCCCGTTCGAGAGTTCCGCGATGACGTCAATTCCGTCTCGCTTGACGCTTATAACATTCGCTGTCTCCTTGACCGTCGCGCCCGTCGCCGTTCCCGTCGCATCCTCAACCGTTCCATCTGTTTCGTAACTAACTGATTTCCCGATTAAATTACTGTATGTCAGCAAGGAATTCGCATGTTGATTCAAGACCATCGTGTCCATCCCTTTTCCAATCGCTTGCATTTGTTCAAGGGAAGAAAATTGTGCCATTTGTGAGATGAACTCTTTATCTTCCATCGGTGCAGTCGGATCTTGATTCGATAACTGGGCAATCAAGATTTTCATGAACATGTCTTTGTCCATCGAATTATTCGGGACAGCTGTCGTTTTATCCGGCAACTGGTAGGACGATGCCGCATTAATGGAATCAGTCATCTTCTTCCTCCTCTAACTCCTCATCTTGAGGTTTCGGTTGTTCCTCTTGCGCTGTCTCTTGCCGCTCTTGTGGTGTCGATGTATCAAACTCTTTTACGGTCGAGGCAAGTAATCCCGTCTCGATTTTAACGAGCGGCGCTTGATGTTGCAGCGAACCTTGTAATTTACCTAGCTGTTGCTCAATCAGTTGTTTTGCCTGCTCGGTGCCCGCAAACAACTTCACTGTCAACACACCTTCTTTGCGCTCGAGTTGAACGACGACTTCACCTAGCTGTTCTGGGTATAAACGAATCGACATTCGTGTCGAACCGTCTGCTCCTTTTAAGAACGGGGCTTGTTGGAGTGCTGCTTCGATTCGTTTTGCCAATTGTTCATCGACATTACTTTGCGGAACGAGGGGAGGCATCGTAACGGTACGATCGCTTTTCACGAACAGTGTCGAAGAAAAGGCGAGCGGTAACGCCGTCCCTTCCGAATCAACTGTTCCTTTCAACGGCTCACTACGCGTCAAGCCTTCGCCTAACTTCATCGAAGCCGGTAAGGTTTGAGCCATGGCGACTTGTCGTGTCACCGGAAGAACCGTCTGCACGACCCTCCCCGTCTTCAATTCACCTTCCGCTGTCTTAACACCTTTTCCGACGGGCATATCTGCTACTGGTTGCAGTTGACCTGCTACCGGTTTTGTAACACCAAGAATCGACACGATTGTCGCCGTAATCAATTGACCGACGGACGCCGGTAATTGTTGCAACATCGCCGTCGCTTGTTCCGCATCTCCTTCTTGGATCGTTTTTACGAGTTGTACGAGCTCCGTCATTCCTTTTGGATCCTGCTCTAGTGCTTCTAATTGTGGATGATCCAGTAAAAGCAAGGCTTGTTCGGGTTGTGCTGTGAGCATCTTCACCAGCTGACCTTCATTTGATTGTGGCATCGTCGTGCTAGGGACGGTGTTCTCAGGCAGAAGACTTGGTTCTGGCGTCGTGAACAGTTGTAGCAAAGAAGCAAAACTCCCCATGCCTTCAGCCGAAGGAGCACTTTGACCGACTGATTTCGCCGTACCTTTGACTGTTTGATTTTGTTGCACATCTGTCAAATTCATCGTGTTCGCTCACCTCTATTTCGTCGCGAGTAGTTGCGTCAATGCCGCAGCCTTTTTCGCATCCATTTTTGCGATGATGGCTGCTTGTTGTTCCGCATCGATAGTCTCGATGATAGGAACGACCTCTGTCGGACTGAGTTCATTTAAGATTGTCGCTGCTTCCTTAGGCGACATCTCTGCATAAACATCGGTCACACTTGCCGTTTTTGTTGTCTTCTTGTCTTCCTCGGTTGTTTTATCCGGGAAAGGCGTTTGTTTTAATTGATCGCGCTCCGCGATTAATCGCGTAATCTCTTGTTCTTTCACTTTGAGTGTATCCGCTTGTTCCGTCGCTTCATTTCGCAATTTTTTAATTTCTTGATTCGCTATTTTTAATCGATTTTCTAAATCAGACGTTTCCTTACCAGGCGTTCCCTTCGTTTGTTTCGACGTTTCCTCTGTCGAAAACGGGAGTGCAAGCATCGGACGACCGTTAGCATAATTGAGCACGAGATAGGCTGTACCTAAGATTAAGATCAAGGGAATGATCAACAACGGTAAAATCCATTGTTTCGATGATTTTGAATTACTTATGATGTCCGCCCTCTTCCAAACTGTAACAGTGCCAGTTCATCTAATTGATTTTGTTCGAGTAGTGCATTGATTTGCCGTGCTTCTTCTAGTTGATTCGCCTGAAGACGCGTGAACTTCTTTTCCTCAATCATCGCTTCTTTTAAATCGACTTGTGCGCGTTCATACTGATTTTTTGCTTGAGTGACATATAATTGTTGACGTTCGATTTGCTGTTTGACGACGTCACGCGCACGTTCACGGTATTGAGAAGCGAGTAATTCGACGGTACCCGTCTCATTTTGTGCCTTCAAAAATGTTTCGTAACGAACGAGCAGGTGATACAACTTTTCGACTTCAATCTCGTAGCGTTTCTTTTTTTCAGCCGTTTGTTTCGATACACGATCTTTCTCCGCCTCGGCTAAAGGAATGATTCGCTCATATATTGTTTTCATGCCTTTTCCTCCTTAGCGAATCGTCGTGATTAAACGGTTCATGGCTTCTTCAAATTGACTTCCTTCTTCAACACGTTGCTTCAAAAAGCCGATTAATTCCGGATATTTTTCGACGGCACGATCGATTTCAGGGTTTGTCCCACTTTTATATGCACCGATATTGATCAAGTCTTCTGCATCTAAGTATGTCGAGAGCAATTGCCGAAAGACGATCGCACTGTCTTTATGTTCCGTCGATGTGATTTGATTCATAACCCGGCTAATCGAACGTAAAACATGAATCGCCGGATACTGCCCTTTGTTCGCCAAACTTCGATCAAGGACAAAGTGACCATCTAAAATCCCGCGGACTGCATCCGCAATCGGTTCGTTCATGTCGTCTCCATCGACGAGTACGGTATAAAAAGCTGTAATCGACCCGGCTGTCGTCTTTCCGCTTCGTTCGAGTAACTGAGGTAGTAGAGCGAATACACTCGGCGTGTATCCTTTTGAAGCAGGCGGTTCTCCTGTCGCTAGACCGATTTCACGTTGCGCCATCGCGAACCGCGTAACGGAGTCCATCATCAAGACGACATTCTTACCTTGATCCCGAAAGTATTCTGCGATTGCTGTCGCCGTATAGGCTCCTTTTAAACGGACAAGCGGTGGTTGGTCACTCGTCGCGACGACGATGATGGAACGCTTCATCCCTTCTTCGCCCAACTCCGCTTCGATGAACTCTTTCACTTCCCGCCCTCGCTCTCCAATCAAGGCGATCACATTGATGTCAGCAGTCGAACGTTTTGCAATCATTCCGAGCAGTGTTGATTTCCCGACACCAGACCCGGCAAACAAACCGACGCGTTGCCCTTGACCGACTGTCAACAGACCATCAATGGCGCGGATACCTGTCGACAACACTTCATTGATACGTGGTCGTTCAAGTGGACTCGGTGGTTTTCGCACGATTGATGTTGTCCGGAGGTGAGTCAACTCCTCACCATCAAGTGCTCGACCTAATCCATCTAATACTTTCCCGATCAGTTCCTCACCGACGGGTACGTGAAGTGGTTTTCCTGTTGCGATGACGATTGATCCTGGTGCAATCGCTGTCGTTTCACCGTAAGGCATCAATAAGACGTGCCCTTCTCGGAAGCCGACAACCTCTGCTTCGATTTCTTGACCTCGGTGCAGTTGAATCAAACACCGTTCCCCGATTGCGACTGCCGTCGGTCCTCGTGATTCAATCATTAAACCGATTACTTGCACGACTTTACCGGAATGCCGGACTAAGTCATCCGTCCGAATATCTCGAACGGCCGCTTGCAACTGCTTCACGTTATACATCTTGTAGCACCTCAGTCACCTGGTTAATCAATGCCTCATAACTAGAAGTAAGCCCGCCCGTAATCGCTCCATTTTCTGAATCGATACGGAAATCGCGAGGCGCGAGTTCCGGATCAATTCGTAAGCTGATTGTCGCAGCACCACCTAAAATCGTATGTAGACGTTCATCCAGTAATACAACCCGTTCAAAATCTTCTGCAGACGTGTAAACAATGATCTTTTCACGGTCACGGAACTGAATAATCAATTGGTGAATCGATTGATAGAGTGCTTCCTCATCTGTATCATGTAATTTTTCTAAAAAATGATGGGTCACTTGCAGTGACAATACACATAATTCATCTTCCATCGCTAACAAGCGGTCCGTCTGCATCTGCTCAAGACGCATTGCAAATTGATTCGTTTCCTCGAGTTTTCGTGCATAAGCGTCTAGTCCGTCTTGCTGCCCTCGCTCATAACCCGCTTGATAGCCTTGTTCCTTCGCTTCCTGTAAAGCCATTTCACGTTCCTGTTCAAAAGCCTGTCGACGCGCTTCTTCTTGTTGACGCATCAGCTGAAGTTGCTCGTCGAGCTCATTTTGACCTTTTGCCATCAACGCCTCATAAGAAATACTCGGCTCGGCATCCCGTTCAATCGCTCGCTCTTCTTGATGAAGAATTGTGCGCTGATGACCTTCGATGACAATTTGTCGTTTAATGACGTTAGACAACGATATCATCTCCTCCACCACGTGCGACGACGATTTCACCCATATCCTCTAGGCGACGAATGATTCCAACGATTCGGCTTTGAGCTTCTTCGACATCGCGCAATCTGACGGGTCCCATGAATTCCATATCTTCTTTGAACGATTCGACCATTCGCTGAGACATGTTTCGGTACACCATTTCTTTGACATCGTCCGACGAGACTTTAAGCGCAAGCAACAAATCTTCGTTTGAAACTTCGCGGATGATTCGTTGGATTGCTCGTGCATCGAGTGTGACAATATCTTCGAAGACAAACATTCGTTTTTTGATTTCTTCGGCGAGTTCCGGATCCTGAATTTCGAGCGTATCGAGGATTGTCCGTTCCGTCGTCCGATCGACACCGTTCAATACTTGAACGACTGCCTCGATACCACCAGACTGCGCATAATCTTGCATACCGGCTTGAGATAAGTTCCGCTCAAGAATCTGTTCGACTTCGCTGATGATTTCCGGGTTCATTCGGTCCATCGTTGCAATTCGTCGTGCTACATCCGATTGCGCCTCAGCTGGAAGCTCCGAAAGAATCTGACCGGACTTTCCCGGGTCGAGATGTGCCAAGACGAGTGCAATCGTCTGTGGATGTTCGTTTTGAATGAAGTTCAGTAATTGCTTCGGATCTGCTTTACGGGCAAACTCGAACGGCCGGACTTGCAAGGTCGAAGTTAATCGATGAATCAATTCCATCGCTTTTTCTTCACCTAATGCTTTTTCAAGCACATTTTTCGCAAAGCCGATACCACCTTGCGTAATGTAGTTTTGCGCCGTTGCCAACTCATGAAATTCTTCGAGTACTTCTAGTTTTTCTTCAGGATCAATTCGTTTCATGCTCGAAATTTGGAGTGTCAACCATTCCATTTCTTCTTCAGTCAAATGTTTGTAGACGTTCGCCGCCACTTCTGGACCTAACGAAATCATCAAGATCGCTGCTTTCTCACGACTATTCATATCTAGTTTCTTCATCTCATCAATCCTCCGCTAACCATGTGCGTAATAACTTCGCAAATTCATCTGGATTTGAGGATGCTAATTTTTCAAGCTGTTTCCGTTTGACTGCTCCGCCACTCGTATCTTCTGTCGATAGTTCTGGAATCTCTGTTTCGATTGGTGTCCATTCTTCTAATTCTTCGACTTCCGTCGTACGACGTCGTCGCATCATCATGAAGATGGCGCCGATGACGATCAGTGCTGCTGCACCAAGCGCGAACCAAACCCACATCGGCGTGACTGTAGTCGTCGCTTTTTGTGTTGGTGTTTCAGCGAACGGTCGGGACATGACGACGACCTTGTTCGTCAATTCGGCATCCGTCAACGTCGCTTTTGCATCCGTTTTCGTGATGGACGTCCGAATAATCGAGTAGAGCATCGTTTGAAGGTCCGTTTGAAGTTGCGGATCGATTTGAGCTTGACCTTTTGGTGGTTCAACGATGACTTGAATACCTAAATCACGTATTTCATAAGGTGCTCCCGTAATCTGTTTCGTAATCCGGTTTACTTCATAATTGATGATATCGTGCGTTTTCTCACTCGTATCACCTGTCGTTCCTGTACCGGCCGGGAAGTTGATGGTCTCATTTTCACCAGTACCGGCTGTTCCTTCATTCGCTGCACCCGTGTAGGCTTCGGCAACCTTTTCTGCCGAAGTTACAATCCCCTCGATTTTATCAGGGTCAACGGGTTCGACTAGTTTTTGTTCTTCTTGGCGCTGTGTGACATCGACGTCTGCCGTGACTGACACGAGCGCTTTTTGTGGTCCGAGAACGACGGATAACATTTGTTGAATTTGTTTTCGTAAATCATTTTCCGTTGTTTTCTTTAATTGCATCGGATCTGCGCCCCCAGCCGTCTGTGTTCCCTGGCCCGGTTCGTAGTACGTAAAGTACTGATCCATGATTGTAATATTTTCTTCTTTCAAATTAGGAATACTTTTTGCGATTAGGTGGTAAAGACCTTGTACAGTCTGTTGATTCAAATCACTCCCAGCGCTTGACGTTAACACAACCGATACGGTTGACGTCTCTTCGGCGTCTGATAAAAAGACGCTTTTTTCAGGAAGTGTAATCATTACCTTCGCTGCATCAATCCCGTTTACTTGCGTAATCAAGTTCTCAAGTTCAGTCTGCATCGTATCGCGCTCTAAAATATTCATTTCCTTGTCAGTCGTACCAAACCCGGCATTTTCACTGAAGAATGAATAATCGATTTGACCGGACTTCGGTATGCCAGCAGTAGCCAACTCTACTTTCAAATTTTCCGCATTCGCCTCCGGCACAAGAATCGTCACTCCGTCTGAAGCTGTCACAACTTCCGAACGAACGCCATCTTCATTTAATTTTTCAGTGACTTGTCCAGCCTCTTGCGGTGATAGTTTTGAATACAATGGCGTCATTGTCGGTGTCGACAACCAAATGATGGCAGCAATAAGAGCTGATAAAATGATTAAGGTAATACCGATGATGGTCGCTTTTTTTGCGAGTGACCATTCGTTCCATGTCGTGTTGATTGCGCTAAAACGCGCCTTTAGCCGTTCGTTCATCAAACATCTCCCACGCTTTCCTTAGCAGTCACAGTTGCATACGCATCATTTCTTGGTATGCCTCAATCCCTTTATTCCGGACTTCAATGGCGAGTTGCATAGAAAGCGATGCTTCTTCTGTTTTAATCATGATGTTATGTAGATCCGTTGTCTTCCCTGTCGCAAGGTCCACACGTGCTTGTGAGGATGCTTGTTGCGCGTCGTTCAAGCCGTTAATAGCTTGGCTTAGCACATCGCTAAAATCTCCTGGGGACGCCTTAGCGACTGATTGTGATGGTAAGACCATTTGTTGCATCCCTTGAATAGGTTGAATTGCCATGATGTCATCTCCTCGTTATTTACCGATTTCCATCGCTTTTACTAACATCGCCTTTGTCGCATTCAGCGCCGTGACGTTTGCTTCATACGAGCGGGTCGCGCCCATCATATCGACCATTTCCTTCAATAAATCCACGTTCGGCATTTTTACATAGCCAAGTTCGTCTGCATCTGGGTGGTTTGGATTGTACTCTAATTTAAACGGCTCTTGATCCTTCCGGATTTCACTGACTGTGACGCCGTTACCTGTTTCTTTTAATACGGCTAATTTTCGTGCATACGGTTGCCATTCTCCATTCACGAGTTCGCCTCGTGTCGTTTGAGCATTGGCGATGTTTGCTGATACCGTATCGAGTCGGAGCCGCTGCGCTGTTAATCCTGTAGCGGATGTATGAAATCCTGAGAACATCGTCATCTTTATCGCCCTCCTCGAATAACAGATTGAATGCCAGAGAATTTACGATTCAATTGTTCGACTAGCGCTTCATATTCAATTTGATTGCGTGATAATTCAGACATCTCAAGGTCAATATCGACGCCATTTCCATCATTTCGCATCGATGTGCTTTGTTCGACGACCGTTCCTGAAGTATTAATCGTCGCATGTCGTTGTAAACTCATTTTCATCTCTGAATTCAATACATCACCAAAAACGAGGCGTTTTGCTTTGTATCCGGGTGTATCCACATTCGCAATATTCGTTGAGATTACTTTTTGAGCTGCAACCGTCCGATCGACGGCTTGTGTCATGAGTGAATAATCTGAGCCTAACCAATTCATCCCTTAACCTCCACTTGATTTTATATCGAGTATTTAGTTTTTTTGTAATCATTAGTAACACTTCTGAAATAATTGAAACAAATAGGTCAATGTTTGGAAAGAACTTTTTTGAAAATCAGGGTAATGAGATGTTAAATTCCTGTTTTTTATTACCTTTTCTTATAAAAATGATAAATAATACCTATATAAGAAAAGAAGACCTAGTATTTACTAGGTCTTCTTGATCGATTCCAGTTTTCGTTGTTTAGTTTGATTTAATCCGTTCTAATTCATAGAGGAAATTATCGTTTAAGATTTTGATATACGTCCCTTTCATACCGAGTGAACGCGATTCGATGACACCCGCACTTTCAAGCTTGCGCAGTGCATTGACGATGACGGAACGTGTAATCCCGACACGGTCTGCAATTTTTGATGCGACGAGTAATCCTTCATTGCCGTCGAGTTCTTCAAAAATATGCTCGATTGCTTCAAGCTCTGAATATGATAACGAGTTGATTGCCATTTGGACGACAGCTTTTTTACGTGCTTTATCCTCAGCTTCATGTGCCTTCTCTCGAAGAATCTCCATACCGACTACCGTCGCTCCATATTCAGCTAGGACGAGATCTTCTTCGTCGAAATCATCGACCATTCGTCCGAGGACGAGTGTCCCTAAGCGTTCGCCGCCTCCGATGATTGGAACGATTGTTGTTTTAGATGATTCGAACGTATCACGATTATCAATCGGGAATGCCGTATGTTCACTATCAATCGTAATATTCGCTGTCGTTTCCATGACGTTAAATAAACGTTTTGTGTAGTCTTCTGGGAATTGACGTTCTTCGAGGAATCCACGGATTCGTGCATTCTCAATTTGTTGCTTGATGGCAATACCGAGTAATTTCCCACGGCGGCTAACGATGAATGTATTCGACTCCATGACTTCACTTAACCGTTCCGCCATAATTTTAAAGTCTACATGTGTACTAGCTTCCTGTTGTAACATCGTATTAAGCTTTCGTGTTTTTGCCAATAAATTCATGATTTTCTTCCTCCACTTATAAGATGAACTGACTTAAGTCACGATCATCTGCTACTTTTCCAACTCGGTCCATTACATATTGTGGTGTGATCGTAACATCCGACTCTGGCATATCTGCCGCTTCAAAGGATAGTTCCTCTAACACCCGTTCCATGATTGTATATAAACGTCGTGCACCGATATTATCAGTTTCATCATTGACCTGAGCAGCAATCCGCGCGATTTGACGAATCGCATCCTCGGTAAAGGTGACGTGGACCTGTTCTGCTCCAAGCAACGCTTTGTATTGTTTCAGTAACGCTTGATTCGGTTCTGTCAAAATCTTGACGAAGTCTTCTTCCGTTAAACTATCCAACTCGACTCGAATCGGGAAACGTCCTTGTAACTCTGGAATGAGATCAGACGGCTTCGCCATATGGAACGCTCCTGCGGCGATAAACAACATATGGTCCGTTTTGACCGAGCCGTATTTCGTCACGACGGTCGAGCCTTCGACGATTGGTAAGATATCTCGCTGGACACCTTCGCGTGAAACGCCGGCGCTATCTTGACCTTTCGTTGCAATTTTATCGATTTCATCGACGAAGATGATCCCCATCTGCTCCGCACGTCGAACGGCTTCGTCATGGACTTCGTTTAAGTCAAGTAAACGTTCCGCTTCTTCAGCAGTCAAAATCGGTCGTGCTTCTTTGACGGTCAGTTGTCTTTTTTTCGTTTTCTTCGGCATGACTTGACCTAGCATATCTTGTAAGTTTGATAAGCCTTCCATCCCTTGTTGTCCCGAAAATAAATCCATTTGGCGCTCTTCGACGTCGACATCAATCATGCGGTCTTCTAGTTGACCACTGATTAATTGTTGACGAATGACTGAGCGGTCCGCCGTATCATTCGCTGTTTCTTGTTCAGGTTGTGCTTGATTACCACCAAACAACATTTCGAATGGATTACTTCCACCACCAAGACCCGACGTCGATTTTTTCCCGACTAACGCATCCACGATCCGTTCGTTCGCAACGGCTTCTGCTCGATCTTTTAAGGCTTCTTTCTTCTCATCTTTGACAAGTCGGAGTGAAGCTTCGACTAAATCACGAACCATTGATTCAACGTCACGACCGACGTATCCGACTTCTGTGAATTTTGTCGCTTCGATCTTAACGAATGGTGCGCGAACGAGTTTCGCTAGACGTCTTGCGATTTCCGTCTTTCCGACTCCAGTCGGTCCAATCATCAAAATATTTTTAGGTGTTACTTCGTCGCGTAATGCCGGGTCGAGTAATTGGCGACGGTACCGATTACGAAGTGCGATTGCGACGGCGCGTTTCGCATCCGATTGTCCAACGACGTGCTCATCTAATTTGGCTACGATTTGTTTTGGTGTCAATTCATGCATCTGCACTTCCT
Organism: Exiguobacterium sp. s133; assembly: GCF_018618595.1. Lineage (NCBI taxonomy): Bacteria > Bacillati > Bacillota > Bacilli > Caryophanales > Exiguobacterium > Exiguobacterium sp. s133. Next base: position 177,294 of record NZ_JACSMK010000001.1, read on the forward strand.
CCAATCGTCTCTAAAACAATTTGATCATTCGTGAACACGCAGAGCTCTCCGGCTGTTTCAAGAGCGGCTCGTGCGATTTCTTCTGCTGACATCTGTCCAGCGTGACGTGCCAATGCTCGACCAGCAGCAAGCGCGTAATTACCGCCTGAACCGATTGCAAGAATTCCATCATCCGGTTCGATGACTTCACCATTTCCGGAAACGAGCAGTAAATGTGTCCCGTCCATGACGAGTAGCAATGCTTCGAGTTGACGTAACATTTTGTCGCCGCGCCATTCTTTTGCTAGCTCGACTGCGGCACGTTGGAGATTACCATTATACATCTCTAGCTTCGCTTCAAACTTCTCAAACAGCGTAAAGGCATCTGCTACACTTCCAGCAAATCCTGCAATCACTTTTCCCCCATAAAGGCGTCTTACTTTCTTTGCACTTTTCTTCATGATGACTTGATTACCAAATGTCACCTGACCATCTCCACTCATCGCGGATTGACCATTATGTTGAATCGCAAAAATCGTCGTTGCATGAAACATTCCGTTTCCTCCCTTAGGCACGCGGATGCGCTTGCTGATAAACATGACGCAACCGCTCAGTCGTTACATGAGTATATAGTCCCGTCGTCGATAGAGAGGCATGACCTAAGAGTTCCTGAACCGCCCGAAGGTCCGCCCCTCTCTCTAACAGGTCTGTCGCGAAGCTATGTCGAAGTGCGTGCGGCGTCACATGTTTCGAAAGCAAATGATCGCCTTTTTTTAAGATTTTACGAATACCGTCTGTCGTCAGTCGTCGTCCCGATTTCGAAACGAACACAGCCTGTTCCTTTTCATCTTTTCCTCGACGCTCTTGCAAGTAAACCTGCAACGTCCGTCTAGCGAAAGAACCAATCGGCGTGATGCGTTCCTTACGACCTTTTCCATATACATGGACATACTCTAAGTCTTGATCTAAATCTTGAAGATTTAGTCCTGCCAACTCACTGACACGCATCCCGGTCGCATAGAGCAGTTCAATCATTGCGACATTTCGGTTGCCTAGTGTATCTTCCGTTCGAAAGGCTTCTAAAAATCGTTCGTATTCAGATGGAACTAAAAAGGTCGGTAACGATTGGGCACGTTTGGGCGCTTTCAATCCTTCAAACGGGTTGACTGCATCCGTGTCGCGCGTCAAAAAGCGACCAAATTGCTTCAAGCATGATACTTTTTGGGCAATTGTCGATTTTGAAGCTTGTTGCTCGTAGAGTGCATACAAATAACGCCGTGCAGTTGCCAATTCAATCGATCGTAGTTGATGATCGAGGCAAAAAGCGGCGTATTGTCGAAGGGTTTGATCATATGAGCGACCCGTATTCGGAGATAGTTGACGTTCGATATGCACGTACCGCAAAAAGTCTTTCCGCAGCCGCTCAAACTCTGAGTCTAATCCCATTTCCGAGCCTCCTCCTGACCATGTGTTCTCGAATCGACCTTAGCATAGCACACCGCAAGTAGTCTGACAATAGACCAAAAACCGAAAAAATGACGAAATTATCACGCTTTTATGAAAAATTAAGAAATGGGGGAAAAGTCCGCTGTTTCTGCGGCTTTTCCCCCATCCTCTTTACATATCGGTAAAGTCTTTGATGGATTCTAACGCTCGTTCTGCGAGGAGCGCATATTTCTCAGGTTTCTTCATTCGGACTGGATGACCGACGAGCCCGGGAACAAGTCCAAAGTTCGCGTTCATCGGTTGGAAGTTCTTTCCTTCGGTCGTCGTGATGTAGTGCGCCATCGCCCCCATCATCGTCTCTTTCGGGAACGCGATTGGATCTGCTTCATTCACTAACCGTGCCGCATTGATTCCTGCCGTCAAACCGGATGCTGCTGACTCGACATATCCTTCGACCCCTGTCATTTGACCGGCAAAGAATAAATCATGTCGTGTCCGTGTTTGATACGTCGCTTGCAATAAGTTCGGTGAATTGACGAACGTATTCCGGTGCATGACACCATATCGGACGATTTCGGCATTTTCTAAACCAGGAATCAAACGGATGATCCGCTTTTGCTCGCCCCACTTCAAGTGCGTTTGGAAACCGACGAGGTTGAAGAGTGTTCCAGCCGAGTTATCTTGACGAAGCTGAACGACTGCGTAAGGACGTTCGCCTGTTTTCGGGTCTTCAAGACCGACCGGTTTCATTGGTCCGAACAACAATGTTTTTGGTCCGCGTGAAGCGAGTACTTCAAATGGCATACAGCCCTCGAAGTAAATTTCTTTTTCAAATTCTTTCAGCGGAACGACTTCTGCCGCAATCAGCTCGTTATGGAAATGCGTAAACTCTTCTTTTGTCATCGGACAGTTCAAGTACGCGGCTTCTCCTTTATCGTAGCGTGACTTGAGGTAGACCTTGTCTCGATCAATCGTATCCCCATCGAGAATCGGTGCTGCCGCATCGAAGAAATACAGATAATCTTCTCCCGTGAACTGTTTGAGTGATTCAGATAACGCAGCACTCGTAAGTGGTCCAGTTGCAACGATCGTCGGACCATCCGGAATCGCTTCTAGCTCTTCATGATGGACCGTGACGTTCGGATGATTCTTCAGTGTTTCTGTCACATAGCCTGCGAAGTCATGCCGATCGACAGCGAGTGCGCCCCCTGCAGGGACACTCGCTAAATCAGCCGCTTTCATGATGAGAGAGTCTAATTGACGCATCTCTTCTTTTAATACACCAACTGCATTCGTCAATTGATTCGCACGTAAGGAATTCGAACAGACGAGCTCTGCAAATTGATCGGTATGGTGAGCAGGGGTCTGCTTCACCGGTCGCATTTCATATAAATCTACTTGGACGCCTCGCTTCGCAAGCTGCCATGCTGCTTCAGAACCTGCGAGCCCGGCGCCAATTACCGTTACTCGTTTCAACGGTCATTCCTCCTCTTGCTCTTGATCGATGCGTGTTTCATGATGTCCACAAGATGTACATTCTACTTTTACACCGTTCTTGATTTTCTTTTGTACCATCATACTGCTACAGACGGGACACGGCTCTTCGACCGGCTTATCCCATGAGACGAATTCGCACTCTGGATAATTTGAACACCCATAGAACAACCGGCCTTTTTTACTACGACGTTCGACGATGTCCCCTGTACCACATGTCGGACACTTGACCCCAATCTCGACTTGGATCGGCTTCGTGTTTCGGCATTCCGGGAAGTTTGAGCACGCCATGAACTTGCCGTACCGTCCCATCTTGATGACCATCGCATGACCGCATACTTCGCAATCTTCTCCGGCTGGTTCATCTTTGATTTCAATTTTCTCGATTTCTGCTTCCGCCCGCGTCAAACGTTTCGCGAATGATTTATAAATCGGATCGACGACTTCCGTCCACTGCATGTCGCCTTTTTCAATCGCATCAAGCAACGCTTCCATGTCTGCCGTGAATTGAACCGTGATGAATTCTTGGAAATAATCACTAATCATATCAATGACGAGCTCTCCGAGTTCAGTCGGTAAGAATTTCTTTTCTTCGAGCGTCACGTACCCTCGTTTTTGAATCGTGTCGAGTGTTGGAGCATATGTCGAAGGACGACCAATCCCGAGTTCTTCCATCGCTCGTACTAAACGTGCCTCTGTATAGCGTGGCGGTGGCTGCGTGAAGTGTTGTTTCGGGTCAATCGATTCCTGTTGCAAGACTTCACCGTCCTCGAGTGGTGGTAAGAGTCCTTCTTTGACGTCCGTCACTGCTTCATCATCTGTATCCTCGATGTAGACTTTCATGAAACCAGGGAACTTGACGGTCGAACCGTTCGCCCGGAACATGACATCGTTCGAATTCAAATCAACTTTGACCGTGTCTAAAATCGCCGGTGCCATTTGACTGGCGACGAATCGTTCCCAAATGAGTTTATACAGTCGGAACTGGTCTCGCGACAAATACGATTTAACGAGTTGTGGGTCACGCATCGTTGACGTCGGACGAACTGCTTCGTGAGCATCCTGTGAATTGGCCGCTTTTTTCTCTTTACGTTTTTCACTGGCGATGTATTCTTTTCCGTACGCATTTTCGATGAAACCATGCGCTTCGAGGTTCGCTGTTTCAGACGTTCGTGTCGAATCGGTACGCATATACGTAATCAAACCGATTGTCCCTTCTTTCCCTAACTCGATTCCCTCGTAGAGTTGTTGGGCAATCATCATCGTTTTCTTCGCCCGGAAATTAAGCTTACGTGCCGCTTCTTGCTGGAGCGAACTTGTTGTAAACGGTAACGCTGGATTACGTTTGCGCTCTTTCTTCGTTACCGAGTCGACCGTAAAGGATTCTGAAAGTTTTGCCAACACCTCGTTGACATCTTCTTCAGAATGGAGTTCACGTTTTTTACCGTCGACGCCATAAAAGTTTGCTTCGAGTTTTTCACCGTTCGCATCAAGCTCAAGTTTAATCGTCCAGTACTCTTCTGGTAAAAAGGCATTGATTTCTTGTTCCCGATCAATAATCATCTTCACGGCAACCGATTGAACACGTCCCGCAGACAATCCTTTTTTAATTTTCTTCCAAAGTAACGGACTCATGCTGTACCCAACAAGACGGTCCAAAATACGCCGCGCTTGTTGCGCGTCGACAAGATCATAGTTGATCTTGCGGGGTTTCTTGAACGAATCCTTGATGGCGTCTTTTGTGATTTCATTGAAGACGACCCGACACTCTGTCGATTCATCGACACCGAGGGCTTTCGCTAAATGCCAAGCGATCGCTTCCCCTTCACGGTCAGGGTCGGCCGCGAGATAGATTTTTTGTGCTTTTTTAGCAGCAGTTTTCAATTCTTTCAAGACCGGACCTTTACCACGAATCGTAATATATTTTGGTTCATAGTCATGTTCGACGTCGACACCCATTTGGCTTTTTGGCAAATCGATGACATGCCCCATCGATGCTTTCACGGTATAGTTCGAACCGAGATAACGTTTGATGGTTTTTGCCTTTGCAGGTGATTCGACGATTACTAAATATTTTGCCATTGCAATCGCTCCCTATTAGAGGCGTACTCGTATTTTAATCTCACTTATCATAGTAGTCTCGATTCCCATTTGTCAACGTCCATCAAGATACTTTTTGAAACTTCTTCCGGATTCAGGAGCGGAATCGCCCCTTCCGCAATCAATTGATTCGTTCCACAAAACATTTTTTCAGTCGGACAACCCGGCAAGCAATAGACGTCTTTCCCTTGGTCGAGGGCGTGTCCTGCCGTGTTCATCGTTCCGCTTTTCAACGCTGCTTCGACGATGACGAGGGCTGATGATAATCCAGCAATGATGCGATTACGTTCTAAAAATTGGAATTTTTGAATGGGGGTCTCGGGAGGGTACTCGGAGAGCAACAAACCAGCTTGTGCGATGCGATTAAAGAGGGCCGCGTGTTGCTTCGGATAAAGAGAATCGAGTCCTGTTGCCATGACGGCGATGGTTGGTTGGTCATACTTCAAGGAAAGGCGATGGACGAGGGAATCAATCCCGTAAGCTCCACCAGAGACAGTGACGAAAGGGGAATTAAAAAACGGGCGTAAGAACGATAGACGTTCTTTATGGGACGGGGATGGGGTTCGGCTACCGATGATGCTGATTAAAGGGTGACGCAGAAGCGACGGGTCACCTACGTAATACAGACCGTAAATCGGTCGTGGTATGTGGAGTAATTGTTGCGGGAACTCGGGATCGGTCGGAACAAGTAACTGAGACGGGAGGTGTTCGAGCGAAAGAGCTGCTTGATATCGCTTTTTACTCTCGGCATTTGTCGGAAGATCAGCGACCGATAAAATACCGTATTGTTCTACTAAGGCGACGATTGGATAAGGAACACGACAGGCTGCAAATCGGACATACCATTCTCGCTCCATTAACATACACTCCTTTTATATAGAAGAAAGCCGTCCTGAATCTTCAGGACAGCTCTCGACGTTTTTATTTGACCGTTGAACCCGTGACACATTGATCGTAGATACCAGCATCTTTGATGACACGAATTAACGTTTCACCAATGACTGCCGGAGAGTCTGCGACTTCGATACCATTTGCACGAAGTGTCTTGATTTTTTCCGATGCCGTACCTTTACCACCTGAGATGATGGCACCCGCATGACCCATACGTTTTCCCTCAGGAGCAGTTTGTCCACCGATGAATCCGATGACCGGCTTCGTCATGTTGGCTTTGACCCACTCAGCCGCTTCTTCTTCTGCCGTACCACCGATTTCACCAAGCATGATGACCGCTTTTGTTTCAGGATCTTCATTGAACGCTTTGAGCGTGTCGATGAAGTCTGTCCCATTGACAGGATCACCACCGATACCGACAGCAGTCGATTGACCGATTCCAGCCGTCGTCAATTGGTGAACAGCTTCATACGTCAATGTCCCAGAACGTGAAACGATTCCGACATGACCTGGTGTGTGGATGTAACCAGGCATGATGCCAAGTTTCGCGACACCCGGTGTGATAACGCCAGGACAGTTCGGACCAATCAAACGAACTGGTTTTCCGTCAAGATAACGTTTTACTTTTACCATATCAAGAACTGGAATTCCTTCTGTGATACAGATGATGAGAGCGATGTCTGAATCCGCTGCTTCCATGATTGCATCCGCAGCGAATGCTGGTGGTACATAGATAATCGATGCATTTGCCCCTGTTTTAGCGACTGCTTGCGCAACCGTATCAAAGACAGGCACGCCACCGAGCACTTCTGTTCCGCCTTTACCTGGTGTAACACCACCGACGAGGTTCGTTCCGTAATCAATCATTTGTTCACCGTGGAACATCCCTTGATTACCTGTAATTCCTTGAATGATCACTTTTGTTGATTCGTTTACCCAAATACTCATCCTTAGCTCCCCCTTACTTCACGAGCGCAGCGATTTTTTCTGCGCCGTCTGCCATTGATGTAGCTGCTGTAATCGCTAGACCTGAATCTTTGAGAATTTGTTTCCCTGCGTCAACATTTGTTCCTTCAAGACGAACGACGAGTGGTAACTCTAAGCCGACTTCTTTTGTTGCTGCAACGATCCCTTCCGCGATGACATCACACTTCATGATGCCGCCGAAGATGTTGACAAAAATTCCTTTGACGTTATCATCTGAGAGAATCAATTTGAACGCTTCCGTTACTTTCTCTTTCGTCGCGCCGCCACCTACATCGAGGAAGTTGGCCGGATCGCCACTGAAGTGTTTGATGATGTCCATGGTTGCCATCGCAAGACCTGCGCCATTAACGAGACAGCCGATATTCCCATCAAGCGCGATGTAGTTCAAATCGCTTTTTGAAGCTTCGACTTCACGTGGATCTTCTTCCGTTTCATCACGGAGTGCGACGATGTCCGCATGACGATACAACGCATTCGAATCGAAGTTCAACTTCGCGTCAAGTGCAACGACATCACCGTCTTTTGTTGTAACGAGTGGATTGATTTCAGCGATTGAGCAATCCTTTTCAACGAAGAACGTGTAGAGTTTCGTCACCATACCAACGAATTTGTTAACGAGTTTAACGGGTACACCCATTGCGAACGCTAATTTACGTGCTTGGAAAGCTTGAAGTCCGACTGCTGGATCAACGATTTCCTTGATGATTTTTTCAGGAGTCGCTTCTGCCACTTCTTCAATGTCCATTCCGCCTTCACTTGAACCCATGATGACGACACGACCTGTCACACGATCAAGGACAATCCCGAGATAGTATTCCTTATCGATCGCACAACCTTCTTCGACGAGAAGACGTTGAACGACTTTACCTTCTGGTCCTGTTTGATGCGTGACGAGCGTTTTGCCGAGTAACTCCGTCGCGAATTCTTTTACTTCTTCTTGCGATTTTGCTAGTTTGACACCACCGGCTTTACCGCGTCCCCCTGCGTGAATCTGTGCTTTGACAACTTTAATTGGGCCTGACAATTGTTCTGCTGCATCGACAGCCTCTTCGACCGTAAATGCTGCGATTCCGTTCGGTACAGGTACACCGTATGAACGAAGTAACTCTTTTGCCTGATATTCATGTACATTCATGAAAAAATCCCCCTTAACCCCTTTAGTTTCGGCTCTTTCATTGTAGTTAAAATTGGAAGCGCTGTCTATCGTTATCGACCGAAAGCATTTATTTTTTCGTGATTCCCTCATGATCGAGCTGATACAAAAAGGCAAACAGCTCGGCGATGACCCCGTATAACTCCGGCGGAACTTGCTCAGATACCTCGATTGCATCAAGTAATGTTACCAATGTCTGATCTTGCCGAATCGGAATGTTGTGTCGGATCGCTTCTTCTAAAATCCGCTCGGCGACGATTTCGGAACCTTTGGCGACGACTTTTGGAGCTGCCATTTGTTCTTCATAAGATAAAGCAATCGCTTTTTTCATGCTTGATAATCCACCCTTCCACTCCGACGTGTCAAATCGATAGGCACCCGCTCTTTCGTTTGTTCGACCAATTCAAAACGAATCAACTCATATCCCTGCTCCTTTAAGCGTTGTTCCATCATCGGTTGATAAGCGTCCATGAATGCGCTAATCCGTTGATCCGGATGAAAGACGGAAACAGCCATCTTTCGATCAGTGATTAATAAGTCAATCGCAATTTCGCCCAACTGAGGCAGTTTGAGATAAAAAGCGATTCGGGCATGGTCCGGATTGAATTCTTTTTTGTCGAACGGTGCTTCCATCGTCACATCGACATCTTCAAAGGGACCAAACTGTGGTAGTTGCAACATAAAGATGCCGCGTCCCGGTTCATTCGTCGCTTGAACGAGTTGTTGCGTCAAGATTTGATCACTCGTCTTTCGGTCAAGGGACCCTTGCCCATCTGCCTCTGCAGTACGCGCTAACTGAATGAGCTCAACAATTGTCTGTTTGAGTACTTGACCCGATCCTTCCATCGCGCGTTGGCCAAGTTGTTGTAACAGCGCACGTGTCGTCTGCGGTACTCCCTCTGACGCTGGTCGCAAGAGACTTTCAAGCATCGAAGGCAGGATTTGTTTCGCCGCAGTTTGTGGAGCTTCCGATAAAATCTTCAGCACCGGTTGCCCTTCCGTGCTCGTCACGACGAATCGGTACGACATTCCTTCTTTTAAATCAGCCGTTGTTCCAGCCGTTAGGACCCGTTGTCCGACTTGCAACTCCATTAACCCGTCCGGCAATAATTTCAATACTTTCCCGACGACATTTGCCCCTTCGCGTAACGGCATGTTGGCTTGATCAATAATCTTAAAGGGAAGTAAGGCCCGATGTTCGATTTGCACACGCATTCACCTCCTAGAGTCGATCAAGAACCGGTTTGAACGTTTTGCGATGAATCGGTGTCACACCGTATGTATCGAGTGCCTGCAAATGCTGTGCTGTCCCGTACCCTGCATGTTGCTCAAACCCGTATCCCGGATACTGTTTCGCATAGTCCTCCATCATCGCATCACGCGTTTCCTTCGCAATGACGCTCGCCGCTGCGATTGAGATGCTACGCGCATCCCCTTTAATCAGTGACGTTTGAGGTAGATTGAGATCAAGCTCCATCGCATCGACGAGCAATGCCTCGGCAGACACGCCATTCACCGCTTGTAACATCGCCTGTTTCGAGGCTTGGTAAATATTGATCCGGTCAATTTCTGCTGGTTCGATGATGCCGATGGCGACCTCTGCGACTTTACGAATATGCTGATACGCCAGTTGCCGTTGTTTTTTTGACATTTGTTTTGAGTCCGTCAACGCGGGATGATAAAAATCTTTTGGTAAGATGACTGCTGCCGCGACGACAGGTCCAGCAAGCGGACCTCGCCCGACCTCATCGACACCAGCAATCTTCTCCCACCCCTGTGCCCGGTAAGCTTCTTCGAACTGCGAGCGTTCAATAAAACTGAGGCGCAATTGTTCTTCGAGATCGAGGCGACGGCTTGTTTGTTTCAATAACAGCCTGATCCCTTTTCGTTCATCATGCATCAGATCCTGTTCGATGGCTGCGAATTGTTCGCGTGAAATCCCTTTGAGACGTTCTCTTAAGTCTTGAATCTTCATCTGACATTCACTCCTATTTCGAAAAAAGCTTGGACCTTCTAGAGAAGGTTCCAAGCTCGTCTTATTCTGCTGTTGTTGCCCATTCTTCGACTGTTTCAAGTGTCACACGTCCGACTTTTTCCGTCCGTAGCTCATGTAACAACATCTCGCTCGTCCGTTCGAAATCGACGTATCCACCTGAATTGAACCCTCGTTTGTTCCCGATTGCTTCTAGTACATCAACGGCTTCACCGGACACATCGTCTAAGCGATAGCGTTCCATCAATTGCTCCGGATAACGCGATTTGAGCTCACGGATGGCAAACAGCGCGATGTCATCGATGTTTAAGATATCATCTTTGATTGCACCTGTTGCTGCTAGACGATAGCCAACCAACTGATCGTCAAACTTCGGCCAGAGAATACCTGGTGTATCGAGCAACTCCATCTCACCCGTCTTCATTTTGATCCATTGCTGACGTTTCGTCACACCCGGGCGGTCACCCGTGATGGCAATGTTTCGTCCGGCAAGGCGATTGATTAATGTTGATTTCCCGACGTTCGGGATGCCGATGATCAACGCTCGAATCGCACTCGGATTTCGTCCCTTTTCACGCATGCGATCATGTTTTTCTTTCATCAGGCGTAATGCACCTTCATGAATTTGTCCAAGACCCTTATTGTGTTTCGCATCGACAGCGATGACATCGACTCCGTCCTTACGAAGGGCCTTCATCCAGCGCTCCGTCAAACGCGCATCAGCCATATCGGCTTTGTTCAAGACGATTAACCGCGGTTTTCCTGCCGTAATTTGCTCGACCATCGGATTGCGACTCGACATCGGGAGACGTGCATCGACCAATTCGATGACGACGTCGATTAATTTTAATTTTTCCTGGACTTCACGACGTGCTTTCGCCATGTGACCAGGGAACCATTGTATCGTCATATATTCCACCTCAACTCATCATATTACTGGACTGCTAACTTCATGTTGTGTGACGCGGTAAGACCTGCTTCAGTTACCGTCACTTCGTTCTCAAGAAACGATCCATCCCTTAGTATACGCAAAAAAAGCCAAGAAAAGAAGTAGTGTCGTGCGGACACTACTCAATTCCTGACCTTGTTCCATCAAACGCACGGTTGATGGAGCTGTTTCTGCTAGACTCACCTTACTACGCGCCCATGATTTTTTAATCAACTGATCGTAAATCACCGAACGGATAAAAGACGAAATTTGTCGTTCCGACGATTTGATCTTCATCGACGAACCCGATGTCACGGCTATCTTTCGAGTTTTGACGGTTGTCCCCCATGACGAATACTTTACCGGCGGGTACTTTCGTTTCGCCGGTCCGATCTTCTAATGTAAAGTCTTCCGTCAAAGGAACACCATTCATTTGCGCTTTAAATTCTTTTAAATATGGTTCTTCCACTTTTTTATCGTTGATATACAGCATATCATCCTTGTAGTACAGCGTATCGCCTGGGACAGCGATGACACGTTTAATATAGTCACGTGTTTCCGTCGCATGGAAGACGACGATATCGCCACGCTCTGGTTCATTAAAGTAATAGGGAACCTTATTGACGACCATCCGGTCTGAATTGTGCAGTGTCGGCATCATCGACTCGCCGTCCACGATGACCGGGACGAATAGAAACGTTCGGATGATGAACGCAATCACGAGCGCTACGACAAGCGCCTTTACCCAACTAAATAACTCCTTCACGCGTTCCACTCCTTTGATTAAATCTTTAACCTAGACTTAGTATACGCATAAACGATAAAAAAAAGAAGCTTGTCCGAGGACAAGCCACTTTTTCACATGATTAACGACGAACTTCTTTAATACGCGCCGCTTTACCACGAAGGTTACGGAGGTAGTAAAGTTTCGCACGACGGACTTTACCGTAACGAACGACTTCGACTTGTGCAACACGTGGTGAGTGGAGCGGGAAAGCACGCTCTACGCCAACTCCGTAAGAAATCTTACGGACTGTGAAAGTTTCACTGATGCCGCCACCGTGACGTTTGATGACTACGCCTTCGAAAAGCTGGATCCGCTCACGCGTACCCTCGACGACTTTAACGTGTACACGGACTGTATCCCCAGGACGGAACGAAGGGACGTCTGACTTGATTTGTTCTTGTGTAATTTCACGGAACAATTGTTGTGTGTTCATGAATGATTTCTCCTTTTTTCACCAATGTTCTTATCTTCATTTGCTTATTGCATCCAACAGCGGAACATCGTTAATAGGTGGCTTTTGCCACATGTTTTAACTTATCACAATTTCATTCTTTTGACAATCCTGAAATTGACTGAAGGTACTTTAAATCACTTGCGGACAGCTCGGCTGTCTCGAGTAAATCAGGACGTCGCTCGAGCGTCCGCTTCAAGGCTTGCTGTCTTCGCCACTGCTCGATTTTTGCATGATTCCCGGATAATAAGACGTCCGGTACCCTTAATCCGTTATAGTCGGCAGGACGGGTATAATGGGGGTATTCGAGCAATCCGGTCGAAAATGAATCGTCTTCATGACTGGCCGACTTGCCGAGGACATCAGGTAACAAACGGACGACGGCATCAATCATCGTCATCGCAGCTAATTCCCCTCCCGTCAAAACGAAGTCTCCAAGCGACACCTCGTCCGTCACCAGTTCGTCATGAATCCGTTGATCAAATCCTTCATAATGTCCACATAAGAAAACAAGTTCCGATTCCTGCGCCCATTCTTCCGCTACTGCTTGATCAAAACGCTGTCCTGTCGGTGTCATCGCAACGATGCGACGGTTCGCTTTCGGCAAGGCCGCAACAGCGTCAAAAACAGGTTGCGGCGTCAACAACATCCCAGCACCACCCCCGTAAGGAGAATCATCGACACGCCCATGTCGATTCGTCGAATAGTCTCGGAAGTTAATGTACTCGAGATGTATCCGCGCATCTTCTTGTGCCCGTCCGACGATTGAATGATCGAGTGCTGTGAACATGTCCGGAAAAAGCGTCAAGACTTTGATGTTCATCCTTCAATCAATCCAGGTAATGGTGTGATTTGAATCCGCTTTTCTTGCACATCGATCGACGCGACGACTTGTTCGATGTACGGAATCAAGACGTCTTTTTTTCCCGGACGTTTAATCGTCCAGACATCGTTTGCTCCGGTCTCTAAGATTTCCGAGACAACCCCGATTTTCTCATCTCCGTCATAGACGTCGCAACCGATGATTTCGTGGTAGTAGTATTCATTTTCTCCGAGCTCTTGTAAGACTTCCGGCTGCACGAAAAGTTTCATCCCTTTATACTTTTCGACGTCGTTGATGTGATGCATTCCTTTGAAGGTCACCATGACGAATTGTTTATGTTTCCGGTAACTGCTCACCGTCAGCGGTACATACGTCCCCTCCATCTCGAGAAATACGTCATTTCCGACTTTAAAGCGTTCTTCCGGAAAATCTGTACTCGCAAGTAATTTCAATTCTCCCTTTAGACCGTGTGTATTCGCGATTTTCGCGACTTCTAACCATTGCATCTTCTTCACTTCCTTCCTTTAAAATCGTCATTCTTCTATTTTTCTGCAACAAAAAGGAGGTAAGCTTTCGCTCACCTCCAAATGTCTTACTTCGCGAGTTTCGCGTTGTGGAATTTCTCCATGATACCAGCTTTTGAGAAGAGGTTACGAACTGTGTCTGATGGTTTAGCACCTTCAGCGAGCCATTTAAGAGCGAGCTCTTCGTTAAGTTTTACTTCTGCTTCTGGTTTAGCAACCGGGTTGTAGTATCCGATTTGCTCGATGAAACGACCATCACGTGGTGCACGTGAGTCTGCTACTACCACACGGTAGAAAGGTGATTTGTTTGCGCCCATGCGCTTAAGACGAATTTTAACTGCCATTCGTAAGTCCCTCCAGATATTAAATAGTTTTTTGGTTTAGTCAAATTGACAACTTCACTAGTATACAACGTTACAGCAAAAGAGAAAAGACTTTTAGAAGAATGGGAGGCCAAAGCCGCCTTTCTTTTTCCCTTTGCCCATTTGGCCGGAGAATTGTTTCATCATCTTCCGCATGTCTTCAAATTGCTTGATCAACCGGTTCACTTCTTGAATGCTACGACCACTGCCGCGCGCAATCCGTTTCCGACGACTCGCATTGAGGATTTCCGGTTCAGTCCGCTCCCGTTTTGTCATCGATTGAATAATCGCTTCGACATAAACAAGTTGCTTCTCATCGATTTGAGCATTTTTCAAGCCCTTCATCTTTCCTTTACCGGCACCCGGAATCATTCCTAACAACTCATCCAAAGGACCCATCTGTTTCACTTGCTGCAACTGCTCGATGAAATCGTCAAACGTGAACGATGCATCGCGCATTTTGCCTTCGAGCTCCTTGGCGCGTGTTGCGTCCATTTGGAACTCTGCTTTTTCAATCAGCGTTAACATATCTCCCATACCGAGAATCCGTGACGCCATCCGCTCTGGGTAGAATGGCTCGATTGCGTCTAGCTTCTCTCCAAGACCGACGAACTTAATCGGTGCTCCGGTGACTGCCTTGATGGAGAGTGCTGCTCCGCCTCGAGTATCTCCGTCGAGTTTCGTCAGGACGACCCCTGTCACGCCGAGCTTTTCATTAAAGCTTTGTGCGACATTGACCGCATCCTGACCCGTCATCGAGTCGACGACAAGGAAGATTTCGTTAGGCTTGGCGATTTCCTTCACATCGACAAGTTCCTGCATCAGATCCTCATCGACATGTAAGCGTCCCGCCGTATCGATCAACACGATATCGTGGTGATGCTCTTTTGCATAGTCGAGCGCGCCGGTTACGATTTCTTGTGGACTTACCTGATCTCCCATCGAGAAGACCGGTAATTCAAGTTGTTTTCCTAGCGTCTCAAGTTGTTTAATCGCAGCCGGACGGTAAATGTCCGCTGCTACGAGCAGTGGACTGCGATTGTGTTTTTTTCGTAAATGATTGGCGAGTTTTCCGGTTGTCGTCGTTTTACCTGCCCCTTGAAGACCAGTCATCATAATGACTGTCGGCGGACGGTTAGCGAGCGTCAACGGAGATACTTCTTCCCCCATCAATTTCGTCAATTCGTCATGGACGATTTTGACGACTTGTTGACCGGGTGTTAGAGACGTCATCACGTCTTGACCGACGGCGCGCTCCTTCACATCATTTACGAACTGTTTCACTACTTTGAAGTTGACGTCGGCTTCTAACAACGCGAGGCGGACCTCACGCATCATTTCCTTTACGTCCGCTTCAGAAATCTTACCTTTACCTCGCATTTTGGCGAGACTGGCTTGAAGCCGTTCCGATAATCCTTCGAATGCCATTGATGATGCCTCCTACTCTAATTGCTCCAGTGATTCAATCGTCACCAGTGCCTCGCTTGGAAGGTCGAGCTGCTTCAGTTCATCAAGAAGGATCTTTCGCTGCTCATATTTTTGAAACAAGGAAAGTCGTTCTTCATATTGCTCAAGCATCGCTTCCGTACGTTTTATGTTGTCGTAGACTGCTTGTCGGCTGACTTCAAACTCATCGGCGATTTCACCTAACGAAAAATCATCTAAATAATAGAGTGACATATAATTTCGTTGTTTCGGCGTCAAAAGCTCCTGATAAAAGTCAATCAGATAATTCATCCGGTTCGTTTTATCAAGTGTCATCCGAGCACCTCCACGGTTGTTAAGTGAAATTCCTTTACAGATAGTATAGTACAGCCCTCACAGTGTGTTGTCAAGTTTTTTTCTTTACAAGCAAACCTAGCTTATTCCTCTTCCGATGCCTCGTCCGTCGTTTGCTTTTCTTCGAATACGTCACCGAAGAGACCGTGGACGAATTGCTCGGCATTAAACGGTTGGAGATCGTCAATCTTTTCACCTAATCCAACGAACTTCACGGGGAGATCCAGTTCATTCTTAATCGCGAGAACGATGCCACCTTTTGCTGTCCCGTCAAGCTTCGTCAAGACGATGCCGCTGACATTCGTCGCTTGTTTGAACGCTTTGGCTTGCACCATCGCATTTTGTCCGGTCGTCGCGTCGAGCGCAAGGAGGACTTCATGCGGGGCCCCCGGGATTTCACGTTCAATGACCCGTTTGACTTTTTCGAGTTCATTCATCAAATTGACTTTGTTTTGCAGACGTCCTGCCGTATCACAAATCAAGACATCGACTTTCCGCGCTTTTGCCGCTTGAACAGCATCGAAGACGACGGCAGCAGGATCCGATCCTTCTCCCTGACGGATGACCGGTACACCGGAGCGCTCGCCCCAGACTTGCAACTGATCGATGGCGCCTGCTCGGAATGTATCCCCTGCTGCGAGCATGACGGTTTTTCCTTCGTTCTTCAATCGATTCGCGAGCTTCCCGATTGTCGTCGTTTTCCCGACACCGTTGACACCCACGAATAAGATGACACTGAGGTCGTGGTCTAAATCAAGTTCCGTTTCTTCTTCTTCAATCAACATGTTGGCGACGACTTCGACGAGTACATCACGGACTTCTTTTGTGTCTTTAACATTTTTTCGTTTGACTTCAATCTTTAATTTTTCGACCAAATCCATCGTCGTCGTCACACCGACGTCAGCTTGAATCAGCACTTCTTCTAACTCTTCAAAAAATTCTTCATCGACTTCCCGGAAACGGTAGACGAGATCATTGACGGCACTCGCAAGCCCGTCACGCGTCTTCGACAACCCTTCCGTAAACTTAGACGTGACTTCTTGTGTCGACGTCGTCAACCGGTCTTTTAGTTTCTTAAAAAAACTCATTGTTTTAGCTCCTTTGATTCTACTTCTTCAGTCAATGTTCGCCGTGCCTCTTCTAGTTTAACGGATAACACTTCCGAAATACCGTTTTGTTGCATCGTCACGCCGTATAAAACATCCGCTGACTCCATCGTACCTTTCCGGTGTGTGATGATGATGAATTGTGTATCACGCGCCAACTGATGAACGAACTCACCGAACCGGGCAACGTTCGCTTCGTCAAGAGCTGCTTCGACCTCATCAAGTACACAAAACGGGACGGGACGCGTCTTCAAAATCGCGAACAACAAGGCAATCGCCGTCAACGCGCGTTCCCCACCAGATAAGAGTGACAAGTTCTGTAGTTTTTTACCCGGTGGTTTCGCGACGATGTCAATCCCGCTCGTCAAGAGGTCGCTCGGATCGACAAGAATCAAGTCCGCTTCTCCTCCACCGAACAATTCGCGGAATGTCTCACGGAAGTGTTCCCGTACAGCCGTAAACGTCTCTTTAAAGAGTCGGACGACTTCACGATCCATCTCATCGATGACGGCATATAAATCCGTTTTCGCCGTCACTAAGTCATCACGTTGCGTCGAGAGGAACGTAAACCGTTGATCGACTTCAGCGAACTCTTCAATCGCACCGATATTAACAACTCCGATTTCTTCTAATTGACGCTTGAGGAGGTGTACTTCCTCTTTCGCCTCTTCGAATGGAATCGTCAGCGGTTCAATCAATTCGAGAATCAGCCCCATCTCGTCGAGCATTTCTTGACGTGTTTCAAGACGTGTACTGATTCTGCCGTGGTTGAGGCGCGCTTGATCGACTTGTTGTTTCGCCGACTGTTGCTCCTCTTTCAGCTTCGCTTCACGGATCCGTAGAAGTCGTAAACTTTCGCCGTCACGTTGGATTTGGTCCGTGATTGCTTTCAATTCTTGTTCAACCGTTGTTTGTTCTTTAAGCATCTGCGCCTGCTCTGCATGCAATGCTTCGATTTGACCTTCACCAAACCCTTCGAGCACATGTTTTAAATCACGCCGCTTATGACTCCGTTCGAGTTTCGCATGATTCAACGATTCTTCGATTCGTTCGACTTCACGATTGACTTGATCTAACTTCAAGATCATTGTCCGTTCTTCGAGCAAGGCATCTGCTTGTTGTTGTTTCAAGTCTTCGATTGTCACAGCACCCCGTGCCTGTGCCTCTTTTAGCTGATCGAGATCACGTCTGAGTTCTTGTTGCCGCTTCGTCAAGTTCGCGATATCGTGCTCAGCTTGTTCAATCGTCGCCTTCGCTTCCCGTTCTTGCTCCGCCAACCGTTGCAACTGGCCATCTTGGACGGACAGTTCCGAAGCTGTGATTGCGAGACCATGTTTCGCCTCCGTCAATTCATCCCGAAGTGATTCAAGTGTCGTTCGCGTCGTTTTCATTTCTTGCGCAAGCGTCTCAAGCGTAACGTTCAATTGTTCATCTACTACTTTCATCTCCGCGAGGCGGCGCTCTTGTTCACGAATGACCGCCTGCCCTTGCGTCAGCCCTTCGCGGAGTTCGTCTAACTCCCGTGATTGACTAAAGAGTGGCGTCCCTTTTTTTCGGCTCCCCCCTGTCATCGAACCACCGACGTTGACGACATCTCCGTCGAGCGTCACGAGACGATACCGATGTCCCGTTGCACGGGCAATCGCGTTCGCTTGTTCAAGCGATTCGACGACAAGCGTCGTCCCGAGCAAGTTCTGTTTTAATTTCGTCAGCTCATCGGTCGTCGTCACGAGTTCACTCGCAACGCCGATGTATCCTTGCATCGCAGATAGTTGATTGCGAACCGATTGATTCAAATCGCGCCGTTGAATCGAACTGAGCGGCATGAACGTCGCCCGTCCCGCATTTAGACGGCGTAATTCCTGAATCAATTTCCGCCCCGTCGCGTCTGTATCGACGACGACGTTTTGCATGGCTCCACCGAGTGCCGTTTCGATCGCCGCTTCATATCGGGCCGGTACGGAAATCAATTCGGCAACCGCTCCATATATGCCTGAAATGTGATCACGCTGTTTCAAAATCGTTTTGACGGCACCGAAATAACCACTGTAATCTGCCTTGACGGACTCCAAAAATTCAATCCGGTCCTCTGTTTTATCACGCCGGCGATGGAGATCGACGATGGATCGTTCGACTTGCGTCATCATCGTTCGCTGTTCGTGTTGTTTCGTTTCAACTTGCGTCTCTTCCGCTACTAAAGCATCGAGCTGTTGCCGCACGTTTAAAGAGCTCGCTTCTAGTCGGTCGACCTCGGCCGCATAAGCTGTTTGCGCCGATTGTTTCGACCCTGTCCCTTCCGCGAACGTCCGGCGTAACTCTTCCGCACTCTGTAAATCTTGTTTTGCTCGGTTATAGGCGTTATTCGTCGCCGCCAGCCGACTCGCTACTTCAAACGCTTCAGACCGTAGTTGCTCTGCTTCTTTTTCAAAATCACGTTCCGAATACGTTAATGCGGCATCTGCTTGTTCACGACGTTTGACAGTTCCCTCGTATGTTTGCTTCGTTTCGTCTCGTAAGCGAACTGCTTTTTTCGCCTCATCCTCAATTAGGGAAACACGCGCTTCAAGTGTCGCCACTTCTTGTTCTAAACGCTCTTTCATTTGCGTCCCATGTTTCTCACGTTCTTTTGCCAAGTTCAGCGAACCTTGAATTTCAACGAGCGTCGTCGAGACGGTTCGTAACCGTTCCTGCATCTCTGTCTCTGTCCGGCGAATGTTTTCAAGCATTGTTTCTTGTTCTTCTCTCGAGGTTTGCGTTTTCTCAAGACGTGCCTGTTCATTTGACAACTCACGCTCAAACGTTTCGATTTCCGTCGTCAATCGGGCAATTTGTTCCATATAGTTTTGAATTTCTTCTGCAATGATGCCACGTTCTAAAAAGTCGAACCGGTCGCGGGCAATCAGATACTCTTTTGCAAGCGCTGCTTGTTCTCGTAACGGTTCGATTCGTCCACCGAGTTCAAATAAAATATCATCGACACGTGAGAGATTCGTTTCCGTGTCACTCAACTTCCGCTCCGCTTGTTTTTTCCGGTGCCGGTATTTTAAGACACCCGCCGCCTCTTCGATGACGGACCGCCGCTCTTCCGGTTTCCCGGAGATGACTTGTTCGACACGTCCTTGACCAATGATTGCGAAGGCATCACGGGACAGTCCCGTATCCATGAAGAGATCGAGGACGTCCTTCAAGCGACATGGTTTTTTATTAAGAAAATAATCACTGTCTCCATTTCGACTGACGCGTCGCGTCACGCTCAACTCTTGGTAAGGTAACGCAACCGTTCCCGACTCATTATCGAGGACAAGCGTTACTTCTGCGAACTGCTTTCGATGTTCTGACATACTGCCGGCGAAGATGACATCTTCCATCTTCGCGCCGCGTAATGATTTAGCCGATTGCTCACCGAGCACCCAGCGCACTGCATCCGATATATTCGACTTCCCACTACCGTTCGGTCCGACGACTGCCGTCACTCCCGGTAGGAAGTCAAGTTCTGTCCGGCTCGCAAAAGATTTGAAGCCGTTGATTTCAATTCGTTTTAAGTACATCTTTACCACCCGTATGTTTAAATTTCTTTTAATTTTCTTTTAGTTTACCATAGCCGAAAGGTCTACAAAATGGTAGGTTTTATGGTAATGTTAACGGTAAAGACGTGAAGAGGAGAATTCAACGATATGACAATTGAACAAATGATTGAAGCAATCTTGGATAAATTAAATATTATTAATAAAGGCGTCATCAAAGCCGAGCAGTTCGACGGCACGAAAAATGACGACTTAAAAGAAATTTATGAGTTCGTCATGATGCGTGAATCGTTATCACTCGCTGAGGTCGATGCAATCGTCGATGAACTAAAATCACTGAAGACGGTGTAAGAAACCATATAAAAAAAGGCGTTCCCAATCGGGCGCCTTTTTTTATATGGTTTTTTTACTTAAAATTGTTTTTTCAGCTCAAGCAAGGCTTGTTTCGCTGCTTGCTGTTCTGCTTCTTTTTTCGAACGACCGGTCCCGATTCCTTCAAGCTTATCCGGGACTTGAACACGCGAGATGAATTCCCGGCTATGTGCGGGACCACGTTCTTCGATGATCTCGTATTCAATTTGTCCGAGTCCGACCCGTTGAATCGCTTCTTGTAATTGGCTCTTGAAGTCTGTCTGCTCTTCGAAGAAACCAGATGCCACTTTCGGAAAAACCGCTTCGGCGAGGAATCGCTCTGCTGCTTCAATGCCTTGGTCAAGATAAAGTGCACCGATAAACGCTTCAAATACGTCAGCAAGTAATGCTGGCCGATTTCGTCCGCCTGTCAGTTCTTCCCCTTTACCTAGCAAAATCATGTCAGAGAATTCATAATGATTGGCAAACTGGACGAGCGATGGTTCACACACGATAGCTGCTCGCAGTTTTGTTAATTCCCCCTCGGAACGTTCCGGGTAGTGTTCAAATAAATATCTTGAGACCGTCAATTCTAAGACCGCATCCCCTAAAAATTCAAGTCGTTCGTTATCCCCATCCGATTCACGTTGTTCATTGACGAACGAAGAATGGGTAAACGCTTGCTTCAACAATTCGACATTTGAAAAATGAATCGAAAGGCGCGTTTGTAACTCTTCGAATTTTTGCTCGATTTGAGCAAACGTCCGCGCATCTTTTCGACGTTTTACGTAAGGTCCTTTTCGGACACGACGTCCTTTTTGATTCGTCATAATTCCTCCTAAACAGCTAAATCCCACCGCAAAAGAGCGGTGGGTCAGCGTCAATGATTAGACTTGTGTTTCGATGTAGCTGACGACATCGCCGACAGTCTTCAAGTTTTCTGCTTGATCGTCTTCGATTGTGATTTCGAATTTATCTTCGAGATCCATAACGAGTTCCATTACTTCAAGTGAATCTGCACCGAGATCGTCTTTGAACGATTTATCGAGTGTGATTTCACTTTGCTCTTTACCTAATTTTTCTGCGATTGCCTCTTGTACGTCTACTAAAATTTGTTCTTTTGTCATTTGAAATCCCTCCATGAGTTGAGTATATAAGATGATTGCCGATTTGGCAAAGTACTACCGGTGTTCAGTTACATTGTCATGCCGCCATCAACTGCGAGCGTTTGCCCTGTGATGTAACGGGCTTCATCCGAAGCGATGAAGCTGACGAGTGCTGCGATGTCTTGCGTTTGCCCAAACCGTTTCAATGGAATTTGTCCAAGTGACAGATTCCGTTGATCGTCCGTCAATTCATCGGTCATATCTGTTTCGATGAATCCTGGGCAAATCGCATTCGCTGTGACCCCTTTACTTGCGAGTTCACGGGCGACCGATTTCGTCAACCCAATCAAACCGGCTTTCGCGGCCACATAGTTCGCTTGCCCCGGATTACCCGTGATGCCGACGACCGAAGCGATATTGATGATGCGACCACCCGTCTTCATCAACGGGCGTGACGCCGCTTGTGTGACGAGGAACGCCCCTTTTAGGTTCGTATCAACGACAGCATCAAAATCGGCTTCTTTCATACGCATCAACAAACCGTCGCGTGTGATACCGGCGTTGTTGACGACACAATCCAGTTGACCGAATGCATCGACAGTCTGTTTAACCAACGCCTTGACTTGATCAGCGTTCGCAACGTCGGCTTGGATGGCGATTGCCTCACCACCAGTCGCGATGATATCCGCGACGATGGCCTCTGCTTTTTCAGTGCTACCGGCATAGTTGACGACAACTTTAAAACCATCTGCCGCGAGACGTGTTGCGATCGCCGCACCGATTCCTCGTGAGGCGCCTGTTACGAGTGCTACCTTACTCATCCACGAATTCCCTCCGCTTCTAGTTGTTCAAGTGTCGTGATACTAATGATTTTAACGTCTTTTTTGATACGTTTGACAAGCCCACTAAGTGGTGAAGACGGTCCGAATTCGATGAAGGTATCAACACCCTCTTCAATCAATTGCTCAACACACGCCTCAAAGCGAACAGGTGAATACAATTGTTGAACGAGCAGACGTTTCAAGTCGTCCGGTTGATCGTGAAACGATCCGTCCACGTTTGAGATAAACTTCGCTTGCGCCGCTTCGAATGGTGAAGAAGCAAGGAAATCTTCGAACCGTGGTGCGAACGGTGTCATTAAAGAGGAGTGGAACGCACCGGAGACATCGAGTGGTAAGACACGCTTTGCACCGAGCTCTTTTAATTTCGTTGTCGCCGATTCGACGGCTGCGACGTGCCCTGAGATGACAAATTGGCCGGGACAGTTGTAGTTCGCGATTTGCACGATTTCACCTGTCGCCGCAATCGATTCGACGGCATGGTGTGCCGCTTCGACATCGTTTAATCCGATGACGGCAGCCATCGTTCCACCTGAAACCTGGTTCATCAACTTACCACGTTCATGGACAAGATAAACGGCTTCACTCGGCGTAAGGACCGATGCTGCGACAAGCGCGCTGTACTCCCCGACGCTATGCCCAAGGACATAGTCCGGTTTGTTACCGAGTGCCGCATAACGAGTGGCGAGAAGTGTACTATGTGCGACGATTGCGGGTTGAGCAAGCTCCGTCGCCTTTAGTTCTTCTTTTGTACCCGTCGTTAACAGCGTTGTTAAATCTAGGCCGATTCGTGTTCCGAGATCGACTAACGTTTGTTTAGTTTCTTCCTCACTGACAAGTGTCTGTCCCATACCGGGCATTTGTGACCCTTGCCCCGGAAACATCCATACCGTTTTCCCCATCTCGCTCACTCCTTTAGCTCTATTTTGTCTTCGCTTCAATGATTTTCGCAACGACGTGTTGCTCGACCATCATTTCAGCCTGTGCCAGCGCACGACTGAAGGCATAGGCATTGCTCGAGCCGTGTGCTTTGATGACAGGTGCCGCAATTCCGAACAACCCGGCCCCACCATATTCTTCGTACGCGAGCAATTGCTTCATTTTTTTAAGTTTCGGCTTTAAAATTAACGCCGCGATTTTCGAACTGAATGAACTCATGAACTGTTCCTTCATGACACCCATAATCATGCTTGCAGCACCTTCCGTACTTTTCAACAACGTATTCCCTGCAAATCCTTCTGTGACGATCACGTCCACATCACCACTCATCGCTTCTCTCGCCTCGACATTCCCAATAAAATGAATAGGGGCAGTCTCAAGTAAGGGATATGTTTCCTTCGTCAGTGCATTGCCTTTACCAGCTTCTGAGCCGATATTGAGCAGACCAACTTTCGGTTGTTTGATACCACGAACTTGTTCTGCGTAGACTGATCCCATGATGGCATAATCAAGCAAATGTTCTGCTTTTGCATCCGGATTAGCACCGACATCTAAGATGACGACACCTTTTCCGTTTCTTGTCGGGAAAGTCGGGGCCAGCGCAGGACGGTCAACCCCTTCGATTCGACCAATCACAAACAATCCGGCAGTCATCAGTGCTCCCGTGTTGCCTGCTGAAATCAAGGCATCCGCCTCTTTTGTTTTCACCAGGTTTGCAGCCACAACGAGTGAGCTATCTTTTTTCCGTCGAATCGCACGGACCGGTTCGTCTTCTCCAGTAATGACAGTCGCCGCGTGAACGATCGTCACACGGGAATCCTTGATGTCGTAAGAACGTAACTTCAATTCATCTCCAACCAATCGAATTTCAATGTCCGCCTTCGGGCGCTCCCCTAAATACTGGATCACACCTTCGACAATCGCACGGGGGGCGTTGTCACCACCCATTGCATCTACTGCTAAAATCATCATGATTCCTCCTTACTACTACGATACACCGTAAACTCACCGATAAAGACACACTCATCACCGACATAACTTTCGACGTTGATGTCTGATCGTCCATCTTGTCGATGGGAACTGACGAACGCTTTCGCGACGACGCGTTCTCCAACATGGACAGATCGTGTAAATTGCACGTTTGCTCGTGTCGTCAATGCTAACTCGTCATCAATTAACGCGATGGCGAGCGAATTGGCTTGAGCGAACAGAATATGCCCGCGTGCAATCGCGTTCCGGCTAAAAGCGTGTTCCGGCAAAATTTCTAAAATCGAAATCGCAGATGTATCAAGTTTCAGGTCAATCATATCACCAATGACTTCGCTTTCGGTCAAAGTACGCACGTCATCGAGTCGTTCTGTCGCGACGTGTTTAATCCGTTCCCGTAATTCAGGGATTTTCAATTCCATTCGATCGAGCCGAATCGTCTGAATGCTGACGTTAAAATGAAGCGCAAGTGCTTCATCCGTGATGAATGGGTTTTGTTCAATCGTATGCTGTAGTTCTACTTGCCGTTCTTTTTTAGGTACCCGCATGTACGTTCCTCCTACAAGAAGGATAATCACTATTATCACCTGGTACTAATAGTAGTATATATCCCCCGTTGTTCACTTTCAAGTATTATTCAATTCTTTCTCCGTCAAGCAGTCCTTGCTCTTCGATATAATGGCGTAACACGTCGTAGTCCGATGTTTGCCAAAAGGCATCCGAACGTAACAAACGGACGGCGTCGTTCCGGGCTGTTTCCATGATTTGAATATCGAGAGCAGGATCTGTCAGGACGAAACGTGGCAATCCACTTTGTTCTGTCCCAAAGAAATTACCCGATCCGCGTAGTTCTAAGTCTTTTTCCGCTAATTTGAAGCCGTCGTTCGTCTCTGTCATCGTCTTAATTCGCTCTTTCCCGGTGTCAGACGACGGATCAGCAATCAAGATACAATATGACTGCGCATCCCCTCGTCCGACACGTCCACGCAATTGATGCAGTTGCGCGAGACCGAATCGTTCTGCATCGTAAATGACGATGATTGAGGCATTCGGGACGTTCACCCCAACTTCGACGACAGTCGTCGAGACGAGGACTTGGACCTGATTGTCCTTGAAAGCTTGCATGACCTCGTCTTTTTCAGACGAGCCGAGACGTCCGTGCATCAAACCAACTTGATGATCGCGGAAACGTTCGACGAGAACGGCATGCAATTCCATTGCATTTTGAACATCAAGCGATTCAGATTCCTCGATCAATGGCGTGATGACATAGGCTTGTCGCCCGAGAAGTAATTCCTTCTCAACAAAACCAAAGACACGTTCAATCTGTTCTGGTTTTGCCCAGTACGTTTCAATTTCTTTACGCCCTGCTGGCATCTCGTCGATGATCGAAACATCCATATCGCCAAACACAGAAATCGCAAGTGTTCGCGGAATCGGTGTCGCCGTCATATAGAGGACATCTGCTTGCGCTGCTTTTGCTCGGAGGCGCTTCCGTTGTTCGACACCAAACCGATGTTGTTCGTCCGTAATCACTAAATGTAAGTCCTTGAAGACGACTGTATCCTGAATCAAGGCATGGGTGCCGACGAGGATGTCGATTTCTCCTTGCCGTAAGGCTTCTAGCAATAACACACGAGCCTTTCCTTTGACAGAACTCGTTAAGAGACCGACTTTAATCCCGAATGGTTCGAGTAACGGGGCAAGTGACGAAGCATGCTGCTCCGCTAGTATTTCAGTCGGAACCATCAAGGCACCTTGCTTGTTCGCACGAATCGTCGCGAACAGGGCAATCGCCGCGATGACGGTCTTCCCACTTCCGACATCTCCTTGCAGCAACCGATTCATTCGCTCTGCTCGATGCATATCACTCAAAATTTCTTCTGTCACTCTTTTTTGAGCGCCTGTCAACGGAAATGGCAGTCCTGCAATGAACTCGTCGACGGCTGCTTGATGTAACGGTAAAGCAATGCCTTGTCCCTGCCGCTTTCCAAGTCGTAATGTCTGAAGCTTTAACTGAAAATAGAGGCACTCTTCATACACATAACTTCTTCTCGCCGCCGTCAATTCTTTTCGATGCGTCGGGAAGTGTAGCGCCTTCAGCATCGTCATCCGGTCGAGAAGACGATACGCCGTCCGAATCGAATCGGGCACCCGCTCCCCGACTGATTCTACTGCTGCGAAAGCGAGTTCGACGACACGGCGGAACGTCTTCATCCGCATGTCACCTTTTAAGGAATAGACGGGTGTCAGTTCACCTTCGATCGCCCCGAATTGAAGTTCCGTCGCTGAAATCGTCATCCGGTGCAAATCCCACTTGCCGCTGACCGTCACTTCTTCCCCTAACTTCAACTGGGCTTTGTAGAAGGCACGGTTAAACATCGTCACCGTGACGCTGTACCGTTCTTCGACAAGTAACCGGAACGTTAGCCGATTCTTACCTTTTCCGTAATAACGAACGAGCGGTTCTGATTGAACTTGACCTGTGAACTTGACCTTATCTTCATGGATGGCTTCCGTCAAACTCCCCGTAACGAAATCATCGTAACGAAATGGGACGTGCTCCAGCACGTCCGAGATCGTTACGATATCCATTTCTGCAAGCTTAGTTGCCAAATCACGCCCGACTCCCTTAAGTGCCGTGACCTCACTTGATGGATTCATTCGATAAATCTCCAAAAATCTTCGACTCGAGCCAGCGTCCAGTCGGTGTATTCGCAAGACCGCCTTTCGCCGTTTCACGTAAGGCAGAAGGCATCATTTGACCGATTTCATACATTGCCGAGATGACTTCGTCACACGGAATACGTGACGTGATTCCAGCCAGTGCCATATCTGCTGCGACGAGCGCATTCGCTCCTCCCATCGCATTTCGTTTGACGCACGGGACTTCGACAAGTCCAGCGACTGGGTCACAGACGAGACCAAGCATATTTTTTAAAGCAATTGCAAACGCATGCGCCGATTGATCCGGTGTGCCTCCTGCCATTTCGACGATGGCAGCTGCAGCCATTGCTGTCGCCGAACCTACTTCCGCTTGGCATCCGCCTGCCGCACCTGAGATGGAGGCATTATTGGCAACAACGAACCCGAACGCACCCGATGTGAAAAGGTATCGGAGCATCTCCTCGCGTGAAGGCTGAAGCCGTTCTTTGACGGCGAACAACGTCCCTGGGACGACGCCCGCGCTCCCTGCTGTTGGTGTCGCACAGATTTTCCCCATTGCCGCGTTGACTTCATTCGTTCCGATGGCTTTGCTGACGGCATCTAACAAAAGATCTCCCGATAACCCGTTCCCTGACGCCCGATATCGCTGCAGTAAGACTGCATCCCCGCCTGTCAAACCGGTGACCGATTCGACACCGTCGCCTGTCAATGACCGTTCGACAGCTTCTTCCATGACTTGTAAATTCCGTTCCATCATTGCGTATACTTCATCACGCTCTAAGTGGCGGACCGTCATTTCTTGTTCAATCATGATTTCTGAAATCGGTACATTCTTTTCCGTAGCGAGTGCTACGAGTTCTTTTACTGATTTAAACATTTCTTCACTCTCCCATCATGACGGATCGTTCGACTTGTGGTAACCGGTTAATTTCTTCAAGCACTTCTTTAGGCATCCGATCATCGATTTCAATCGCCATCAAGGCTTGACGTCCTTTTTCGTGGCGCGACACTTCCATGTGACCAATGTTAATTTCATAGTCTGCGAGAATACTTGTGACTGCCGCAATCGCCCCGAAACGGTCGTGGTGCAGGACGACAAGTGCCGGCCCGCCACCTGAGAGGCGCAACGGTACACCATTCAATTCTGTAATTTCAATCGTTCCTCCGCCAATTGAAATGCCGACGAGTTCAAATTGATTTTCTCCGTCAGTCAAATGGACTCGCGCCGTGTTCGGATGGTCCGTCAGTGCTTCACTCGTTTCAAAATGAATCCGAATCCCTTTCCCTTCGGCGATTTTAATCGACTCAGGAATCCGATCATCAAACGTATCATAACCAAGCACCCCACCAATGATCGCTACGTCGGTTCCGTGCCCCCGGTACGTATCGGCAAATGATCCATAAAACGTGATATAAATGTCTGTTGGCGTTTCCCCGAACAACTTACCCGCCATCAAACCGATTCGTGCTGCTCCTGCCGTATGGGAACTCGATGGTCCTACCATGACAGGACCGATGATATCAAATACACTACGATACTTCATTTCATTTCCCCCTCTCTTTTAAACAAAACAAAATCCCACCTCTATTATCGCAGATGGTGGGATTCGTGAAAAGGTAACTTCACCTTTATTCTTTATTCAACACTAAGAATATATGAATAGAGCGGTTGCTTTCCGTCGTGAACTTCGACTTCAGCGTCCGGATTGACAGATTCGATGTAAGCGACTAACTCGTCGACTTCATCTTGGGCTACGCCTTCTCCAAATAAAATCGTTACGATTTCGTCATCTTCCGTGACGAGCGTATCGATGAGTTTCTTCGCTGCACCGAGACTCGAGTGATCCGTTGCGACGATTTGTTTTTCCGCAATCGCCATGTGATCATCTTTTTTAATCTCGACACCATCGATACTCGTATCACGGACAGCATATGTGATTTGTCCTGACTTGACAGCACCAATCGCATCCATCATGTGACGCTCGTTCTCATCGACTGTCGCTTCCGGGTTGTAGACGATTGTCGCAGCCAGTCCTTGTGGGACCGTTTTTGATTTCACGACCGTCACGCCGCATGATGCAACAGATGCTGCTTGTTCAGCCGCCATGATGATGTTCGAGTTGTTCGGATACACATAGACGTGCTCCGCATGCGCGTCTTCAATCGCTTTGACGATATCTTCCGTCGATGGATTCATCGTCTGTCCACCTTCGATGACGATGCTGACACCGAGTGATTTAAAGAGCTCACTGATCCCTTCGCCCATTGCGACCGTGACGAGTGCAGATTTCGCTTTCGCTTTCGTTGCAACTGGAGCTGTTACGTGATTGACGCCTTCTTCTTCTAAAATCGTTGAGTGTTGTTGGCGCATGTTTTCGATTTTAACCGCGACGAGCTCACCAAATTTTTGTCCTTTGTTGATGACATCACCTGGTGTCTCGACATGGACATGAACTTTGAGCAACTCTTCATCTGCGACGACGAGCAGTGAATCTCCGAACTCAGATAATTCGTTACGGAATGCTTCTTCACTGAACGGTGCATTCGCTAACTTATCATCTTGGAAACGAACCATGATTTCTGTACAGTAACCGTAATGGATTTCCTCTGTCGACATGAAGCTTTGAGCCGATTTATGATGCTCTGCTTCGACGAGTGCTTCCATGACAGGAGCATGCGGTTTTTCAAGTTCTTTTCCTTCGAGTGTCGCAAGGAAGCCTTCATAAATACAAACAAGTCCCTGTCCACCAGAATCGACGACACCGACTTCTTTTAAGACCGGTAAAAGATCGGGTGTTCCTTCGAGTGAAACTTTTGATGCTTCGACAATCCCGCGCATCAATTCAAGTAAGTCCGTCGTTGTTTCCGATTGTGCGATCGCAGCGACTGCTGTTTCACGAGCAACTGTTAAAATCGTCCCTTCGACTGGCTTCATGACGGCCTTGTATGCTGTATCAACACCTTTTTGCAAGGCATCTGCGAATTCCTTCGTATCGATTGTTTGTTTTCCTTCAATCGATTTCGAGAAACCACGGAATAATTGACTTAAGATAACACCAGAGTTCCCACGTGCCCCCATTAAAAGACCTCGTGCGAATATTGATGCGACGTCTGCGACAGAATCAGATGTTGCGTTTGTTGCTTCTTTCGATCCAGATGTCATCGTCAAGTTCATGTTCGTTCCTGTATCGCCATCCGGCACAGGGAACACGTTCAGTGAATCGACGAAATCTGCATTTTGATAGAGATTTGCCGCGCCATTTTGAATCATCTTGACTAATTGGGCTCCTGTTAAACGATCTACACTCACTAAAGTTTCCTCCTCTATTTCCGTCTTAGACATTCGTCAAACGGACTCCTTGGACAAAAATATTTACAGATGTCACTTCTAACCCTAACGCTTGGTTCAACGTATATTTAACACGGCTTTGAACATTGTTCGCGACTTCAGAAATTTTCGTACCGTAACTCACAATGATATGCATATCGATGTGAACTTGTTCTGAAGATTGTCGAACGATGACGCCACGTGCAAAATTCTCACGTTTCAATAATTCAGCTAGCCCATCTTTGATTTGTGATTGTGATGCCATACCAACGACACCAAAACATTCCATTGCTGCTCCGCCCGCCAGTTGCGCGACGACATCATTATCTACATCAATCTTTCCATAGGTCGTTTTCATCTCGATCGCCACCTGAGTAGCCCCCTTTAACTAATTGTGTTCTTCTCGTAATTCTACTATAAGGACCTACTATTGAAAAGTCGCCGTACTGACTATACAATGAATAAGTGAAAAATAGTAGCGGTCAAATTAACTTTTACCATCATCCTCATCCATTATTTTAAATTTTGAGGTTCTCTGTCAAGTTTTTTTCTTGTCAGCTACTTTTTTTATGTTGCAACCGTCCTGACACCATGCTAAGATAGCAAAGTGTCTATTAGGACGAACGCAAAACAACATAAAAGGAGGCGGAACGCATGGCACGTAAATGCTACGTTACTGGAAAATCGCCGAAGTCGGGAAACAACCGTTCACACGCATTGAACAAAACGAAACGCACTTGGGGAGTCAACGTACAAAAAGTACGTATCCTCGTTGACGGTAAACCTAAAAAGGTTTGGGTTTCAGCTCGAGCTCTTAAATCAGGTAAAGTCGAACGCGTATAAGGCGCAAAAACCGGACGGGAATCTTCCCTTCCGGTTTTTTTGTCGTCTTTTTTATTTTTCTCCTAAAGTAATTGTCGCAGCATTTGAAAACGCTTACAATAAGTTGGCAGTTACTTTATTGCTCAAGGGGGAATTCATCATGCAGTTAAAAAGAGCCATGACAAGCCGACATCTATTCATGATTTCGCTTGGTGGTATTATCGGGACGGGGTTATTTCTCGGTTCAGGGTTGACGATTTCGCAAGCAGGACCACTCGGGGCGGTCCTCAGTTACATCGTCGGCGGAACAATCATGTACTTAACGATGCTCTGTCTAGGAGAGATGGCTGTCCACATGCCTGTGTCCGGTTCATTCCAAACGTATACGACACGTTTTATCGGTCCAGGCATCGGTTTTGCCGTCGGTTGGATTTATTGGCTCGGCTGGGCCGTGACCGTCGCTCTTGAAATCACAGCTGCCGGTAGTCTGATGGATCGCTGGTTTCCACAGGTTCCCGTCGTCATCTGGTGCGCCTTATTTACCGTCATCTTATTCGGATTGAACGCGATCTCTGCGAAAGCATTCGGAGAAGCAGAATTTTGGTTTTCAAGTCTTAAAGTACTCGCCATCCTGTTCTTCATCGGACTCGGGGGAGCCGCATGGTTCGGATGGATTGATATGGCGGCTGAACGACCAGCTACGTTGTTCGCGAACTTCACGGCGAACGGCTGGTTTCCGAACGGGGCTCTCGGCGTCTTGACGACGATGATTGCCGTCAACTTCGCTTTCCAAGGAACAGAATTGATTGGTGTCGCTGCCGGGGAATCGAGTGATCCAGAAAAATCGATTCCGAAAGCGATTCGTAATACGGTTTGGCGGACGTTTATTTTCTTCGTCCTCTCGATTACAATTATCGGGGCTTTAATTCCGTATGAATCGGCGAGCGGCATCAGCAGTCCCTTCATCATGGTATTTGACGCAATCGGTATCCCATATGCTGCAGATTTGATGAACATCGTCGTTTTGACGGCACTCTTATCCGTCGGAAACTCTGGACTGTATGCTGCGACACGCATGCTCTGGTCGATGTCGCAAGAAGGCATGATTTCAAAGAAACTCGCCATCGTCAATCAGCGGGGTGTGCCGATGCGCGCCTTAACGTTCACGATGCTGTTCGCGATGTTATCCTTATTGACGGCATTCTTCGCAGAAGATACCGTCTTCATCTGGCTATTATCCATCGCCGGTCTCGGAGCACAAGTCGGTTGGATCTCGATTTCCGCTTCGCAAATCGCTTTCCGACGCCAATTCATCAAGGCAGGACACACGCTTGACGAACTGAAGTTCAAAACACCGTTCTTCCCAGTCTTACCCATCCTCTCATTCTCACTCAATCTGCTCGTCTTAATCAGTTTAGGTTTTCAAGCCGATCAACGCGTCGCCTTATATCTCGGCGTCCCTTTCTTCCTACTGACATGGGCAAGTTACCATCTTTTCGTCAAAGGAAAACATATCGCTGCAAAAAGCGAACAACAAGCAGCCAGTTCGACACTTCACGACAATCGGTAACTTGTTATCGGACCCTGGATACACCGGGTTAATCTCAAACAGGCGGCTAACTAAATAAGCTGCTAAAAAATCAAAGCGCCGATGATTCCGTTTCACATACGGAGTCATCGGCGTTTGCCATACCTATCTTTTTGTTCATGACGTCATGACGTGTACTTGAAGAACGCATGTCCCGGTCGCATCAGCGAGATATGATGGAATCGCGTCTATCGCGTTTTTATTTTTCATGCGTGCGCAGGACGAGGACTTCCCCTTCGACGACCGTCACTTGCGCAACACCAACCCACTCATTGCTGACCGTCAGCGAACCACCGACCGGAACAGGATGCTCCGTCAAGGGGTATTTGACGCCGCGTAACGTCAAGTTCGACGGGACAAGGGGAATGAATGACAGGTAATGATACCCTTCAGACGCGAGTTCGTACTGACCGGTTTTCCAGTACCGGACATCCTCACGTTTCGTCACGAGTCGTGCCATCGGAAATTGTTTTAACAAATAGACGTTCTGTAGCGTCATGTCGAGCCGACCACCCGTCGCACCAAAGATGAGTAGTTCAGCACCTGCAGCCTGTTCGGTAGCGTAACGTAACGCTAGTTCTAAGTCCGTTTCATCTTTTTCTGCCGGATGAAGCAATCCACCATCCGGAACGTATCTGAGCGAATCAAAGTCACCGATTGCCACATCAAAATCAAGTCCTTGCTCCACTAATGTCGCAATCCCGCCGTCAACACCGATAATCATCGTCTTGTCTTTCACGAATGGTGCGAGCGTCGGGACGTCTTCTGCCGGTCCTGCCGCAACGATTAAAACTCTCATCTTTAAATACCGCGAGCGGAGTAACGTAAAAGACGTGGTGCTGTCGTAAGCAAAATACCTGCAACGACCCCACATAAAACGTACGACGGAGCCATATACGTCGCGTTATAAATGAACGAGTAAGGAACGACCGGTCCTTTGGCATACTCTGCAAAAAAGACGATTCCACTGATGACATGACAGATGTAACGTAGACCGGCACCTAACAAGGTCGCAAACAAAACAATCGTCATGAGACGCTTTTTTTGACCTTCTGTTGCTGCTTTTTTGACTTGGCCTGCGAACACTCCACTCAAACCGACGACACCATATGCAAGCGTATAGTCAAGCAGCGGTTGGACGACCGTCAAGACTTGCGGAGCGAACATCAATTGAATCGTTCCGACGAGCGCACCCGTGATGACACCACCAACGACGCCGTGACGAAAGGCCATGACGAAAATCGGTAACATCGCTAAGCTGATGGATCCGCCTTGTGGCATTTTGAACGGAATCAATAAATCAAATACAACA
This sequence comes from Exiguobacterium sp. s133, assembly GCF_018618595.1. Taxonomy (NCBI): domain Bacteria; kingdom Bacillati; phylum Bacillota; class Bacilli; order Caryophanales; genus Exiguobacterium; species Exiguobacterium sp. s133. The sequence goes on from NZ_JACSMK010000001.1 coordinate 211,560, forward strand.
CCGAGACTCGCGAAAATCGCAATCTCCATTAACATTTGTAATCGTTTCATACTGTGTTCCTCCTAAAAATAAAATAATGATGACAACAAAAAGGCAGTACGACGGACGCCGTACTGCCTGCGTGCGCCACATCCCTACGTCCGTCTGAACGGAACAGGTTCGAAGGGTTAAAGTCTACTCACTTCTCTCAGCCGCTTGACGCGACACCCCTTGCGGTCAAAATTTAATTGTCTTGGCTCTATTATACGTGAGCCGCGTTTCGAATACTAGTGATGGCTTCCGCATAGTCTGGTGCATTGTAGATTGCAGAACCTGCGACAAGGACGTTTGCCCCATTGTCGATACACAGTTTTGCCGTTTCCGCGTTGACACCACCATCGATTTCAATTTCGAACGTCAAACCGCGCTCTGCTTTGATCATCGCCAATTGCTTCAGCTTCGTCATGACGCTCGGCAAGAAAGCTTGTCCGCCAAATCCTGGATTGACCGTCATCAACAAGACCATGTCGACTTCTTCTAGGACATGTTCAATCGTCGACAGTGACGTGTGTGGATTCAGCACGACGCCGGCCTTTGCTCCAGCCCCTTTGATTTGTTGCAAGACACGATGGACATGATTCGTCGCTTCGACATGGAAGGTGACGATATCCGCTCCTGCCGCTACAAACGCTTCGACGAAGTTTTCTGGTCGATCGATCATTAAATGAACGTCAAGGACCATGTCCGTCTTTTGACGAAGACTACTGAGGACGGGTAGACCAAATGAAATGTTCGGGACGAACTGGCCGTCCATGACGTCGAAATGGATGTAATCTGCTCCTGCCGCCTCGACAGCTTTAACGTCTCGTTCTAGGTTGGCGAAATCTGCTGATAAAATAGATGGTGCGATTTTAATCATTTCAATACCTCCGCGCTCGATTCTTGATTTCCTCTACAAACATACCATAATTCGTATAGCGTGAGGACATGATTTCTTCTCCCTCAACTGATTTTTTGACAGCACAGCCTGGTTCGTTTAAATGCAGGCAACCACGGTATTTGCACGTATCTTGCCGTGCGACGAATTCTGGAAAACACCAACGTAATTCTTCGATTTCCATCTCGTGTGGAAAATCGAGGTTCGAAAACCCTGGCGTATCAGCAATCAAGCCCTCTGCAAGCGGAATTAACGTCACATGACGCGTCGTATGTCGTCCGCGTCCGAGCGATTTCGAGATGTGGCTCGTCTCGAGATCGAGCGTCGCATCGAGCGCATTCAACAATGAACTTTTTCCGACTCCCGACTGTCCCGCGAGCACACTTGTTTTTTCCTTGAGTAGCGGGCGGACTTCCTCTACCCCTTCTAGCGTCTCACTCGACGTCTCAATCACCTGATAACCGATTTGTCGGTAACCGGCAATCGCCGTCCGGACTTCTGCTTCCGCTGTTCCTTGCAACAAATCCATCTTCGTCAAGATAATGATAGGTTGAATCTCTTTTGCTTCGATTAAGACTAAAAATCGATCGAGCAAATGGGCTGAAAAGTCCGGTTCTGCTGCTGAGACGACAAGCAAAGCTTGATCGATGTTTGCGACCGGTGGACGAACCAGGAAATTTTGCCGTTCCTTCACTTCTAAAATGTATCCAGTTTCGCTTTCGATATGCAATACGACCTCATCTCCTACAACAGGACTGATACCACGTTTTCGGAAGTTTCCCCGAGCGCGCGATCGCACCTCGCCCTGCGTCGTCATGACATCATAAAACCCACCTTGTAGACGAATGATCGTCCCGTCCCGATTTTCTTCGATACGATTTTCTGCCATCCCATGCCCTCCTTCAATTTGCGGTTCGTAGCACACTCATTGTTCTGCTTTCGCTTGTTTATAGGTAATCGTTTTCGAGCGATACACTACATCATCTTTATAAATTGTGATTTTTCCTTCTTCGCCCGGATCAATCGTCACCGGAACATCAAATGTTTCATCACTGTCAATCGACTCTTCAATCACCGTACGTTTCCCTTTAGCATCATCCGTCTCGATTCGAATGACTTGCCGCGGCGGATCTTCATCCCCTTCACCTACAGCATCGTAGGCTACTTTTTCCGGGAAGGTCGCCGTCACGGTTTGTTCTTCCTCCCCTTTTGAAATAAAGACCGTCACGGAATCGTTCGGCTCGACTTTGACACCCGCTTGCGGAAATTGACGAATGACTTGGTCCAGTTCGACTTCACTCGAAAATTCTTGTTCGAATGTACCGTCGAGACCTGTCGCGTCCAAGTACGCTTTTGCTTCAGCACTCGACATGTTCGTCAAATCCTTCAATTCAAACGCTGACGAACCTTCGGATACCGTGATTGTAATCGTCTGTTCCTTTGCAATCACTTCTGTTCCGGCTGAAATCGATTGCCGGATGACATTGCCTTGTTTAATGTCTTCCGACTCTTCTTTTTCGACATCTACTTTTGAGAACCCAGCATCCTTCAAGATCGAGGTCGCTTTTTTCTCTGTTTCGTCCGTTACATCCGGCACTTCGACCGGATCACTGCCCGTCGAGACAACAAGATTGACCGTCGAACCTTTTTTGACGGTCACTTTTGCCCGCGGTGCTTGACTGATGACAAGTCCTTCATCAATCGTATCACTCGATCGCTTAGTCGATTCGACGATAAAACCGAGTTTCTCAAGTTGTTTTTCGGCCTCGTCCGCATCTTCTTTTGCGACATCCGGCACAACGACCGTCGGATCCGGCCACATCGCGAACGTCGTCGCGGCACCTCCGAGTAAGAGGAGGAATACGAGCACAATCCACCATCGCTTTTTTTTCTTTTGTTTCGGTACAACTGTCGCGACCGTAGCTTCTTCTTCCTTGACCGGAGTTCCGGACGGAGTCGAGACTGGACTTAACACCATCGTTTGCTCCATCGGATCTTCCCCGCGAACCCCTTCATCTGCTCGTTCAACAGATAATGCCGTCACCATATCTTCCCGAAATTCAGCAACGGATTGTTGCCGATCGTGCGGGGCCTTCGCTAGTGCCTGCATGATACAGTTTTCTAGCGCTTGCGGCACGGCAGGATTCAAGACGGATGGCCGTCGCGCTGTATCTTGCAAGTGTTTTAATGCCACGGCAACGGGTGAATCTCCTTCGAACGGGACGTGTCCTGTCACGAGTTCATAAAGGACAGCACCGAGCGAATAAATATCCGATTTTTCATCGGCAAATTTTCCTTTTGCCTGCTCAGGTGAGAAGTAATGCACTGAACCAAGAACGGACATCGTATGTGTCAATGTCGCGTTCGACATCGCGACGGCAATACCGAAGTCCGTCACCTTGACCGTACCATCCTCTCGGACGAGCATATTTTGTGGTTTTATATCTCTGTGGATGATGCGATGGGCATGGGCATGATCAATCGCGTCACAAATCTGACTGATGATTTCAACCGCTTTATTGATTGCGAGCGGTCGTCCTTCACAGTAGGTTTTCAACGTCATCCCATCGATGAACTCCATCACGATATAGTAAATCGAATCCTCTTCACCGACATCATAGACGGCAACGATATTCGGATGGTTCAAACTTGTCGCAGCATGAGCTTCGCGCTCAAAGCGCCGAATGAATTGTTCATCATGCGAAAATTCAGTCCGTAAAATTTTGATTGCGACATTCCGTTTTAAGATTTCATCATAAGCTTGATAGACATTCGCCATCCCGCCATTTCCAACTAGCCGTTCTATGCGGTAGCGGTCATTTAATCGATCTCCGTATCGCATATTCAGCCCCTCTTTCTTTCTTTGAAACGGATGGCAGCAACGGTGATGTTGTCTGCTCCACCCCGCTCATTCGCCTCAAAAACTAATCGTTCAACGATTTGCTCGAGTGGCGCATCTTCTTGTAGCAGCTGTTGTATTACTTCATACGGAACTTCATCCGTTAATCCGTCACTACAGACGAGGACAATTTCATAATCTGGTGCATCCCGGACTTGGACGTCGACGTCGACGAGTTCGTTCGAGCCAATCGAGCGCGTGATGACGTTTCGACGTGGATGATTTTCGACTTCTTCTTCCGACAGTTCACCTAATTGCTTTAGCATATTGACATAAGAATGATCATCTGTCAGTTGCTTCAATTGACCTTCTTCAATCGCATAGACTCGACTATCCCCGACATGACCGATAACAAGGAGTTCGTCTGACCAACAGACACACGCCATCGTCGTTCCGACGACGGCCAAGTTTTCTGTCTTGGAATACTGTAAGATTTGAGAATTGGCAATTTCCACTTGCTGTTCAATCCAAGAAGATAATTCAGCTGGTCGGCTTGGCATGTCCGCATAGGCATCAGCAAATACTTGATGCACAATCGCGCTTGCCTTCTCACCTGCCGCGTGACCACCCATTCCGTCAGCGACGACGGCAAGCCCTTGTTTTTCATCACCAACGAGTAACACCGTATCCTCGTTTTGCAATCGCACTTTTCCCGTCGTCGTCAGATAAGCTAACTCCATGACCGTCCTCCTCTTCTATCTCACCTACTGTTGATGCATTTAAGAAAATTCAGCGTGCGTGTCATCCTTGCTTTTTAAAGGCTGCGATGTAAAATCCGTCGGTCCCAAGCGTCGTCGGAAGCAACTTGAGCTCCGCCCGTTCTGAAATCAACGGCTGCACGCTTTCTGGCATTCGTCCTTTGAACGACTCATCAAAAACAAACCCTTGGCTTAAGATAAATTCCGTTTGTTGTTCATTTTCGACTGGATCAATCGTACACGTCGAATAGACGAATGTCCCTCCGCGCTTGACGAGTGGAAGAACTGCCTCGATGATTTGTCGCTGAATGACAGGTAACTGTGTTAAATTTCCTGGTTGCTTTGTCCATTTAATGTCGGGTTTCCGGCGGATGACACCGAGTCCAGAGCACGGTGCATCAACGAGAATCCGGTCAAACGATTCTGCATCGAACCGGTCGCCGACTTTTCGTGCGTCGAGGGCTTCTGCTTCTACCGTATCGAGTTCAAGACGTTCTGCCTGTTTTTTTAGTAATTTAATTTTATGTGTGTGTAAATCAAGTGCCGTCAACGAACCTGTCGTCAAGCCTTCCGCAATATGCATCGCTTTCCCACCCGGTGCTGCACAACTGTCGAGCACATGGTCAGACGGTTCTGCTCCGACGGCCCGCGCAACGAGCATCGAACTCTCATCTTGAAGCGAGAGATACCCACGGTCGAGCAAATCCGTTTGTTGGACACTGCCACTGATGATTTCAAGTCCGTCCGGGGCGACGGCGGCTGGTTTAGCAAAGACACCTTGGGCTTCGAGTAATTCGACGGCTTCTTCGACGGTCGCTTTATTCCGATTGACGCGGACCGTGACGGGTGCCGCTTCGTTGTTGATTTGACAAATCTTCAACGTCTCGTCTTCCCCGAACAATTCAATCCAGCGCTCGACAAGCCACTCCGGGTGACTCGTCTCAATGCTGATTCGTTTGCTCGTTGAAGGAATCGTTGAGAAGTCTGGTTTCCCTTGACGTAAAACGTTACGTAAGACACCGTTGACAACTTTTGCGATATGCGGTTTTCCACGCGTTTTCGCGATTTCGACCGCTTCGTTGATGACGGCGTGATCCGGAATCCGGTCTAGATAAAATAACTGATAGACACTCATCCGGAGCAAAGGTCGCATGAAGGGATCGAGTTTTTTTTGTGACGCGAGCAACGGATCGAGGATATAGTCGAGTGTCAACTCACGGCTGAGTGTCCCATAGACGAGTTCCGTATATAACCCGACATCGGCTTTTGAAATCGCCCGTTTTTCAAGCATCTGGTGGACGGAGATCGTCGAAAATGCACCACCTTGTCCAATTTTCAATAACGTCGTGACTGCAGCATCGCGTACATTCATGCATCTTCGCCTACTTTCTGTCCGATTTCGAGCGTCTGACCAATCCCACGCATGAAGGTCGCACCATCCATCCGTTTCTTTCCGGCAGGTTGGAGATCGACGAGTTTCAAGGCGATATCCGAGCCCGTCGCAATGACCGGACCATCGCTGTCGAGCGCAATGATTTCTCCTGGTGTTCCGGTCCCTTCACACTTCTCAGCGAAGTAGACTTTAAGTCGATCTTTGCCAAGTAGCGTATAGGCACTCGGGAATGGGTTCATCCCCCGGATGTGGTTGTAAAGTTCTTCCCCCGGGCGAGAGAAGTCAAGCCGTTCCCGTTCCCGACTGATATTCGGAGAAAATGTTACATCCTCTTCCCGTTGTGCTTCCGGTGTTAATGTCCCGGCAAATAATTGTGGGAGTGTTTCAATCAATAAACGTGCTCCAGCGTCACTCAATTTTTCGAACATCGTACCGACCGTATCCCGTTCTTCGATCGGGACGATGATTTTTGATAACATGTCTCCCGCGTCCAAGCGATCGACCATATACATGATTGTCACGCCCGTCTCCTTCTCACCATCGATGATGGCTTGATGAATCGGCGCCCCACCACGGTACTTTGGTAACAAGGACGCGTGGACATTGATTGCGCCATATTTCGGAGCCTCAAGTACGGCAGACGGAACGATTTGTCCGTAAGCTGCCGTGATGATGATGTCCGGGTTCAGGTCGAGCAAGTCTTGGTAATCCTCGCGAATCTTCATCGGTTGCAAGACAGGAATCGCGTGGGCAAGTGCGACTTCTTTGACCGGTGTCGGTTTAATTTCGCGTTTTCGTCCGACCGGTTTATCCGGCTGCGAGACGACACCGACGACATTGTACCCAGCATCAATCACTTCACGGAGCGTACTCGCTGCAAATTCAGGCGTCCCCATGAAAACGACACGTGGTGCCGCATCCTGTTCAACGAGTTTATCCGTGAACAGCACGCCGTCGAGATGATCCATCTCATGCTGGATTGCACGCGCGAAAAAACCACTTGCTTTGATTTTAACGCTGCGTCCAAGGCGGTCTTGTGTTTTGACGACGATGTGGTCGAATCGTTCGACAGGACCGAAGACACCAGGCATACTCAAACACCCTTCGTCATCGATTTGCGATCCACTTGATTCGAGGATTTCCGGGTTGATCAACTCAATCGGACCTGTCTCGTCATCGGTATGGACAACGGCGACACGGATCGGCTGATTAACTTGTGGTGCTGCGAGTCCGACGCCGTCATACTCGTACATCGTGTCGAACATTCGATCGATCATCTTGCCTAACTTTTTATCAAACTTCGTGACGCGTTGACACGTCTGACGCAATACGTCATTTGGAACTTCTACTACTTTATACATACTGCCACCTCACATAAATACGAATGGATTTAAATCCACTGTTACTTGGATCTTTTGTTTGATGCGTAATGCGAGCATCGCGCGGAGTGCCTCCCGCACCTCTTCTTGACCTTTGTGTTTTATAATGACTTGCTGCCGATACATGTTTTTCAGTCGGGCGAGCGGTGCATCGAGCGGACCATTGACGACGAGGTCGTCTGACTCAAGATGTCGTAGTTGTGCCGCAATTGCTTCCGCTTCCGCCTGCGCTTCAAGCGGATGCGCCGCTGAAATCGTTATGAGTCCTAAAAACCAAAATGGGGGATGCCCACCTAGTTTACGTAATTGCATCTCACGTTTATAAAACGTTTCATAATCATGTTGCTTTGCGGTTTGGATGACGTAATGCTCGGGATTGTACGTTTGGATGATGGATTGCCCAGCCAGTTCACCGCGACCGGCGCGTCCGGAGACTTGCGTAATCAACTGGAACGTCCGTTCACTCGCCCGAAAATCAGGAATTCCAAGTGTCGCATCTGCTGCGATGACACCGACGAGTGTGACATTCGGAAAATCTAGCCCTTTCGCAATCATCTGCGTCCCGAGTAAAATGTTTCCCTCGCGTCGTTCAAAGGCATTGAGTAACTTTTCGTATGCGCCTTTACGCGACGTCGTATCTTGATCCATTCGAATGATTTTCGCTTCCGGAATCAAATGTGCCAGTTCTTCTTCAATCTTTTGCGTCCCCGTCCCGAACTGTCGAATTTTTTTCGACGAACAGGATGGACATTCTTTTGGCATCGCTGCCTCGAAACCACAGTAATGGCATTTGAGACGATCGGCTTGTTGATGATACGTCAAGTTGACAGCACAGTGCGGACACTGCAACGTCTCTCCACAATCACGACACAGGACAAACGTCGTATAACCACGTCGATTGAGTAGCAGGACTGTCTGTTCGCCCCGCTCAATCCGTTGTTTGATTCCTTCGATCAGCGGCAAGCTAAACGGTGTCCGGTTCCCGCGCTCGAGTTCTTTACGCATGTCGATGATATCGACCGGAGGCAACTCGCCACCGAATCGTTCCTTGAGCGGTAAATACTGATAGACCCCTTTTTGCGACCGGGCGTATGTCTCAAGAATCGGTGTCGCACTTCCGAGGACGACCGGGCAATGATGGAACGCAGCCCGCCACGTGGCGACATCTCGCGTATGGTACCTTGGATTTTCTTCTTGCTTATACGTTGTTTCATGTTCTTCATCTAAGATGATGATGCCGACATTCGTCAGTGGTGCAAACACGGCAGAGCGTGCCCCGACGACGACATCGACTTCCCCTTGCGCAATCTTGCGCCATTCATCGTACTTCTCACCGAGCGACAACCCGCTATGCAAGACGGCGACCCGTTCCCCGAACCGACGCTTGAATCGTTTGACCATCATCGGTGTCAGACTAATTTCGGGCACAAGCAAAATCGCCTGTCGTCCCCGTTCAAGCATCGCGTGAATCGACTCGAGGTAAACTTCCGTTTTTCCACTGCCGGTCACACCATGCAGTAAAAAGGTCGCCGTTTCGTCCGGCGCCGTAATCGCGTCGACCGCCGCCTGTTGATCGTCTGTCAGCATCGCAGGCGTAAAGATATCCTGCGTCAAATGTTCGTAGGGATTGCGATGGATGTCCACCGTTTCGACACTGAGGACACCTTTACGTTCTAGCGTATGGACGATGCTTAATGTCAAATCGAGCTCATGCATGACGTGACTCCACATCGTCTCCTTTTGTTCGATTAAATAGTCCCGCAATAACACTTGTTTTGTCGCTTGGCTCGACAACGGAATCGACGGATCGAGCAGGCGAATCCGTTTGTCCGTTTTCGTCGTCTTTTTTTCTTTGACGACCGGTTGGAGCTCAATCTCGCCTTGGCGTGCGGCAAGTAAGATTTCTTGTTGGACTTCACTCGGGAACTGACTGATTTTTTTGCGGTTCCAGTTCGAAAATCGAGCAGTTTCCGTCAAAATCAGTTTATCATAACTGACCTTTAACGCCGCGGGTAACATCGCGAGTAACGCCGTCGCTTGATAACAAAGTGTCGTCTCCGACAGATACGAGGAAAGTTCTAACAGTTCCTCCGTATAGGTCGGAACTTCATCAAGAACACGGACAATCGGTTTAATCCGTGTCAAATCGCTTTCTTCCTTTGTCGCGACGACGATGCCAAGTAACGCACGTGGCCCAAAGGGTACTTCGACTCGCATGCCGGGAACGACAAGATTCTGCCACAATTCCGGTATTTCATAATCGAACGGTCGGTCGACGGTCGCTGCTGCTACGTCGACGATGACTTCAGCAATCATCGTAAGACCTCAGCGAATTGTTCCAGTAAAACTTTCGCTAAATCCGTTTTCAGTTGTTGACCGTAGTGTCTAGCGGGACCATTTTTCCCGAAAACTGTCACTTGGTTTTCGTCACTTGAAAATCCGATGTCCGGACGGGAGACATCATTTGCGACAATAAAATCAGCATGCTTTCGCTCTAGTTTTTTCAGAGCGTGAACTTCGACTTGTTCCGTCTCAGCCGCGAACCCGACAAGCACTTGATGCGTCTTCTGCTCACCCAACGTCCGTAAAATGTCCGTCGTCTCTTCGAGTTCAATCCGTAACGGCCCATCGATTTTTTTCTGTTTTTTCGTATATTGAACCGTTGGACGATAATCGGCCACTGCTGCCGCCATGATGACTAAATCTTGTGCCGCATAACGCGTAAGCATCTCATGGAGCATCTCGTCTCCTGATTCAATCGCCACTGTCGTCATCCCGCTCGGCAGTTCGCCTTTAATCGGTCCATGGACGAGTGTCACCGTAGCGCCAAAATCACGTGCTGCTTCTGCTAGCGCAACACCCATTTTTCCGGACGAATCATTTGTTAGATAACGGACCGGATCAATCCGTTCGATTGTCGGACCGGCACTGACTAATACATGACGCCCGGCAAGTGGTTTCGTCTCGAAGAGCCCTTTGATGGTCTCGACTAAATCCTCAGGCTCCGGAAGACGTCCTTTCCCGACCCATCCACAAGCAAGATTACCGACTCCTGGTGCAATCACCTGGACGCCGTCTGCCATCAATTGATCGAGATTTCGGACTGTCGCCGGATGTTCGAGCATATTGACGTTCATCGCCGGTGCGACGACGACAGGACACTTCGCAGCGAGAATCGTCGTCGTGATGAAATCGTCGGCGATGCCTGTCGCGAGTTTGGCAATCAAATTCGCTGTCGCTGGAGCAACGACAATCAAATCCGCCTCATCCGCTAAATCGATATGCGCGATTTTCGAAGCATCATGTTCGATGAAGACATCATCATAGACCGGCTTCCGTGTCAATGCCTCAAACGTCGTCTTCCCGACGAATTGTTGCGCATTTTTCGTCATTGCGACTTGGACGTCCGCCCCTGCCTGAACAAGTTTTGAGGCGAGTGCCGCCGCTTTATAGGAGGCAATTCCACCTCCGACGCAGAGTAAGATATTACGATTCGTTAGCATATTGAACTCCTCCTTATTGAAAAAAACAGCCACAATGAGGAGTGGCTGCTTCAAAATTAGTCTTGCGGTTGGTTCGTGACCAATACCTCTCCGAAGTAGAGCTCTTCAAGGGCTTTTCCGACTGGCTTATGTGATTTCGGATTCGCGACTTTCACACGTTTTCCGTCTTGAATTTGACGCGCTCGTTTAGCAGCGACCGTCACAATTGTGTATTTAGAAGGGACTTTCTTTTGTAGCTTATCTACTGATGGATATAACATGTTATTTAACCTCCATGGCTTTTTTATAAAGGGACGCAACGCGTTCCCGACTACAATGTTCCGCAGTGACGATTGCTTGAATCCGATCACACGCTTTGTGAATTTCATCATTCGTCACGACATAATCATAAGCATCCATCATTTCAATCTCTTCTTTTGCAACGAGGAGACGTTGTTTGATGACTTCTTCTGATTCAGTCCCTCGCCCGATGAGACGATTGCGTAATTCTTGAAGACTCGGAGGCGCCAAGAACAAGAAGACCGCTTCCGGGAAGTGCTCCTTCACTTGCATCGCACCTTGTACTTCGATTTCTAAGATGACATCTTTGCCTTCATCTAAGATTTTGTTCACCCAGTCAACTGGTGTACCGTAATAATTCCCAACAAATTCTGCATGCTCAAGTAATTGATTGTTTTCAATCATATGCTCGAACTCATCACGTGTTTTGAAGAAATAATGAACACCATCAATTTCTCCTTCACGCGGTTTCCGTGTCGTACATGACACCGAATAATGCAAATTATTGTCCTCGTCTTCACGTAAGGCACGACAAACCGTCCCTTTACCAACACCACTTGGACCAGATAATACGAGTAATAAGCCACGCTCTTTGAAAATCACTTCAGAACCCCTCCATCTAACAAACTTCACATTGTTTCATATTAGCAGTATAGACAGGAAGTTCGCAAGTAATCTTTTTCTAGCTCGACTGCTTTATCATACCATAACGAAGCCGTTTCTGTTACCTTTAGAAAGTGGAAACGAAATCAGGAAAGAAGGTAATATCATGGCTTTTGATGGATTGATGACGACACGTGTCGTCAACGAACTACAGATGCTCGTCGGTGGGCGGATCAACAAGATTCATCAACCGTACGCACTCGATTTAATTTTTAGCATCCGGGCCGATCGTAAGAACGTCACCCTACTCGCATCTGCGAACGCAATGTATGCACGTTTGCATATGACGAGCGAATCGACGAGCAATCCTAGCGAACCCCCGATGTTTTGCATGATGCTCCGGAAGCATCTAGAAGGTGGCTTCATCGAATCAATTGAACAATTAGGACGGGACCGTGTCATTTTGATGCGTATCCGTTCCCGCAATGAACTCGGTGACGAAGAAGCTAAAAAATTGTACATCGAATTGATGGGACGTCACTCGAACATTCTATTGACGGATGGTCAGGACAAAATCCTTGATGCGATTAAGCATCTTCCACTCAGTCAAAATACGTTCCGGACGATCATGCCGGGACTACAATATCAACTCCCGCCGCAACAGGATAAAGTCGATCCATTGACCGGGGATATTGAAACAGCCTTACATCGTATCGATTGGAACGCCGGTAAGATTGACCGTCAATTACTCGGGCTGTTCAGTGGACTATCCCCACAAATCGCTGAAGAAGTCGTCTTGCGTGCAGGGCTTGCCAATCGAACTTCGCTCGCGGAAGCACTCCGGTCCGTCTTGAACGAACTGGAAGGACCGTACTATTTCCAACGGCTCGCGAGTGGGAAAGAACGGTTTTCGCCCGTTGCCTTACAGCATGGCGAGATTGTCGATGAAAAAACGTTCACGACGAGTGGTGACGTCCTCGATGCCTTTTTCCATCAAAAATCGAACCGCGACCGTGTCAAACAACAGGCCGCGGATTTAGAACGCTTCATTAAGAGTGAATACGAGAAGAACCTCTTAAAACGGACGAAACTCGAACGTGACCTTGCGGCGACTGAGAAGATGGATGAACTGAAGCATAAAGGTGAGCTCTTGACGACCTACTTGTATCAATTACAACGTGGGATGAAAGAAGCGACCGTCGTCGATTATTATGATGAGGACGGGAAAGAAATCACAATTGCACTCGATCCCCGTTTCTCACCGAACGAAAATGCACAGCGTTACTATAAACGCTACAACAAACTAAAGACAGCTAAAGTTGAAGTCGCAAAACAATTGACGAAGAACCAACTCGAAATCGATTACTTCGAGTCGTTACTCGCCCAACTCGAGGTTGCATCACCCGATGATATCCGGGAAATGCGCGAAGAACTCGTCGAAGAAGGCTACTTACGCGAGCGCAGTAAAAAGAAAAAGAAACCGCTCGTCCCAAAACTTGAAGCTTATCAATCTTCAACGGGCATCGACTTCTTCGTCGGTAAGAATAACAAACAAAATGACTATGCGACGTTCAAATTCGGACGACGCTCCGAAACCTGGTTGCATACGAAAGACATACCCGGCTCGCACGTCATCATTCGGAGTGATGAACCGGATGAAACGACATTAAAAGAAGCCGCGATGGTTGCTGCTTATTATTCAAAAGCACGTGAATCGAGTCAAGTCCCTGTCGATTTTACGGAACTCCGTCATGTCAAGAAGCCAAGTGGTGCCAAACCCGGTTTCGTCATCTATACGGATCAAACGACGTTGTACGTCACTCCGGATGCGAGTCTCGTACAAGCGCTTCGCCTAAAATGATATTTACACGCCAAAAAAGATGGAACATCACTTTGAAGTGACGTTCCATCTTTTTTGTCGTGTTCGTCTTCTTTTACGAAAATATTATGAGACGCCCGCTCGGAGAGAACATCTACTTGATTTTTTCGAGCTGTTCACGGTAATCAAGGAGATGCCCATTGATGATATCCTTCGCTTCATTCACTTCTTCATCAAACGAGAACATTGATTGTTTCCGTTCATGCGAAAAAATCACATCATAATGATGACTCAACAAAAAGTCGATCTCTTGACCGAGCATTTTTTCTTGTTCATCCGTCATCGGGATATCTCGGTGACTGGCGATACTCTCAAGCAGTAACAGTAATTTATCTTCTAAATCGACGAGCTGCTTCAGTTCAATAAACGGTTCACTTTGTCCACTCGTCACGAGCGGATATTTTTGATCTTCTTGAAGCATTAACATCATCTCTTCATGTTTCAGCACTTGCTTACGGACTGCCAGCAGTTTTACGTCGTCCTTAACGAGACTCCGCCAGTCCTCCATTAATTGTTGCGTCGTTTTTTTGACGAGCAACATCAAACGGTTTTCATAGTGCGGTGGGAAGACGATATAGTTGACGGCGACCGCCGATAAAACACCAACGACCGTCAACAGAGACCGCGTCAAGGCATAATGGACATAATCGGCAGTCGGACTTTCAAACATCAAAACGATGGCAAAGGCAGCAAACGTCGACATGTCCGTCCGACCAATCATCGAGTTGAAGACGAGCGACACGATAACGGCTAACCCAATCGTCAAGGGGTTTGCCCCTAACGTCGCAACGACTACGAGACCACAGACAAGGCCTAAAATCGTTCCGAACACTCGATTAAAGAACATTTTAAAGGAGCGGTGAATCGTCGGTTGCATCGCAACGATTGCTGCGACGGCTCCCATTCCAGAATAGATGTCAAAGACGTACCAAGAGAAGCTGAGCGCAATCGCGACGGCGATCCCTGTCTTAATGGTACGGAGACCGATTCGAAATTGGATGTTCACTCGAGCGTCACCTGCCCGACTTCACTTTCAACCGTCACTTCCGGCTTTTCTTGTTTCGACAGCTCATAAATAACTGCACTGTCGTCTTTTAATTTCGTGTAACGTTTTGCAGCTTTCAAATCTCCATCCGTTTCAACCGTAATTGTCCCAGCGGTTTTTGCAGGATTTAATCGAATCGCTCCATCAATCGTCTTGACGCTTAAATCAAGTTTCACACCATATTCGTCGAGTTTGACACTCTTTCCTGTGACATCAGCATGAACAGCATTCAAATCCTCGATGTCAACAGATCCGCTCCCAATCAATGTCACGTCATCTGCGTTAATTTTGTTCAGACGAATCGTCTCCGCGTCAAGCTGAATCACCTTGGCAAAAACGCCCATCCCTGTTAACGAGGCCGCATCGACATCAATCCGATTCATATAGCTGGGTAAACCAACTTCAATCTCATAATCCCCCGTTTTCAAGCTCGGGCGATTTCCGAATCGGGCCAGCCAGCCGTCACGTCCTGTCACGGTAATCGTATTTCCTGACGTCCCGACTTTTAAGCGTTTTTTACTTGAAGCACTATCGACCAGTTTCAATTGAACATTCCCATCCGTGCTTCTAACGAAGTTGATGCTCGCGTTCGGTGCTTCGATTTGTAATGTTTTATAGCGGTTCGTCGTCTTGAATGTCTCACCACGAGATAAAGAATCTGTCGTAAGTAAGAGTGTCACCGCGTATAGAAGAATAAGGGCTGATCCGACCGAAGCATATAGTATCCACGGACGGCGAACAGGCTTGCGCTGACCAATTCTTTCAAAAGAATCATTTTGTTTTCGTCGTTTTGCTTTTAAACGTGTAAACGTCGACTGTTTTCGTTTTCGTTCTGATCTACTCGTTGTATCGTCCATCCGTTTACCTCCATCCAGTTCACTTCCATTATTCCGAATTTATGATTGTCCTGTCAACATGCCCTCTTTATCATACGAGAAACATGCCCAACCCGCCATCGGGCGGAAGAATGAACGCCGGCTAAAAAGCAGGTCACAAAAAGAGACGAGGCTGACTCAAAGGTGGGAACGATTATCGATTAAACTGAATTAGGACTTTTTCATGCGTGTCCCAGGCACACACTAACCATCATGAAAAAGAAGAATTTACAGAGAAATGGCCGATGATTCCGTGAAAAGCGGGATCATCAGCCATTCCAGCGTGTAGACGAACTCTTATGAAACGTGAACATGCGCTATCGAGAAGCAATCCGTTCGCGCTCCCCTGTCTCGCCTCGTCTTCAAAGCGGCAACCAGTCGCGCCGCTACAGCAAAGCTGCAGGATCGCGACCGATTGCTTTTCGCTTTAAAAGCGATTCGAGACAGATTACGCGCTAAACCATCTGCATGCGCCGTTTTCCGTCACGGTATTACCTAAAAAGTGTAATATTTCGTTGACTCCTACGGGAAAAGGAAACGTGATTCGCGTTTCCGTCAGGAATAGGTAAGACCCGGCATGACCGCATGAAATGTGGGCTGCCGCGGCTTACCTTCCGCCGATGGAAAGCGAGGATGGCGGAAACGTCCGTCACTGGGATGGATGTTCGTCCGACTTATGAGTCAGCCCCGTCTCTTTAAAACGAGTAGTCCATCTTACAGTTCAAGCGACTCATCGATTGCTAAGGCATGGCCGATCTGCTCTTGTGCTTCGAGTTGCTCGCAAAATGCCGTTGCATCTTGTTTGATTAAGTCGAATGTATCGTAATGAATCGGTACAACCGCGTTCGCCTGCAACATATCGGCAGCGATTAAGGCGTCTTCCGGTCCCATCGTGAAATTGTCGCCGATTGGTAAAAATGCAAGATCAATGTCATGATGTGCCCCATACAATGCTAAATCGCCGAACAACGCCGTATCTCCTGCATGGTACAGTACCTTATCTTCAATCGTCAGTAAGAAGCCAGCCGGCATTCCCATGTACATGATGGTCTGCTTCTCTTCATCAATGATGCTTGAAGAATGGAAGGCTTGCGTCATTTTTACTTTTCCGAATGGAAATTCAAATTGACCGCCGATATTCATCGGATGAACATTCAACCCTTTAAAACTTAAATACGTCGCTAGTTCATGTGTTGCGACAATCGTCGCGCCCGTCGACTTCGCAATCGTTTCCGCATCCGCCATATGATCGGCATGGGCGTGGGTCAATAGAATAAAATCTACTTTGACGTCTTCCGGTTTTGTCATCGCTTTGTCATTCCCACTAAAAAACGGGTCAATCACGATGTGTTGCCCATTCGTTTCAATCGTTACCGTTGACTGTCCGTGATATGTCACTTTCATTTAAAAGACCTCCCCTAACAAATAATCGGAACGAGTTATTTTTTCCCCTCTCCCCAAGCACATAAACCTTTCATCGCCGGTTGAAGCGTAAACGCAGCATCTGTCAGTCGGTATTCGACATGCAGGACCGCTTCATCAAATTCAATCCGTTCGACCATGCCAAGTCGTTCAAGTTCCTTTAATTGATCTGTCAACACCTTCCTTGAGATGCCCGGAATCGACCGATGCAATTCTAGAAAACGTTTAGGACCGTTCTCTAATGTGCAATATAACTGTGGGCGCCATTTTCCACCAATGATTTCGAGCGCTCGATTAACTGGAAATTGTTCTGTCGTCATTACTTTTCGTCTCTCCTTCAAGTAGTTACTTCAAAGTGCATACTATGCAATCGAGTGTATCGTAAGTTACCGTTAGCGTAAATCAAAAAGCAAAGGAGACAACAAACATGACTTACCCACGTAATTTTTCACACATCGGACTTTCGGTCCCAGATTTAGAAGCTGCTATTACATTTTATTCGGAGGTTATGGGATGGTATGTCATCATGGAACCATCTGATGTCATTGAAGACGATTCCCCAATCGGCGTCATGTGTACGGACGTATTTGGAGCAGGATGGGAAAAATTCCGCATCGCGCATATGGCGACAGGCGACCGGATCGGGATCGAACTCTTTGAATTCCCGAACAATGAACAACCGGAAAATAACTTCGAATTCTGGAAAACAGGTATTTTCCATTACGCGATTCAAGACCCGGATATTGAAGGCATGGTCGAAAAAATTGTGGCTCACGGCGGCAAACAACGGATGCCGATTCGTGAATACTACCCGGGTGAAAAACCGTACCGCATGGTATATTGTGAAGATCCGTTCGGTAACCTCGTCGAACTCTATTCACACTCATATGAATTGACGTACTCCGAAGGCGCCTATTAATCATGAAGGCGTGGCTCAATCAAGAGGGAACATCTATTGAAAATTGGCAGTACCGTGACGTCGAGATGCCGCAACTTAAAGCACATGAAGCGTTGATTCGTGTTAAAGCCGTCGCCCTGAATCCTGTCGATTACAAAGCGACGAACAATCCCGCTTGGACGTTCCCGCATATTCCCGGTGTCGATTTAGCCGGTGTCGTTGAGCAAGTCGGTTCAGAAACAGTTGGTCTTTCGATTGGAGATCGTGTGGCGATTCATACGAACCTTCAAAAAAATGGAGCGTTCGCGGAATACGCTGCAGTCGATGCACGGGCACTTGCCCTCATTCCGGAAGACGTCAGCTTTACCGATGCCGCAGCCATTCTCTGCGCCGGGATGACGGCTTATGAAGCGATCCATCAAAAGATGAACACGACGGATAAAGAGACGATTCTCATCCACGCCGGTGCCGGTGGTGTTGGCGGGTTCGGCATCCAGCTCGCGAAACGTCTTGGCTTACGTGTCGCGACAACCGCGTCGACTGAAAATCATGACTGGGTCAGACAACTAGGGGCGGACTTAGCGATTGATTATAAACTGGAGAACATCACCGATGTGATTCGCGACTGGACGGATGGACGTGGTGTCGATTTAATCTTGAATACGGTCGGCCGAGCTGAAGCGACGGACGATTTAGGACGGCTCGCCTTTTCCGGTCAACTCGCTTATATCGCCGGCGGTCCGGATTTGTCGATCGTCAAACCGTTTACGTTGTCACCGTCAATCCATGAAGTCGCGCTTGCCGCTGCTTACGCGAGTCAAAATGACCGCGCCATCCGTAACCTTGGTCAAATGGCATCGGCGTTGCTTCTGCTCGTTCAACAGAATGAACTCGATCCACTCGTCACCGATATCATCCCAGCCGATCAACTGGTCGAAGGGCTAAAGCGGTTGGCAGAACGACACGTCCGCGGTAAAATCATCGCGACGTTTTAAGTAGGCAACATCCAAAATTGAAACGCCGATGCTTCCATTTTCAGACGGCAGCATCGGCGTTTTTATATTTATCATGATTTGATGCATAGCTGTCACACCGCAACAACAGTTTTCATCCCGTGTTGAAAAAATCATTCGCTTCGCCCGCACCAAACAGGAAAAAAGCTTATGTTCCGTTGTCAAAGACAAACAGACCGACTCTTGACTACCGGTATTTATCGGTTTTTGTGATTTGTAACGAGCGACCGACGAGTTGAAAGCCGATTGCTTGATAGATTTTATTGGACGTCGGGTTCGACCAGTCCGTATAGAGTGTGATCATCGGGTACGCTTGCTCCAGCAAATAGGTACAGACACGGGCCACGAGATCAGAAGCAAGACCTCGCCCTCTAAGTTCCGGCGGCGTATAGACGTAAGAGACGGTCACGCCTGACGTCGTCGGTCGACTAGCTGACGTCATGGATATGAGACGGTCCCCGTCGAACAGACCAAATAACGTCTGCTTTGAACTATGACGACGAATCGTCTGTTCATTTTGAAGACGATTCCGCTCCGTCACGGCTAATGCACCGGTCTCGCAAATGAAGTCCCATCCGAACGAGACGGCTTGGTCGACAGCCTGTTCGTCAACGATACGAAAAGCGTATTCAAGTTGCGGTGGTCCCGTCACGTGATGTAAGGCATACATTCCTTGATCCATCTTCACACGGTATTTCGTATGCGGAGCAAGAAGCGGCTTGACGAGCGCATGTTCTCCGACATATCCCTTACAGTCAAAAATCCGGGCAAGTTTTCGCATGCTTGGATCCGAAAATGCTTCACCTGCCAAAATCGCCTGTTCTTCAATCGTTTGTAGGATGATGATTTTTCGGTCGTCTTCTTCAGCGATCGCCATCAAAAGTGGCGTATCCCCCCGTGCCAAGATACCGAGCGGCAATTGGTGGACCTCACTGCGCTGTTCAAGGAAAGGAACAGCCACGCGTTTAAAACTCTCATAATCCCGATAATGCGTTACCATCTGAAGCGACCTCCTTTGTTCTACAACTAGTGTAACAAAAAAAGTTTCCACCCCATACGACAAGTCAAAAAACATTCATCTAAAATCGTCAAGGCTCCTTACCCGTCCGGATAAGGAGCCTCTATTTACACTCTGGTATTTGATTCACTCAATCAAATCGTCGCTGTGAAACGGTCACTCCAAGCAACTGGATCAATTGACCACGCGAGCAGTTGTGTCTGTTCGTCTCTCGAGATCGCACTTGTCGCAACTGCCGTTTCGAGTAACTCCGAAAAATTCAGTAGCGATGTCGCCTTCAGATTCGCTGCCGTTAAATTAGCTTGCAAACGACTCATGCCATAGGAGAAGATGGCTTGAATCTGCACGACTTCCGCCCCTGCCTGTTGCAAAGCTTCAGCCGCTTCAATCGATGATTTACCTGTCGATAACAAATCTTCGATGACAACGACGCGTTGGCCCGGTTTAATGCGCCCTTCGATTTGATTCCCTTTTCCATGTTGTTTGGCACTACCGCGGACATAGACCATCGGTAAGTTGAGTCGGTCCGCGACGAGCGCGGCGTGTGGAATACCCGCTGTCGCCGTCCCTGCGATGACGTCGACTTGTAACGATTTGACTTGCTGCGCCAATAAATCGGCAATCATCGAACGGACATCCGGACTCGACAATGTCAGACGATTATCACAGTAGATCGGTGAACGGAGTCCGCTCGCCCATGTGTACGGTTGACTCGGTGAAAGTGTGACGGCTTCGATTTCGAGTAATGCAGTCGCTAATTGATTCATTGTCGGATCCCCTTCCATTGTGCCAGTAAGTCTTCGTACATCGCTGCCGGGTCATCCGCCTGCGTGATGGCGCGTCCGATTACAAGATCCGTCGCTCCCGCATCGCGGGCAAATTCAACCGTTGCGATTCGTTTTTGATCATGCGCCGCTGTCCCTGCCGGTCGAATCCCCGGTGTGACGAGTTGAAATCCATCGCGGCAACCCGGCTTGATTTTTTCAACATCGAGTGCTGAACAGACAACTCCGTCTAAACCAGCTTGTTCGGCTAGTTGTGCATACGCGACGACGACGGTATCCAATTCCTCATGAATCAGTAATTGTTCGACCATCGCCTGATCCGTCGACGTCAATTGTGTCACGGCAATCAACCGGGTGCCCGCAGCTGTTTCGTCTAACCCTTCCCGTGCCGCACGCATCATTTCGAGTCCTCCCGCAGCATGAACGTTCGTCAACTCAACGCCGAGCTGACCGATGACGCGAAGGGTTCGTCGCGCCGTTTCCGGGATATCATGGACCTTCAAGTCTAAAAAGACGGCATGCCCCCGTTCGACCAATTGTCGGACGAACGCCGGCCCTTCGGCGTAATAGAGCTCCATGCCGACTTTGACGGCAGGTCGGACTGGACCGAATTTTTCTAAAAATCGAGTGACGTGTAATCCTGACGGAAAATCAAGCGCGATGTAAAGCTGATCCATAAGCGTTCCCCCTAATGTCTAAAATATGTTCGATCCCGAGTTCGTCCATCCGTTTCGGGAGTGCCGCAATCAACTCTTGGCAAATGAACGGATTGACGAAGTTCGCCGTCCCGACCGCTACAGCCGATGCACCGGCATAAATCATTTCCAGCACATCATCGACCTCCATGACGCCGCCCATCCCGATGATCGGAATCTCGACGACTTGTGCGACATCATGAATCATCCGGATTGCAACGGGTTTGATGGCGGGGCCAGATAGACCGCCAATCCGATTTGCAAGAATCGGTTGACCGGTCCGGACATCAATTCGCATCCCGACTAGCGTGTTGATCATCGTCAACCCGTCCGCTCCTGCCTGTTCGACGGCCTGTGCCATCTCGACGATTGACGTAACGTTCGGTGACAGTTTGACGTAGACGGGTTTATCCGACACTGCTTTGACGCGTCGCGTCAATTCCGCTGCCATCCGTGGGTCCGTTCCGAACTGCAGTCCGCCGGATTTGACGTTCGGACAAGAAATATTTAGCTCGATTGCTTTGACGACCGGATTTTGACTGATTAACCGGGTGACCGTTTCGTATTCTTCCGGTGTTGATCCGGCGACATTTGCAATGATTTCCGTGTCGAACTGGCTTAAGAACGGTAACTTCGTTTCGATGATGCCTTCGACGCCCGGGTTTTGCAATCCGATTGCGTTCAGCATTCCCATTCCGCTCTCCGCGACGCGCGGGGTTGGGTTTCCGTACCGCTCCTCGCCTGTCGCCGCCTTAATCATGATTCCACCAAGAACAGATAAATCGTAGAACTTGGCAAACTCTTCCCCGAAGCCGAAGCACCCGGATGCTGGCATAATTGGATTCTTCAAATTCAATCCCGGTAACGTGACCGCTAATCGATTCATAAAATCACCGCTTCCGCCCGAAAGACAGGACCATCGGAACATGTCTTCACGTAGTTTCCGTCCGGTGTCTTACAGACACAGGCGAAACAAGCACCAATCCCGCAACCCATCCGGTTTTCAATCGACAGGAAACGATCTTGAATCGGGACCGTCTGCAAGGAGCGTAACATCGGTTCCGGCCCACACGCGAGTAACGTATCGAACCGCTCTGGTGTCAGTGCCGCCGTCACAAATCCTTGAACACCCGCCGTCCCGTCGACCGTCGTAATCGTCGTCGGCCCGAGCTTTTTAAACGCCTCTTCGTAAAACACACTGTCTGCCGTATCAAACCCTAGAATCGCTTCACACGCCACCCCACGTTCGACGAGTTTACGCATCGTATAATACAGCGGCGGAACACCGATTCCCCCACCAACGAGGACAACGCGACTCGTTCGCTCAATCAAGTTCACCGGAAAACCGTTCCCGAGTGGTCCGAGGGCATCGACGAGATCTCCAGGCCGTAAGGAAGCGAGTTCTTTTGTTCCTTGACCAATCTCTTTGAATAAAAAAGTGATTAGATCGCCCTCGACATTCGCGATTGAAATCGGACGCCGTAATAACGGGCCGACGCGCAGGTGCATGAATCGACCCGGTTCAATCTTTTTTACCTCCGGCATCCGACAAATCAACTCTGTCGCATTAACTGCGACCTTCTTCGTTGAGACGACCGTTAGTAGTTCAATCATCGCGTCACCGCCTTTTTCATGTGCGTGAATGCTTGAATCGAACTCGCTTCGAATGAGAGACTCTCAATGACTCGGAGTAACGCTTCTGCCGTATCGAGAGATGTCAGACAGACGACATTGTTTTCTGCGGCTGCCCGGCGAATGATGAAACCATCTTTCGTCACTTGGGAGTCGCGACTCATCGTGTTGATGACATACTCGACTTCTGCTTTTTCGATTAAATCGAGCATTGACCCTTGATCGGAACCAATTTTTCCGACAACCTGGACGGCTAACTCATGTCCTGTCAAGAAGCTTGCTGTTCCGGCTGTTGCGAGCAATGTGAATCCGAGTGTTGCAAACCGCTTGGCGAGACCCAGCATTTCTTGTTTATCTTGATCAGCGACCGTCATCAAGATACGACCATGTTCAGGAATCGCCATTCCGGAAGCAAGCAATCCTTTATACAGTGCTTTCTCGAGCGTCCGGTCCGTTCCGATGACTTCACCGGTCGACTTCATTTCCGGTCCGAGTGACGGATCCACTTCCTTCAGTTTCGCGAATGAGAAGACCGGTACTTTGACGGACACGAGCTTCTCTTCCGGCAGGAGACCGCTTGTCAGTCCGTAAGACGCGAGTGTCTCACCTAAGATGACGTTCGTCGCGAGACGTGCGACCGGTAATCCCGTTACTTTTGAGATGAACGGTACAGTCCGACTCGCCCGCGGGTTGACTTCAAGCACATAGAGTTCCCCGTCAGCGAAGACGAACTGGATGTTGAGCAATCCTTTGATGCGGAATGCTTTTGCGATACGCGTCGTGTAATCAACGATTTGATCTTTGATTGCTTGCGCGACACGTTGCGGGGGATACACCCCGATCGAGTCCCCGGAATGTACTCCCGCACGTTCGATGTGCTCCATGATACCCGGGATGATGACATCTTCACCGTCGCAAATCGCATCCACTTCAAGCTCCATTCCCGTCAAGTAACGGTCGACGAGGACCGGTCGTTCCGGCGAGGCGATGACGGCATGTTTCATATAATGTTCGAGCTCTTGTTGCCCGTAGACGATTTCCATTGCACGTCCACCGAGGACATAAGACGGACGGACGAGGACAGGATAGCCGAGACCCGCTGCCGCTGCCGTCGCTTCTTCGACCGTGACCGCTGTTTTTCCGGGCGGTTGTGGAATCTCAAGTTTTGTCAAAGCGGCTTCGAATTGTTTCCGGTCTTCTGCCATATCAAGATCTTCTAACGCCGTTCCGAGAATCTTGACCCCTTCGTCAGCGAGCGACTCAGCTAAGTTGATGGCAGTTTGCCCGCCGAACTGGACGATGACGCCGATCGGTTGTTCATTTCGGATGACTTCGAGAACATCTTCCGTCGTCAGTGGTTCAAAGTAGAGCCGGTCCGAAATCGAGAAGTCCGTCGAGACCGTTTCCGGGTTGTTGTTGACGATGATCGCTTCATAACCCGCTTCGCGAATCGCTTGAATCGAGTGGACCGTCGCATAGTCGAATTCGACACCTTGTCCAATTCGGATCGGCCCGGAACCCAGTACGAGAATCGACGGGCGTGTCGTCGGTGCCGCTTCATTTTCGACTTCATACGTTCCGTAGTAATACGGTGTATCGGAAGCGAACTCTGCTGCACACGTATCGACCATCTTGTAGACGGGATGAATCTGTTCTTGATTTCGCGTATGACGAATCACGGTCTCACTTTTCTTCGTGATCCGGCCAATCATCGCATCGCTGAAGCCGTAACGTTTTGCGTGTAATAAACGCTCGCGTGTCAGCTCTTCGCGTGCCAACTCCTGTTCAATCCGGAAGATATGGTGTAACTTCTCTAAAAACAGCCGGTCGATGCTGGTCCATTCGTGAATTTGTTCGACCGAATAACCCCGCTCGATTCCCGCGTAAAGGGCGAATAGCCGTTCATCCGTTGCTTTGACGATGTACTGGTTGAGTGTCACTTCATCCATGTCGAGAAAACGGTCCATCCGGAGATCCGACATCCCGATTTCGAGCGAGCGGACTGCCTTCAGCAAGGCTTCTTCCATCGTCCGTCCCATCGCCATGACTTCACCTGTCGCCTTCATTTGCGTCCCGAGCGTCCGGTCTGCCGATTCGAACTTATCAAACGGCCAGCGCGGAATCTTCGCGACGACATAGTCGAGTGCCGGTTCAAACGAGGCAAAACTCGTTTCCGTGATCGGGTTCTTCAGTTCCGATAAGGCATAACCGACAGCAATTTTTGCCGCAAGTTTTGCAATCGGGTAGCCTGTCGCCTTCGACGCCAAGGCCGACGAGCGTGAAACGCGCGGGTTCACTTCGATGACATAGTAGTCGAAACTATGCGGATCAAGTGCAAACTGGATGTTACATCCGCCTTCGATGCCAAGGGCACGGATGATGTCGAGTGAAACATTTCGCATCATTTGATAATCGCGGTCGGACAGTGTCTGGGTTGGTGCAAAGACAATCGAGTCGCCCGTATGGACGCCGACCGGGTCAAAGTTTTCCATCGCACAGACGATGATCGCTTGGTTCGTCGCGTCACGCATGACTTCGAACTCAACTTCTTTCATCCCGGCAATTGATTTCTCGAGCAATACTTGGTTCGCCGGACTCGCTTTGATACCGCCCTCGACGATTCGGACGAACTCGTCCATCGTCTCAGCAATCCCGCCGCCTGTACCACCGAGTGTGTAAGCCGGTCGAATGATGATCGGCAGACCGATTTTCGCGCAAAATTGTTCCGCTTCTTCTACTGTATGAACGATTTCACTCTCCGGGACACCGTGTCCCAGTCTGAACATCAATTTTCTGAACAAATCACGATCTTCTGCCTCTTCAATCGCGGACAGTTTCGTTCCGAGCAGTTCGACACCATATTCAGCCAAAACGCCGAGTCGGTCGAGTTCGACCGCTAGATTCAATCCAGTCTGCCCACCGAGTGTCGCAAGCAAGGCATCCGGACGTTCCTTGCGGATGATCCGGGACACGAACTCCGCTTGGAGCGGTTCGATGTAAACCCGGTCCGCGACAGTCGGGTCTGTCATGATCGTTGCGGGGTTCGAGTTCACGAGGATGACTTCGTAACCTTCTTCCTTGAGTGCTTGGCACGCTTGGGTTCCGGCATAATCAAACTCTGCTGCTTGTCCGATGACGATTGGACCTGATCCGATAACGAGAATCTTCTGGATATCTTGACGTTTAGGCATGAGTGACCTCCTGTTGGTTCGTGATTTCTGTTAAAAACTGATCGAATAAATCATTGGCATCCATTGGACCGGGTGATGCTTCCGGATGATATTGAACAGAGAAGACAGGTTCCGTCCGGTGTCTGACACCTTCGACCGTCCCATCATTGATCGCGACGTGTGTGACGATTAACTCGAATCCCTTCAGTGACTGTTCGTCGACGGCGTAGCCATGATTTTGTGAGGTGATGCTGACGTGACCGGTTTGAAGATCTTGAACCGGGTGATTGGCACCGCGATGACCGAACGGTAACTTGAACGTATCGGCGCCGTGCGCAAGCGCAATCAATTGATGACCGAGACAAATGCCGAAGATGACGATTTTCCCTGTCAGCTCTTGAATCAATGGAATCGCTGTTGGAACGTCTTTCGGATTCCCGGGACCGTTCGATAACATCATGCCGTCCGGTTTATAACGTAAGACTTCCTTCGCCGTAACATTGTACGGTACGACGACAACTTCGCAACCGCGGCGGACGAGTTCACGGACGATGCCGAGCTTTGCACCAAAGTCGACGAGGACAATCCGCGGACCGGCACCCGGGATGATGTACGCCCGTTCCGTCGAAGCACGTTGCACCTGATCCGTTGCGAGTGGCATGTTGTGCAAACGGTCTAATTGGTCGGCGAGATTAAATTCACCATCGACGAGCAATCCCCGCATGACGCCTTTTGATCGTAAGTGGCGCGTCAGTTGACGTGTATCGACGCCGGTTAAGCCCGGAATATCGAATTCTTCTAAGGCCTCTGCTAACGACGATTGGGAGCGGAAGTTCGACGGAGTATGGCAGACTTCACGGACGATGAGTGCTTTCGCAAGTGGTCGCGTCGTTTCGTAATCTTCCCGGTTGATGCCATAGTTCCCGATCAAGGGATTCGTCAAGACGATCATCTGGTCACAATAGGATGGATCAGATAACATTTCCTGGTATCCCGTCATTCCTGTCTGGAAGACGACCTCCCCCATCGTGACGCGTGTTGCGCCAAATGCTGTCCCTTCGAACGTCATACCATCTTCTAAAATGAGTGTCCGTTTAGACATGTGCCGTTTCCCCCTTGAATACGATTTTTCCACCGACGAGTGTCATGACCGGGTATCCTGTCAGTAACTGCCCCGCGAACGGTGTATTTTTTCCTTTTGAATAAAAGCGTTCTGGTTCAACCGGTCGGACGGTCTCTAAATCAAGCAACACGAGATCTGCCGGTGCCCCGACTTCCAAGCGACCATACGGTAAGTCGAACAAGGCGGCCGGCTTGCGTGCCAAGGCATCGACTAAGTCGCTTAGCGTCATCTGGTTCGTTTGAACAAGTTTCGTATAAAGTAGTGGAAAGGCTGTCTCGAAGCCCGTAATTCCAAATGGTGCCCGCTCGATGCCGAGCGCTTTTTCATCGGCTGCGTGCGGCGCATGATCCGTTGCGATACAATCAATCGTGCCATCGCGTAACCCTTCGAGCAGTGCCGCCCGGTCTGCCTTACTCCGAAGGGGCGGATTCATTTTAAAGTTCGGATCCTGCCCCTCGATGTCATCTTCCGTCAGGACGAGATGGTGCGGTGTCACTTCTGCCGTGACACGGATTCCTGCCCGTTTGGCGTCACGAATGACCCGGACTGATTCTTTTGTCGAGACATGACAGACATGATAATGGCAGCCGGTCGCTTCTGCGATTAAGACGTCGCGCGCGATGTGGATACTTTCCGCTAGTGACGGAATCCCCTGCAGTCCTTCCCGTTCACTATACGCACCTTCATGGACACAGCCGGCTTTCAACGTATCGTCCTCACAATGGGCGACGACCGCCTTCCCGAGTTTCGCGGCGCGTCGCATCGCTTCCCGCATGACGGCGGCACTTTGAACGCCGACGCCGTCATCTGTAAACGCAAAGGCATCCGTTAATTCTTCAAACGCGACGAGTTCCTGTCCTAGCTGATTTTTTGAAATCGCCGCATAAGGCAAAACCCGGACAGACGCCGTTTCTTCGATTTTCTTGAACAAGGCTTCTAACGTCTCGCGGTCATCCGGAACAGGACGCGTATTCGGCATCGGACAGATTGTCGTGAATCCGCCGGCTGCGGCTGCGGCCGTACCTGTTGCAATCGTTTCTTTATGTTCGCCACCCGGTTCGCGGAGATGGACATGAATATCGACGAAGCCTGGTGCTAACAAGCGGTTACTTGCATCGATGACTTGCTCGTCCGCCCGCGGCGCAGCATCGAGATCCGTAATCAAGCCATCCTCGATGCGAATGCTTGATTGTTGCAATTGTCCGTTTTGATACCATGTTGCGTGATCGATACGTAGTGTCATATTAAATCTCTCCTTCAGTTGAGTTAGGATGAAACGCACGTTCTAAAATCGCCATTCGGGCGAACACACCATTTTTCATCTGCTCGAAGATTCGTGACTGGGTATGTTCGACCAGTTCGTCCGCAATCTCGATTCCGCGATTGACGGGTGCCGGGTGTAAGATGATTGCTTCCGGTCGGACCCGCCGCATCCGGTCGAGTGTCAAACCATATTGTTCGTGATACGTTTCTTCGAGCTCCATCGCCTGACTGTGCCGTTCCTGCTGAACCCGGAGTAACATGATGATGTCACTTTGCTCGATTGCCTCGTCAATCGGGACATAGGCAATCCCCATCGTCTCGTCAAACCATTCCGATGGACCGGAACCGATGACGGTCGCCCCGAGCCGTTGCAACACGTCCGCGTTCGACCGGGCGACCCGGCTGTGTCGCAGGTCACCACAGATGACAACCGTTTTGCCGTGAATATGACCGAATTCAGCGAACATCGTCATTAAATCGAGTAAAGACTGGGATGGATGTTGACCACTCCCATCGCCCGCATTGATGACCGGAATCGTCAACTGCTCAATCAGCGCGTGGTAATAACCTGTCTCGTGATGGCGGATGACAAGTGCTTCGACCCCGAGTGCCTCGAGTGTTTTACATGTATCGAGTAACGTTTCCCCTTTTTGGACGGACGATGTCGTCGTCTCAAACGGCAGGACATGCATTCCTAAGCGATGTTCCGCCATCTCGAATGAACAACGTGTCCGTGTCGAATTTTCAAAGAACAGGTTGGCGATCGTTTTATTCGCAAAGGTATTTGACGGTTGTCCATGTTTCAATTCAAGCGCCCGCTCAATCAACTGCTCGATTTCTAGAACCGAGAGCTGGTCGAGACTGACGAAATCGGGACTCACTGGTTGGGTTTTCATCTCGTTCACTCCTTTTTCGGCCGCAAAAAAGCGCACCTTCTGATGTGAAGGTGCGCTGAAGAAAGCAGATGAACATCTGCGATCTACAAGGGCCTCCACTTTATCGTCCTCTCGGGAACGTCTTAAAAGTCGTTAGCTGCTCGTTTCGGTTGTAAAGGTGTTTCTTCGATGTCGACTTCTTCCTGTGCCGCCTTCGGTAAAATCAAGTTCAAGACAACTCCGAGGATGGTGGCGAGCGCCATTCCTTCTAACGAGAAGTTCCCCACTTTCAAAGCTGCACCGCCGATGCCGATGACCAAGATGACGGCCGTGATCGTCAAGTTTCGTTTATCTGCTAAATCGACCTTACTTTCGACGATCGTCCGGAGACCGTTCGAGGCGATGACCCCGAACAAGAGGATGCTGATGCCGCCCATGACGGGTGTCGGAATCGTTTTAATGAAGCCTTCGACGTATCCAAGGAATCCGAAGCTGATTGCAAGTAATGCTGCGCCACCGAGGACAAACACGCTGTAGACACGCGTAATCGCCATGACACCGTTGTTTTCGCCGTATGTCGTGACAGGTGGTCCACCGAGCATCGAAGCGACTGTTTTGGCAATCCCGTCTCCAAGCACTGTCCGGTGCATTCCCGGATCAAGGAGCGTCTCGCGCCCAATGATGCGGGAAGTGACCTTTTGTTCACCGATATGTTCCGTCAGCGTGACGAGTGTGACCGGGACGATCAAGGCGAGTGCTGCCCAGTTCAAGGTCGGTGAATAGTCGAGGAACGGAATCGTAAAGTCAGGTAGATGGAAGAATGTTGCTTCGCGCAGTGGTGCGAAATCAACGATCCCGCTAATTGCTGCGACGAGGTATCCGGCGAGAATACCGAACAAAATCGGCACCGTACTCCACATGCCTTTAAAGTACGTCATCGCGAGGAGCGTAACAGCGAGCGTCGTCAAGGCGACGAAGAAGAACAAGCCGTTATATGTGCCATCCGCTCCGTTCATTGCCATGCTGACAGCCGTTGGGGCAAGCGATAGACCGATGACCATGATGACTGGACCGATGACGACCGGCGGAAGCAGTTTCATCAACCAGGAGACACCTGTGTACGTGATGATCAAGGAGACGAGTCCGTAGACAAGTCCAGCGACCATCCCGCCGACAAGTGCATCTTCGACACCCCAGCGTTCGCTGACGGCGATGATTGGGACGATGTAGGCAAAACTAGAACCAAGGTATGTGGGGACTTTGAAACGGGTGACGGCGAGGAAAATCAACGTGCCGACTCCGCTCGCGACGAGTGCGACAGATGTGTTTAATCCCGTAAGTAACGGAACGAGCACGGTCGCACCAAACATCGCGAAGACATGTTGGAGGCTGAGCATCAGCCATTGAAGAGGATGTTTCGGTAATTCACGGACTTCAAGAATTGCTTTATGTTTTGACATGAGAGCATCTCCCTTTCTGGTCTCTCTGGACCACGTTAAAGGTATTTTTGATTTAACGTTTAATGAATACTTGATCAGCATCGTCGACTTCTGATAAGGCGACGACGACTTGTTCTTCGCGTGACGTCGGAACGTTCTTGCCGATGAAATCTGGTCGAATCGGGAGTTCCCGGTGACCTCGGTCAACAAGGACAGCTAACTGAATCATGCTTGGTCGACCATGATCGACGAGTGCGTCCATTGCCGCGCGGACCGTCCGTCCCGTGTACAGGACATCATCGACGAGCACAACGATTTTTCCTGTGACGTCTTCCGGCATCTCGGACCCTTTGATTTCCGGCTCGAGGCTTTTCTTCGAGAGATCATCGCGGTACATCGAGATGTCGACGACACCGAGTAACACGGCTTTTCCTTCAATCTCTTCAATCCGCCGGGCAAGGCGTCTCGCAAGTGTTTCGCCCCGCGTCTTGATACCGACGATCATCAATTCTTCAATCCCTTTGTTGCGCTCGATGATTTCATGGGCGATTCGTGTTAAGGCACGACTGATTGCCGCTTCATCTAAAATGATGGCTGGTTTCATGGCTTCTCCTTTCATAAAAAAACCTCCTGCTTAATCGGCAGGAGGTTGTTGAAGACAGATGTGTACATAGCAAAGCCATGTGTTTACACGCGTTACGGTGTCTCCCTTTCGTAGCCTCTCCGGACTCGATTAAAGGTGTTCTAATTTTGTAGGATCGTCACGCGGACGACCGATTTGGTGAGGCTGATGTCTCGCATCGCTCTCTAGGTGTTACTCTACCGTTTTATTAGAAAAACGTCAAGACTCTAATTCAAGTTTTTTCAACTGACTGATCTCAAACGTCATCTCTTCCGGGAGTGGTGCTTCGAACGTCAACCATTCGCCGGTCCGTGGATGTTCAAATCCGAGAACCGCTGCGTGGAGTGCTTGACCATTCATCTTCATCGTCTTCCGCGGTCCATATTTCGGGTCACCTGCGAGCGGGAATCCGATATAGCGCATGTGGACACGAATTTGGTGAGTCCGTCCTGTTTCGAGTTTACACTCAACGACCGTAAAGCCTTCATACCGATCGAGGACACGGAAATGCGTGACCGCTGCTTTTGAGTTTTTGTCCGTGACCGTCATCCGTTGACGGTCATTTTTATCACGGCCGACCGGTGCTTCAATCGTTCCGAGTTCATGGGGAATCTCGCCATGGACAAGCGCGATATAAAGACGTTCCGTCGTCTTATCTTTTAATTGTTGCGCAAGCGATTCATGGGCTAAATCATTTTTAGCGACCATCAAGAGACCTGATGTATCTTTATCGATCCGGTGAACGATCCCTGGTCGTTTGACCCCATTGATGCCTGAGAGGTCTTGGCAGTGATGAAGCAACGCATTAACGAGTGTTCCTGACACATGTCCTGCTGCCGGGTGGACGACCATGCCTTTTGGTTTATTGATGACGATGACATCGCTGTCTTCGTAAACGACATCTAGCGGAATGTCTTCCGGTAAGATTTCGAGTTCGACGGCTTCCGGGATATGCACGGTGATGCTTTCCGTTCCCGTCATCTTATAGTTCGGTTTCACGATGCGTCCGTCTACTTCGACGTGCCCCGCCTTTAACCAGTCTTGCACTTGCGAACGCGACCACTCTTGTTGTTCAGCCAACCATTTATCGATTCGCCCTGTCGCGCCTTTTGCTTCGACCGTCCATACTTGTTGTTCATTCATTAATCAATCGTTCCCTTCTTCGTCAAACGCTCTTCGAACATGACGCTAATCAGCATCAAAATCACTCCAAATGTCAAGCAGACGTCTGCGACATTAAAGATCGGAAAATTATAGCCGAACGGATAAAAGTGTAAGAAATCAACGACTTCCCCACGCGCCATCCGGTCAATAAAATTTCCGATCGCTCCACTCAGTAGTAAAGCGACACTCCAAGCAAATACTTTGTTTTTTGTTCCTTCTTTGTACAGAAAATAAATCAGACCAACAACGACGAGAACCGTCACGATGAAGAAGAAGCCGAATTTTCCTTCAAGCATTCCCCATGCCGCTCCACGGTTGCGGTATGAATTGAGATAAAAGAAATTTGGAATGACTTCAATCGCTTGACCAATCGTCATCTGCTGAACGACGATCCATTTCGTCAATTGATCCACTCCTACGAGTAAAGCAGCAATCACTAAGTAAAGCCACATCCTGTTTTCCCCCACATCAAAAATAATGAGGGGTAGCTACGAAGTCGCAGTAGCCGCCCCTCCCCTTATTCATTATAAAGAATTGACGACCGCAGTACAACGAGGACAAAGTGTCGGATGAGCCGGATCTTGACCAAGTTCAGTCGAATATGTCCAGCAACGTTCACATTTCTCGCCGTCCGCTTTCAAAACAGTGATTGCTGTCGTCTCATAGTTACGTTCTGCCGAGTCGACAAAATCGATGTGTGAGACTTGAAGCAGTTGTTCAAGATGGTCGATTGTCGCAAGCAAGTTCTTCGTCGCTTCGTTCGGTGCGAGCTCGAGTTTGGCTTCGAGCGTTTTCCCGACGAGCTTCTCTGCCCGTGCTTCTTCAAGCGCCTTCAAGACATCATCGCGGAAGACGAGGAACGCGTTCCATTTCGCGATCAGTGCAAGTCCTTCTTCCGATACGTCGACTGCTTCCGGTAAATCCGTCAAGAAGATACTTGCCGTCTCGACACCAGGAACGAATTCCCATGCTTCGTCTGCCGTATGCGGTAAGACAGGTGCCATCAATTGTAACAATGTCACGACGGTATCATACATGACCGTTTGAACGGCACGACGCGCCGGTGCATCTGCTTGTTCGATATACAAGATGTCTTTCGTGTAGTCGAGGTAGAACGAAGACAGGTCAAGGACACAGAAGTTATGCAACAGTTGGTAAACTGCCATGAAATCATACGCATCATAGGCTTTTTTGACTTTACCGACTAATTGATCGAGCTTCGTCCGCATGAAACGGTCTGCTTCCGGTAAATCTTCAAACGCAACACGATGTGCCGTGTGATCGAATTGATCCAAGTTCCCGAGCAGGAAACGGACCGTGTTCCGGATTTTACGGTATGATTCTGAAACTTGTTTAAAGTTGTCCATCGATGCCCGGACATCTGACTGATAATCGACTGACGCAACCCACAGACGAAGAATCTCAGCACCGAATTGTTGCATGATTTGGATTGGGGCAATCGTATTCCCGATTGACTTCGACATCTTCCGTCCTTGACCGTCTAATACGAAACCATGACTGACGACTGCTTTATACGGTGCTTTTCCCGTTGTCGCAACAGCTGTCGAAAGCGACGAGTTGAACCAGCCACGGTATTGGTCTGAACCTTCGAGGTAAAGATCAGCCGGACGCTCTAGTTCTGGACGCGTCGCCAGCACACCGGCATGTGACGAGCCGGAATCGAACCAGACATCCATGATGTCTGTTTCTTTTTTGAACTGACCATTCGGACTTGCCGGGTGCGTAAAGCCTTCCGGCAATAAGTCGATTGCTTCGCGTTCATACCAGACGTTCGAACCGTGCTCTGCGAACAAGTTCGCGATATGGTCGATTGTTTCCGGTGTAACAATTTCTGTTCCGTCTTCTGCATAGAAGATTGGAAGGGGCACGCCCCATGCACGTTGACGCGAGATGACCCAGTCGCCACGATCTTTAAACATGTTGTGAAGACGTGTTTCTCCCCATGCCGGTACCCACTGCACATCTTTGATTTCGTCAAGGATTTCCGCACGGAAGTCTTTAATCGACGCGAACCATTGTGGTGTTGCCCGGAAGATGACCGGTTTTTTCGTCCGCCAGTCGTGCGGATACGAGTGTTTGATGAACGATAGTTTCAACAATGCGCCCGCTTTTTCTAACGCAAGACCGACTTCTTTATTCGCATCTTCATAGAACATGCCTTCGAATCCTGGTGCTTCCGCCGTCATGACCCCTTTATCATCGACCGGGCAGAGGACATCGAGTCCGTATGCTTGTCCGATGCGATAGTCATCTTCCCCGTGTCCAGGTGCCGTATGCACGACGCCGGTCGCTTCCGCCGTAACATGATCACCGAGCATGACGAGTGATTCACGGTCATAGAGCGGGTGTTTGGCTTTCATGTATTCGAAATCTGCTCCATTGAAGACACGACCGACTGTCGCGTCTTCCCATCCGAGTGCCTCGATGACTTCAGGAACAAGCGCCTCTGCGACGATATAACCTTTTCCTTCGTACTCGATCCGGGCATACGTGAGTTCCGCACTGACAGAGATTCCGAGGTTTGCAGGAATCGTCCACGGCGTCGTCGTCCAGATGACGAAGTGATCGGTTGGCTCTAAGATGTTATTTCCTTCTAAGACAGGGAACGCAACATAGATGGCAGCAGAACGTTTATCATGGTATTCGATTTCGGCTTCTGCCAGTGCCGACTCAGAAGAAGGTGACCAGTAGACTGGTTTTTTTCCTTTATAGATATAGCCTTTGTTCGCCATGTCACCGAAGAGGCGAATTTGCGCCGCTTCAAATTCCGGTTGGAGCGTGATGTATGGATTATCATAATCACCGAGAACACCTAAACGCTTAAACTGTTCACGCTGATGATCGACTTGTTCGAGCGCATATTTCGCACACAACTCACGGAACTCAGCGACCGACATCGTCTTCCGATCGACACCTGATTTTTGGAGCGCTGTTTCAATCGGTAAACCGTGTGTATCCCAACCCGGTACGTACGGTGAACGGAAACCATTCATCGATTTGTAACGGACGACGATATCTTTTAAGACTTTGTTTAATCCGTGCCCCATGTGGATATCACCGTTTGCGTATGGTGGTCCATCATGAAGGATGAAGGTTGGTTTCCCAGCATTTTTTTCTTGAACTGCTTGATATAAGTTCATCTCGTTCCAACGTGCCTGCATGTCCGGCTCACGTTTCGGCAAGTTACCTCGCATTAGAAATTCAGTTTTCATCATCAGTAATGTATCTTTGTACTCCATCTGGCATTCCCTCACTTCTTTTAATTTAACATACAAAAAAAGCCAAACACATCCCTGGTATAGGGACGAGCTTGGCTTGAACTCGCGGTACCACCCTACTAGTAGTTCAACCGTACGAACTACCACTTAAGAGCCCGATAACGGGGGCGAATCGGTGCGACTTACTTAATGGTTCAGTCTCACACTCGAAGGGGATATCCATTCTCACTTACTGTTCGGGCTCACACCAGTCCCCGATTCGCTTGCAGCAGTCTGATTAAGACGTGTCCTTGTCATTGATTTAAGTTATATGACATCGTCGTCATTATACGCAACTGCCGGAATCTCGTCAAGCGCACCACGGGTCGAACTATCAAACGCGTCCCAATCATGGCTTGCCAATAACTCCATCTGCGCATCGATCAAGACTTTAAAACGATTACGGTACAATTCGATTTTCTTACGCATCTGTTCGACTTCAAAGTCTGTCCGTTGCGCTCGACGCTGTGCGGAATCTTGCAGTTGTTCCGCTTCACGCTCGGCTTGTTTTAAAATCAAGCTTGCTTCTTTCGTCGCATTGGCCTTGACTTCTTCTCCTGCTTCTTGGGCAACGATGATTGACTTGTTTAACGTCTCTTCCATCGAACTGAAGTAATCGACACGCGATTGCATGTTTTGAATCACTTCTTGCTGTTGACGGTTTTCCCGCAACAACATTTCAAAATCCTTGATGACTTGATCAAGAAATTCGTTGACCTCATCCTCGTCATAGCCGCGAAACTTACGTGTAAATTCCTTATTATGAATATCAAGTGGCGTCAATGGCATGATGAAATCCTCCTCAGCATTTTTTAACCTTTTAATAATCCGTACTGTAATTTAATCCGGTCGCGTTTCGTCGACCCTAAAATAGCCGTCAATTTGACGCGGCCTGTTCCACGGAGCGAAAGCAAATCGCCTTCTTCAAGCATGAAGCTTGGATCTTCGACGATTTTATAATTCACTTTACTTTCCCCTTGTTTAATCAAACTCTGTGCTTTTTGTCTCGAAAAACCAAGCACTTCGCTGACGACAGTATCAAAGCGGAGCGAACTGACGAATCCAAGTTCTTCTTGCCATTCCTGTTCTTTGATCTTCAATTGGTCTTCTAGTTCGACGCGAGATAAACGAATTTTCGTTTTCCCTGCCCGCTCGACGTTGACTTCGATATAAGAAGCAACGTCTTCTGCGACTGCGAACTGAACGACTTGATCTTGAATGACGACGTCACCGAACTTGCCGCGTTTCAGACCGACGTTTAAGAGCGTACCTGTTACTTGTCGATGCGATAGTTCAACGAATTTTGTAGGATAATGAATACGATAGATGGCAATATCAAAGTCGCTCGCATCAAGTTCGTAGTAATCAGGCGCAATTAGTGCCCGCTGTCGCTCTGCCCCTTCGAAACCGCCCTCAAAAAAGAGGGCATATTTCGTTCCGACGAGTTCGCGTGTGATTTGCTGTTCGCGTGGGTCAAGAAAATCTGTCAGTTTAAACGTATAGGTCGCTTCGACATGATCGATCCAGTTTAAGACAAGATCGACGAACTCCCGCTCATGTCCGCGATAGTGATCATAGACGCTCATTAGAAGAAGATTGCTCGAATGCCTGACTGTGCTAAGTTCAACACTAAAAAGGCAACGATTGGTGAGATGTCAAGCATACCTCCGATGGGCGGGATGATCCGTCGGAAAGGCGCGAGGAACGGTTCGACTAACATCGCTAATACTTGTCCGAATCTTGACTCTCGTGCGTTCGGGAACCATGAAAGTAAAATATAAGCAATCATGACATAGCTATAATATTGAAGTAACGTGCTCAATGTACGCCCAATCGCGTACATAACTTGTGAATCCATGTTTACCACCCCTTATGATTGATATCATCTTCTCCAAGTAGATTTGAAATACTACCCGCGAGCTCGACGTTGTTCGGCACACAGAGGAGCGTGTTTTGACTGATTGTCGTAATCGTACCATCGAGTGCAAAGACGACGCCTGAAAGAAAATTAATCATTTGCCGTGATTGATCTTTTGACATGCGTTGCATATTAACGATGACCGCACGATTTTGACGGAGATGCTCCCCAATTTCTTGTGCTTCATTGAAGACACGCGGCTCACTTAAAATGACTTGTGATTTTGCTTTTTTCGTATGAATCGGAACGATATTCGATTGACGCACAGGGTCCTCCTTTTGAGTAACACTCGGGGTAGATTCCTCGTAGTACTCTTCATACTCTTGCTCTGCAGTACCTCTACCTTTATTTATTGTAGCATCATTTTCATATTCAAGTTCGTCTAAATCGTCTGTGTTCCCAAGAAACAGATGTTGCATTTTCGATTTGAATCCCATTTCGATTCTCCTTTCAACTTCTTCTACGTTTTATGATTGGACGAGGACCGTTCCGATTCTGACGTGTGTCGCCCCTTCTTCAATCGCAATTTCATAATCAGACGACATCCCCATCGATAATTCCGTACAGGGAGCGTAAGACAGGTTTCGTGCTGCTACTTCGTCTCGTAAGACGCGTAAAGCGCGGAAAACGGACCGCACTTCCTCTTGATTTTCTGTCAATGGTGCCATCGTCATGAGTCCAATCACACGAACTTTTGGATATTGACCGATTTCATGTAGAAAGGAATGGATGTCTTCTGCGGAAATACCTTGTTTCGAAGCTTCACCCGAGACATTGACTTGAACAAAACAATCGATAGGACGTTTTGCACGTTTATTGATTTCTTCCGCTAAATGCAAACGATCGAGTGAGTGAAGCACATCGATTTGATCGATGATTTGACGTACTTTTCGCGACTGCAGTGTCCCGATGAAGTGCCACTCACAGGCTTCACGCCCAAGTGCTGCTTGTTTTTCTGACAAACCCTCCGGACGATTTTCACCTAGCGCCGTTATACCTGCTTCTAACAGCTCAGAGGCAACTTGACTTGAAACTGATTTCGTCACGCCAATCAGTTGTACCTGCTTTTTTTGAAAACTCTTTTCACTCGCTTGTTGCATCTTTTGTTGGACAAGTTGAACATTTTCATTAATCGACATGTAATGACTCCTTTACGATCAAGCTCGCGAAACGACCTTGGTGGTCCCCATGACGGTAAGAGAAATAGTCATCTGCTTGGCAGTGCGTACAAATTCCTGCATCAATGATGTCACCTAATCCACTTCGCTCTGCTAATGCAGCATTCGTCTGCTGAAGCGAAAGCATCGCTTTTCCGTTTTCTTTTATTGTGTAGGGCGTATCTTCAAGACCAAGCCCGTCAATCGCTTCAAGGACGGGTTGGTCGACCTCATAACAACATTCACGAATCGAGGGTCCGATGACCATTTGAATCGAGGAACGGTCTGCCCCCGCCGCTTCCATTCGGGCGACAGTCGCTTCAACGATATTCGCGACTGTTCCACGCCATCCGGCATGCGTATTCGCAATAATTCCTGTCGTCGGATCACAAAACACGAGCGGTACACAATCCGCGAATAACATGGCGAGTAATACATTTGCATCCGTCGTCACCAATCCATCTGTACCCTCGATCGTTGTTCCATAATCCAGTGCGCCTCGTCCAGAATCTAGCGTCGTCACTTGTTCGACATGGTTCCCGTGAACCTGTTCTGCCCAAACTGAATTTTCGAGCGATAAATCAAGTTGACGGGCGATGACTTGCCGGTTTTGAATGACACCATCGCGATCGTCATTGACATGCAATCCAAGATTGCCAATACCATGCGGCGCTGAAAATTTTGTAGTGAATGCCGCACGCACTGTACCGGTCGGTGTATCCCACTTTATCCATTGACCAAACATCATTTCACATCCCTTTCAAAAAAGAGGTGCCGCTTACGCGACACCTCTTTGTCTAGCAGTCGTGTCTTGGAAAAAATCGATTAACGATTGTTCCGACGAAGGAATGATGGAATGTCCATCGTTTCTTCAACATCTGACCCTTTTGCTGGTTCTGGATTCGAGCTGACAGGTGTCTCTTCGACTTGTGGTTTCGGCTCCTCAGTCGCAGCAGGAGTTGGAGTCGCCTGCTTTTTCTTGAGTAAGTTTTTCATCATTTCTTGAGCAGATGGAATCTCGAAATCGAGTGGCTCGTTTTCGAATTCTGTTGCGATGACGGTAACGATGATTTCATCTTCTAAGTTATCGTTGATAACAGAACCGAAAATCAAGTTTACTTCTTCATCTGCTGCACTTTGAACGATTTGAGCAGCTTCCGTTACTTCATATAGACTGAGGTTCGCACTACCTGTGATGTTCATTAAGACACCTTTTGCACCTTCAATCGATGTTTCAAGCAATGGACTTGAAATGGCTTTCTTCGCAGCTTCCGTTGCACGGTGTTCGCCTGTCGCAACACCAACGCCCATCAAGGCAGATCCTTTTTCAGTCATGATTGTCTTAACGTCTGCAAAGTCTAAGTTGATTAAACCAGGGACAGCGATTAAGTCTGTGATCCCTTGAACCCCTTGACGAAGCACATTATCC
Source organism: Exiguobacterium sp. s133 (assembly GCF_018618595.1). Lineage (NCBI taxonomy): Bacteria > Bacillati > Bacillota > Bacilli > Caryophanales > Exiguobacterium > Exiguobacterium sp. s133. The sequence goes on from NZ_JACSMK010000001.1 coordinate 251,930, forward strand.
GCTTCTTTGAATGCTTCGAGCATCGGCGTGTTACGATCAACGATTTCAAGTAATTTATCATTCGGAATGACGATTAACGTATCGACTTTTTCTTTAAAGTTTTGCACACCCGATACAGCGTGTTGCATCCGTTTGCGTCCTTCAAACATGAACGGTTTCGTTACGACACCGACAGTCAATGCGCCGATTTCTTTTGAAATTTCAGCGATGACTGGCGCAGCACCAGTTCCTGTCCCGCCACCCATACCTGCAGTAACGAAGACCATATCAGCACCTGACAAAATCTCTGTCAACTGTTCACGGCTTTCTTCTGCCGCTTTCTTACCGATTTCTGGATTCGCACCTGCACCTAAACCGCGTGTCAGCTTTGCACCGAGTTGGAGCTTCACATCTGCCTGCGACATGTTGAGTGCTTGTGCATCTGTATTGACGGCGATGAATTCTACGCCTTGTACACCATGTTCAATCATTCGGTTGACGGCGTTTGAACCACCGCCACCTACGCCGATGACCTTAATTTTAGCTACTTGGTCCATCATTTCATCAAAATGCAACATAAAAGGGGCCCCCTAATTTTTTATACTCATTGTATTTTAGTCATTAACCAAAAAACTTTTCAAAGAAACTACTGAATGATTTACGCTCTTTTGGAGGTTGTTCCTGTTGCGTTCGTTCTTCGCGTACTGGAGACGGTGTCGGGTTCGTAAGCAATTGTTCTTGTTCACGATTTTGCGCCACGACTTCCTTCTCGTCCGCACGATCAAATCCTGATTTCGAAACCGTACTTCTTGAGAGTACATAGCGTAACATGCCGGCTGCCACAGCGTACTTCGGATTACGAATGCCTAAGCTGGCCGGTTGGTAGACGTTGACGTTCTGGTTGAAAATCCGTTTCCCTAGCTGATCGATTCCAGGAAGCGAAGAACTTCCACCGCAGAGAATGATGCCACTATTCATTTGTGGATGGCCAGCCTGCGTCATCCGTTTTTGAATCATCTCGAAGATTTCTTCGAGGCGTGCCTCTAAAACGAAACCGATCTCAGGTTGCGGCTCAAAACGATGCTCCCCATTAATCGTTACGTAGGATACCTTTTCTTCAGGATCCCCTAACGATTCAAGCGCCACTCCGTATTCTTCCTTCGCAAGTTTTGCATCTTGGTACTTACAATTCATCTTATACGTTAAGTCACGTGTCAGATGATCGCCACCATAAGGTAACGTCGTCGAGTAAACGAGATCGTTTTTTTCATAAATCGACAATGTTGTCGTCTCATGTCCAATATCGATGATGCCGACGCCAAGCTCCAGTTCATCGATTGATGCCGCGATTCTTGAAACAGCTAAGCTTTCAAGTACGTATCCTGCAAGCTCTAGACCAGCCCGTTCGATTGAACGTTTAATGCTATGTAGGATCGTCTTCGCTCCAATGATCAACTTCCCTGTCACTTCTAGACGATAACCGATCATACCACGTGGATCCGTGATTTCTGTTTGTTGGTCGACCGTAAACGTTTTCGGTAGTACATCGACAACACTTAATTCGTTCGGAATGCGCATGACCATTGCGGAGTGTAAGACGTCTTTGACGTCGTCATCCGTAATTTCATTGTCTTCGCCTTTAATTGAAGTCATCCCTTGACAATCCTTGACTTGAATGTGTTCTCCAGAAATTGCTACATATACTTCACCAATCGGTTCACCGAGTGTCCGTTCCACTTCAGCGACCGCTTGTTTAATGGCATTGACTGTTTGGTCGATATCGACGATGACGCCACGTTTGACACCGGCAGATGGTGCAGAACCCTCCGCTAACACGTTCAGTGTCCCACCGAGTAGTTCACCGACGATGAGTTTCACTTCCGATGTTCCAATGTCTAGTGCGGCAATCGTACCTTTCGTTTCCATGGGAGTGACACCTCCACTTTCATAATACTCATACTGATTGTCCCTATATATATTCAGGAAACAAGATAAACTTCTTCTCGTTTAAGTCTACACTATATAAAACCCTACGAAAAGAAGTTATTGTCTAACTTACCCATCTAATAGATTACGATTTGATGACGATACGCCTACTTATTTACTAATGAAAACAAACGTTTGTCAATCTGCTGACTCATGACTAGGAATTTTCTATTTTTTTACTTTATATGGTTTGAAATAGATTCCCCCGTCAATCGTGATCGTCCCTGTTTTTCCTTTTGGTAAGGCTGAAATCACTTTGACATATTCATTCAACGAGTTAGAAAAAGCTGAAGTACTCAATAAGACGGTATTGCCATCCGTCATGAATAACTTCAATCCCCCTTTATCGGTTTTATCGTTTGCAACGATTTCCGAAATCCGACTCCGAACTTTTGGTTCGATTTTGACGAGTTCCTTCGTCAACCGTTCAAGGGACTGATCTGTAAAGCCTGTTAAAATCGGTGCATCGAACAATTCTTCCTTCGACTTTCCAGGGATGATTGTTCCATCTGCTAAGACGATTCGGTCTCCGGGTTGATCTTTCGCGTAAGCAATTTCTTTTTCCTCCACGACATTAACTTGATAGTTATGGAGAAAACTCTGTGTCATAGTTGCTTCCCGTATACCTGGTACATCTTCGATTCGCTCTAGCACAGCTTCTTCTGACACATTGAAAGCATGTGTCTCCTTCACCTTCATCCGTGACGCCTGAATGATGTCTTCTTCTTTGACATTGACGACACCGTCAATCTCAAGTGTCGCTACCCGCGAATAACTGGACTGAAGATAAAATACGACAGCAATCAATAGACCGATCAGGATGAGGACATAGATTAAACGTCGGTTTGCTTTCTTCCGGCGTTGTTCACGGATATAAGGAATCTTATCTTCTAGACTACTGACAGTGGCATCCGTATCTTTTACCGGTTGTCGCTCCTTCACGTTCATTCCTCCTCTACTTGATTAATTTCAGTTCCTTATCGGTCTATTCCTGCAACTGTTTAGTTTTTTTGTTGAATCAAGCGATTCAACTCGTCCACTAAATCACTCGATGCATTCGGCATCCCTAAAGCGAATGCGGCCTGCGACATCGCTTCTTGATTCGCAATCGCCGTTTTACAAGCATCGAATAACGTTTCTCCTGTCAGTTCAGCTTCTCGGACGAGCAAGCTTGCTCCTGTTTCGACGAGGGACGAGGCATTTACTTCTTGATGGTTTTCTGTGACGTATGGACTCGGAATGAGAATGCTCGGTAATCCGAGCGTCGTCAATTCCGCTAACGTGCTCGCACCCGAACGTGAAATGACGAGTTGACTCGCCTTTAAGATATTCGGTAAATCATAGACAAACGGACGTAACTGAATACGCTCCGGGACCGTTCCGATTTGGCGAGTAATCTCTTCAAAATGAACTTGACCTGTCACGAACAACATCGACCAATCCATCTGAATGAACTTCGGCATCATCTCGATGATTGCTTGGTTGATTGCTGGCGCTCCACGACTTCCACCGTAAACGACGACTAACGGGCGCCCTTCTTCAAAACCATAACGTTGCCGTTCAATGACCGGGTCGACTTGCAAATCAGCTACTTCGGAAGCCCGGGGATTACCGATTAAAACGGTTTTCGCTTCGTTTTTACCGAAATGGTGACCTGATCCTTTAAACGATAACGCGACACGATCGACGTACCGAGCAAGGAACTTATTCGTAATACCAGGTAAACTGTTTTGCTCATGGACGAGTGTTTTATACCCCATCTTCGCTGCTGTATAAAGGACCGGTCCACAAACGAAACCACCTGTCCCGACCACGATGTCGGGGTTGAACTTTCGCAACATTTTCCGGACACGGGTCACGCTCTTTAAGAAACGGATTCCCGTCTTAACGTTTTCAAATGATAATGAACGGCGAATACCTGAAATCTCAATCGATTCAAAGGGAATTCCTGCGCGTCGGACGATATCTGCTTCTAGCCCATTTTCCGTTCCGATGTATAGCACTTCACACGGCATCCGTCGCTCGATTTCGCGGATCATCGCGAGCGCCGGATAAATATGCCCTCCGGTTCCACCACCTGATACGACGATTCTCATTTAGCATCTCCTCCAATCGATTCGACGGCGCGAACAAAATGTTCGCCACGTTCTTCATACGTCTTATATTGATCCCAGCTCGCTGACGCAGGCGATAATAAGATGATATCCCCGGCTTGTGAGACATCAAATGCTGCCTGTACTGCTTGCGCCATATCGCTGACGACCGTTGCATCAATCTTTTCTTGACGTGCCAGTTCCGCAAAACGTGGTCCCGTCTCGCCCAAACCGACGACATGCTTGACTTGTGTCATCGACTCTACGAGTGGTGTTAAATCAGCACCGCGTTCTAGTCCGCCACATAACCAAATGATTGGAGCTTTAAAACCGGATAGTGCTGCTTCCGTCGCTACGTTGTTCGTCGCTTTCGAATCATTGTAGACTTTACGTCCCTTGAATTCGCCAATGTACTCTGTACGATGCGCGACGCCACCGAATGTCCGTAAGACGTCCTGCACCGCTTGTAACGGAATATTGAATGGTTCTACTAACGTCAATGCTACTAAGACGTTCTCTAGATTGTGTCCCCCACCTAAAGCCAGTTCAGCGGCCGGTAAGATCGGCGTTTCACCAACCATAATCATGTCCTGCTCGACACGAGCATAAGCTGGACTCTTACGTGAAAAACGCAACCGCTCTGCTTTTGCCTGATCACTTAAGCGCATGACGACATCATCGTCTGCATTGACGACAAGGCGGTCATTCGCATCCATGTTACGGAAAATTCGTGCTTTCGCTTCCGCGTAGGATTCAAGATCACCATGATAGTCAAGATGAGCCGCTGATAAGTTTAAGAAAGCCGCACTCATTGGTTTAAAGGCGTGCATTCCCATCAGTTGGAAACTCGAAAGTTCAATCACGATGATTGCATCATCTTCCGCTTCTTTCGCAATCTCAATCGCCGGGAAGCCGATGTTTCCCGCCAAGTGTACCGGACGCGTCTGCTGTTTCAATAATTCGTGGACAAGCGTCGTCGTCGTCGTCTTCCCGTTTGACCCTGTAATCGCTACCCATTGCGCATTCGTCGCATGATAGCCGAGCTCGACTTCCGTCCAGATTGGAATCTGTCGCACCAGTGCTTCTTGCAAGAGCGGAATCTGATACGGAATCCCTGGATTTTTGACGATGAGCTCTACTCCTTCAAGTAACGTGAGCGGATGCTCGCCGAAAGTCGTTTTGACACCGAGTTTCAGCAAAGTATCTTGATCTGTTCCCGAGGGTGTCCCACCGTCGTTCACCGTCACATCTGCCCCTGCTTCGACCAAATACTTAGCCGCTGCGATACCACTTTTAGCCGTTCCGAGCACTAAGACCTTTTTGTTGACCCAATCAGACTTCTTCATCTTAAAATCGCTCACTTTCTTCATCCGGAAATTTCAATTAAACAAGCAAGTAGGCAATGAACGCTACGATACAACTAATCGAAGCAAACGTACCGACAATCCGCCATTCACTCCAACCGACCATCTCGAAATGATGATGAATTGGGCTCATCTTAAAGATACGTTTTCCCGTCGTTTTAAATGAAATCACCTGTAAAATCACAGATAATGTCTCAACAACGAACACGATTCCAATTAAGACAAGTAGCAATTCAAGTTTTAAGAGGATGGATAACCCGGCGAGTGCTGCTCCGAGTGCGAGCGAACCTGTATCCCCCATGAAGATTTTCGCAGGGTGGGCATTGAACAATAAGAATCCAATCAATGCACCGACTGCTGACATCGCGAATAACGCGACCCCTACTTCATCTGCAACGAACCACGCATACAAACTAAAGAACAGGAATGTCGGGATTGCTGTAAAGGATACGAGACCATCTAATCCGTCCGTCAAATTGACGGCATTCGAGAATCCGACTAACCAGAACAACGCGACAAGTGGATAAAGCAAGCCGAAATCAAACGTCATTGACGTAAACGGGATCGCTAAGTAAGTCGCTTCGCTCGTAAACCCACCACTCAACCATACAAATAATAATCCAACAACGATTTGTCCAATTAATTTTTGTTTCGAGTTCAATCCAAGGTTACGTTTTTTGACGACTTTGATGTAATCATCGATGAATCCGATCGCACCATAAGCAAGCGTCAAGAACAAGAGTGACAAGTGATTCGCTTCTAAGTCTCCCGTAATCATCGCCGCAATCAAACTTCCAATCATTGCGAGTAAAATGACGATTCCACCCATCGTTGGCGTTCCGGACTTGACCTGGTGCCACTGCGGTCCTTCTTCTCGAATTTCTTGTCCAAATTTCAACTGGTGTAAAAAAGGAATCGCTCTTGGCATGACAAGAAGAACCACGAGTAAAGCGACAATTAAACTGATGAATAATGTAATCATTGCAAACACCTACTTTTAAGAATTAAATTTTGTTTAAATCCGTTAAAATCTGCTCAAGCGCTACTCCACGAGAAGCTTTAAGCAACACAATCGTTTGTTCACCCAACAACGGACGAAGCAACGTAGCCGCCTGATCGACCGTCTCTGCGAATTCGACCACTACCGACGGATCAGTAATGCCTTCCGCGATATACCGTCCCTTCTCTCCTACAAGAATAGCATGTGAGACTGGAAGTGTAATCCGCTTACCGACCGATGCGTGCAATTCACGCTCTTGGTCCCCAAGCTCGTACATGTCTCCTAAGACAACAACGCGGGTCGGATAACCGTCAAGCTCTGCAACCGTCTCGATTGCCGCATTCATCGATGTCGGGCTTGCATTATAAGCATCATTGATAATGGCTGTCTTGTGATAGACAAGACGTTCCATCCGCATCGGTGTCAATTTCACTTCATCCAGCCCTGCCTGAATCACCTCGTCCGCAACCCCGAGTGCACGTGCTGTCGCAATCGCATAAGCCGCGTTGCGCACTTGATGTTTTCCAAGAACCGGAATACGGAATGTTGCTCCGGCAAATTGAAACGTCGTTCCGAGGAAGGTCGCCTCTGCTTGCTCGATGACAAATGTGTTTGCGTGGTGGTAACCAATCCGCTCACCTGTAACACCAGCAAGTAACGCTTCGTCTCCGTCAAGGAATAGATGACCATCCGGCTTTAGACCTGCTGTGATTTCTAATTTGGCTTTTGCAATTCCTGCACGCCCCCCGACATGTTCCGCATGAGACTCACCGATATTCGTTACAAGTGCGATATCCGGTTCTGCTAATTGTGATAAGAACTCGATGTCACCGAAGCCGCTCATTCCCATCTCGAGCACCGCTACCTCCGTGTCACGAGGCATCATCAAAATCGTCAACGGCATGCCGATGTCTGAATTAAAATTACCTGATGTCTTATGCGTCCGATACGTCGTTTTCAATACACTTTCGACCATATCTTTTGTCGATGTCTTACCATTGGACCCCGTAATCGCCACTACCTTTGGTGAGACGAGTTTCAAGTAACGTGTTGCAATATGTTGCAACGCGGCTAACGGGTCTTCGACTTCGAGTACGACGATGTCTGCGTCCGGAAGCGGGATTCCTTTTTTCCATAACGTCGCGATGGCTCCTTGGTCGATTGCTCCATCGATGAACGAATGTCCGTCGACGCGCGCGCCTTGTATCGGAACGTACAATCCTTCTGTCAGTTCACTTCTCGAATCCGTCGCAAAGTGGCGAAGCGATCTTTTGTCTGTCACATCTAATCCGAGCCAACTTGCGATTTCTGTTATCGTCACCATTTCATTTCCTCCACTCATTTACAGAAAAAGAGGACGAATTCAAAAGTCAACGAATGACTCCTGTTCGTCCTCGTTCTCCTGCAGAAAATTAGGGACCGCTTTTACCTTAATCGTTTGGTTCAGCGAGTTCAACCGTCAACTTTCCATTTTCTTTCACTAGTGTACCAGTTCGGGCTGATTGTTTGGTTACAAAACCTTTACCAATCACATCTAACTTCAAATCATACAAACTGACGAGCTTTTTGACATCTCGTTGCGACCAGCCAGTCAAATCAGGCATCTTGAACGTATCATCCGTTTTAAGAAGGACACGTTCACCACTGACGAATTCCTGACCACGCGACGGGATTTGCGAGACGACTTGTGCCCCGTCACCTAAAATAATCGGAACGGCACCTTGTTCCTTCGCTAAAGCCTTCGCTTCGGCAGCGGTTTTTGTAATATAGCTCGGTGTTATTTTTGCTTTGACATCGACTGACTCTTTTTGTGTTTCGGGCTGGATGCTCCGATACTGGAGTGCTGTATTCATGACGCTTTTGAAAACTGGACTCATGATACTTGGACCCGAGACCGATGATTCATTTTTCGATGGACGATCGACTGCAATGTACATGATGAGTTCAGGATCATCCTTCGGGGCCATTCCGATGAAGGAATGGATGAACTTTCCTTGGATATACTTCCCGTTCTCTGAAATTTGCGCTGTCCCTGTTTTACCGATGACGCGGTAATCATCCAACTTATACATTTGTCCCGTTCCAAGCTTACTGTTGACGACGCCATCGAGTGCTTCCCGCGTCGCCTTCGCCGCTTCAGCCGAAATCGGTTTGCCGACCACTTCCGTTTTTGCTTTGTAAGGAGCCTGATCGACGTGATCTGCCTTTTGGATGATGTGTGGTTTGACCATTTCACCATTTCCAGCGATTGCCGTCGCTCCCTGCAACAATTGCATCGGAGTCACGGCGGTCGATTGTCCCCACGACGTGATGACCGTATTTAACGGTTTTGATAAATCGGACTGACTGTTTACTTCTCCCGAGATGTCTATACCCGTCTTTTGATCAAAATGAAACTTCTTAAAGTATTCTTTATACCGCTCGATGCCTAGCTTTTCAGCTGTCAAAATCGAGAACATGACATTCGACGAGTGATAGACTCCTTCAATCATTGGAATCGTCCCCCAACCAACATCATTGTAATCCTTGATGACTGTGCCTTTATAGTTGTAGTTACCTGACTTATACGGTTCATTCGGCCGAAAGACACCGGCATCAATCGCAGCCGCCAGCGTAAAGATCTTCATCGTCGAACCCGGTTCGAACCGGGAGGAAACGGCAAAGTTCGTGAAATCTGTCATATCCCGCAAGTTCGGATTGAATGATGGTCGATCCGTCATCGCGAGTATTTCACCCGTTTTTGCATCCATGACGACACCTGTCGCATTTTTAGGTTTGTATTCGTCATACATTTTCTGCATTTGTTTTTCGAGCGCTTGTTGAATCCGGTGATCAATCGTCAAGTATAAGTTCGAGCCATCTTTCGGCTCATTTGAAATACGCGATCCACCTTGAATCAATTCACCGCCACTTCGATCTTTTTCAAAGACACGGGACCCAATTGACTCCCGTAACGCATCATCATATTGTTTTTCGATCCCCATCTGTCCTTTTAAGACGACGCGTCCGTTATCCTCCGTCATCTTTTGAACGAATCCGAGCGTATCGGATAGAAAAACACCGTTTGGATAATATCGTTTTGGTTCTTCAATCAGTCGGATTCCGGGAAGGTCGAGCTTATCAATTTTTTCTTTTTGATCAAGCGTCAAATCACTCCCTTTTTTTCCGAACTCGATTTGCGAGCGGTCTTTATTTTCAATCAAATACGTCTCAAGCTCTTTGACCGTCATACCAAGAATCGGCGCGAGCCCTGTCGCCGTCTTCTTATAGTCAACGACTGTCGCATCCGGATCTTGAACGCCGCCTAACCGGTAGACTGCGACAAGGTGGTAAGAGGGTACATTGATCGCAATCGGTGAACCAAGACGGTCAAAAATTTCCCCTCGCTCTGCCGAGAGCGTCGACTCGGCTTCCCAGCGTTTCTTTTCCGCGTAGGCAATCATATCTTCTCCGTGAAACTTTTTAGTTGTCGACAAATAAAGAAACCGGCCAATAAACACAAAAAAGAGAGCAGCAAATATCATCATGATGATGGCTACTCTCACACGGGACTTTTTAAGTGGATTCATTTAGGAATCACCTTGATGTTCCCTTTTCGCATATCAAGACCTTGTTCTTTCGCAATCTTGTAGATCCGTTCTGGAGAGCTTAAATTCGTAACTTCAAGTTGAAGACGTTCATTTTCCTTCTTCATCTCTTGCGTCACTTGATTTTCCTTCGCAAGATCTCGACTGACGTTATAAGCATCATTGTGTGCCCCAATCGTCGCGCTACCGAATAAGACGAGACCACCAATCATTGCACTGTATAAGAATTTTTCAAAGGGATACAGGCGATACTTCGGACGGACGGCGACGCGACGATTAATGTCTTCCGTTTTCGTCGGTTCTTGAACTGGGCGCTGACGAACAGGTTCTAGCGATTGGACTGGTTTACGAAGTGGTTCTGCCATCTGAATGCTCCTCTCAACTTTCCTTCATTTTTTCAACAATCCGTAACTTAGCAGAACGTGAACGACGGTTATCATCAAGCTCATCATTTCCTGCTGTAATCGGCTTACGTGTGACGAGGCGAAGTTCTGGTTCAAACTCTTTTGGAATCATCGGCAATCCTTGTGGAAGCTCAGGTAACGATGATTTTTCTTTAAATGCTAGTTTACACATGCGGTCTTCAAGTGAATGGAACGTGATGACACAAAGACGACCACCAACAGCCAGCAAATCAATCGCCTGATACACCGCTCGATCGAAGACATTCAATTCATCATTGACAGCAATCCGAATCGCTTGGAACGTCCGCTTTGCCGGATGCCCACCCTTTCGACGGGCAGGCGCTGGAATCGCGTCCTTGATGAGTTCGACCAGTTCGAACGTCGTCGTGATTGGACCTTCTTCACGTGCCTTTTCAATTTTCCGTGCAATCTGCTTCGAAAATTTTTCTTCTCCGTATGTAAAGAAAATCCGAACGAGATCATTATATGGCCAGTCGTTGACGACTTCATATGCCGATAACGATGACGTTTGATCCATTCGCATATCGAGACGCGCATCAAAGTTATAACTAAAACCACGTTCCCCTTCATCCAGCTGGGGGGAGGATACACCGAGATCAAACAAAATACCATCTACTTTAGTTACACCTAACTCATTTAGCTTTTCTTGCAAGTGAACGAAGTTACTCTTAATCAGCGTAAAGCGACCGGCATACGCTGCGAGACGTTCTTCCGCATGGGCAAGCGCGACGTCATCTTGATCAAATGCATAGAGATGACCTGTCGTCAATTGCTTCACGATTTCTTCACTGTGTCCTGCTCCACCTAATGTACAATCTACATATACTCCATCAGGTTTAATATCTAGCCCTTTAATGGACTCCCATTTTAATACCGTTTCATGTTCAAACATGCCCTGCCTCACCTTTCAGTGTCCAAGATGGACGTTACTCTTTTTCAATGTATCACATTCCTTATTTAAAACGTTACGAAAATGAGACAGTTTTCTTGATTTATTTCACTTTTAGGTATCTTTCGCTAAAAAAACAAAAAAACCTGCTCATTTCAGCAGGTTTAAAGCAAAATTTCCAATTGTTCAGCATCTGTCTGCTCATATTGTACACGCAGGTTTTGAATTAAATCTAAACCGTAGCGATTGAGCCATGGCAAGATGGAGTGCATGCGCTCTTGAGGCGCTCCATTCGGAAGAAGTTGATACTGGAGTGAGCGTTTTGTTCGCATGAGGCGATCGTAATTCCGCCGCTCTTGCGTAACGAGCGTATCGATTGCGAGTTGAATTTGTTTATTCAGCTTTTTCGTCGCTGATAAATTTTTAGAAGTTGCCCGCTCGACCTGTTCAATTTCTTGAATGAGTGCAGTACCTAAAATATGCGACGAATGCAGCTGACTATTTATCTTCGTCGCATCGAACGGTTCAATCGCTACACCATGCGATAATACTTGTTCTAGCGACAAGTCATACCGGCGAAGCAGCTTTTCGTCCCGCGCCCGTAACATGACGGCGCCCATTCGTGGAATGAGCAGCGGCATCGTCCAATCAAAGTGATGGAACAATGGCCGAAGACGTGTCCAGTAGGCAATCTCACCAGGTCCTCCGATATAGGCGAGGGTCGGGAACAGATAATCCTGCATCAACGGTCGTGTGACGACACTATTCGAAAAACGCTCAGGACTTGCATACAGCAACGCCAGTAACTCAAGTTCCGTGTAAGTCTTCCCCTGCTTCGTTACAAAGTCTTCTCCCGGGTACAATAAATCCCGTCCGATGTCCTCGACGAACAGATGCGCTGCTTCTTCATTCAAGAAGGTATCCGGTAAGTCCGTCGTTTGCTGAATCCCGATCGACAACGCTTGACGAATTTCTTTGTTGTCTTGAATCAACTGCTCAAAGAATGGAATTTCGAGTTCGCGTACTGCTTTTGCATCGGCATCAAAAAAGATGACATCATGCTTCACTAATTCTCCGAGTAGCGCTGAGAAAAAACCGCCATATGTCGTTTCTTGATCAATCAACCGCTCCACCAGCAAAACAAGTTCCTTTGTATTTTGTGTTTCTTGGTCGACGCTCAAGGCTTGGCGTAAGACTTGTTTGACCGCTTTTTGATCGAGCGTCATCCGACTAACGGAACGCTGAATCGTATCTTGCGGTGAAACCGTCAATTTTCGCGGTTGATATTCTGCCGTCGGTGCATAGATATGATTGATTTCATCAAAATCATGATCTTCGGTCGCGAGCCAAAAAATCGGAACAACCGGTAACCCCAATTGATTTTCCGCTTGCTTCGCGACCTTTAGACAGGTTAACAGTTTGTAAATTGCATATAAAGGCCCCCCGAAGATACCGGTTTGCTGCCCAGTAATGACGACTTGTGCCTCACCCGTCCGTAAACGTTCGAGACGCTGTCGAATCGTTCCAGTCATCTGCGGATTTTGACGAATCAACTCATCGACGAGTGGGCTGAGATGAGGATACTGACGTTCTCGAAGACGTTGGCTCCGCGCTTGCATCCCTTCTTCTCCGATGTGGTCTACATATTTAGAAAAGTCTTCACCCGTCGCTCTATGCATCAACGAGTTGTCTTCATATAAGGCGTGAAATGATTGTACCTTCAAACAAAATCCCTTCTTTCTAACTTGATCAACCAATCATTAGTTGACGAATTCCAATTCCAAACAGTATGAGATGTACAGGAAGGGCAATCAAGACGATGATTCGCCAACTATGTCGAATCATTTGGACATAATCGATGTCGACTTGTCGAATCCGTTGCCATAACGCATTTAATGCAAACACTGACAATACCGCAATCAACAACCAACCCACGTAGTTATGCCCCGTCAATGCGATTAACGAAACATGAATCGCATACAATACGATGAACGTCCCGAGATCAAGCGCGACCCGGACGGCCTTGGCATGCGTCCGAAACAACAACAGGAATAATAAGTAAAGGACAATTAAACTGAACAGTGGAAAGATGATAAAAACCGTCACAACGAATCCCCCTCTTGTTCTCGATGCTTAATTTCCTGAAAGTAATAAGCTAACAACGGTGTCGGTTGCGTCGCCTGCTTTAGCACATACCCAACGATTGGATCGATTTCCGTCATTCGTCCTTGCTCCACATCCCGTAACATCGACGAGCGATTGAGACGCGTACGCTTTAAAATCTGTTCGATTTCATCATACGTAATCGGGTGGTTCGGGAAGACACTACGCACTTCGGCAAAGACGGCACGTGCTTTCGATGCATACGGTTCATCGAGTAATCGCCCATTTTCAACCCCATAATAAGCTGTCAATGGATTGATGACAGCATTCATGAATAATTTCGTCACCATGACTGCTTCAATATTCGTTACGTGCTCAAACTGCAACGCATCTCGCTTCAGCATCGACAGGACATGATTCCCATATCGAATGCGCCCTTTTCCCGTATGACGGATTTCGTAAGGACCCGTCTTCATCGCGCCATGCTCAACGACCCCGAAAATTGCTTGCGGCAGAGCACGTGCTGCATCAAGATGTCCCATTCCATTTTGTAAAAAAACGACTGGATTTTTCTCGTGTTCTAGATAAGGAATCACACTTTTTATATCATACGACTTTGTCGTAACGAACACCAAGTCTTGTGACTCGAAATGCGCAATCGGTCGAACCTTTACGGTCGGACTCCATTGATTGTCTCGTAGGATTCGCTTTGTCCCGTCATCTAACTGTCTCGTATATAACGTAATTTGATGGTGCTCTGCTAAGTAGGAAGCAAGTAATAACCCAACAGCACCGGCTCCGATGATTCCTATTCTGCTCATCGTCGAATCACTCCTTTATATATCAAAAAAAACGACCTGTAAAACCGATTTTCTCGATTTTACAGGTCGTCTTTATACCGATCATTCAGCTTACTTGCTGACGATTTCTTTACCTTTGTACGAGCCACATGCTTTACAAACACGGTGTGAAAGTTTCATTTCACCACAGTTTGGGCACTCGACCATACCTGGTACACGGAGTTTGAAATGAGTACGGCGAAGACGTTTGCGTGTTTTCGACGTTCTGCGGAATGGTACTGCCATCGTTGTCCACCTCCTTGAAAAAATACACTCGTCTTTATCAAAAAATTAGGAATCCTGATCTTTTTTAAAGAACTGAGCGAGACCCGCAAGTCGCGGATCAATTTTTGGTTCAGCTTCTTCTGGAGATTCTTCTGAAAGAACCGTCCAACCTTCCCCTTGAACCAACTGATTTTCTTCATCATCCCCATGCACTTGCACTGGCACATGAAGTAAAATCAATTCTTGCACGAGTGGTCGAAGATCGACCGTATTCCCGTTCGGTAAATTGATATCGTCCGAATCAACCGGAGCAGCATCAACTTCGAGCAGGAACGACTCGATGGATTCAATCTCGAACGGGTACGCGACGTCATTTAGCGTCCGGGCATCCGGAAGCGTCATTTCGCCAGTAATCCGGAGATTGAATATTAATTGATTCGATGTAAACGATGCATTTGCACGAATGTGCACAGGTTGCACCGCCCGGATATCCGGATGGAGGGCGATGAGCTCAGGAAGCTCGATCGTCTCGTTAACCTGAAGTTGACCCAGATTGCGCAATTTATTCAATTGCATCAGGGACCATTTCATCCGAATCACCTCAATTGCAACAATATGAATTATAGAGAGGACATCTTGTTTTGTCAATGTTTTTTCTTTACACTGAAATCGCTAGAGAACGAACACTTTCGGACGTCTTCATCCATATTACCGCACTTAATTCCGTTTGCAAAGGAGAAAGTTTCATGAAGATGACAGCAATTATTTCAGAGTACAATCCGTTTCATAACGGACACCTCTATCAAGCCAAAATCGCACGCGAGGAAACCGATGCCGATTTGATCGTCGCCATCATGAGCGGAACGTTCATGCAGCGCGGGGAACCTGCTTTTAGTGACAAGTGGACACGTGCACGAGCGGCCGTCGCAAGCGGCGAAATCGACCTTGTCTTAGAACTTCCGTTTTATTTTTCCGTCCAACGCGCCGACCGTTTTGCGCAAGGAGGCGTCACGATCGCCGAAATGATCGGCGCTACGTCTTTGTCATTCGGGAGTGAATGTGGAGACATCACCCCTTTCCTTTTAGCAGCATCTGAAAAAAATGAAGAGACTCCTGCGTACCAGCGACTCGTCAAAGAAGGCTTATCAAACGGATTATCTTCCGCGATGGCAGCGAGCCAGGCATTCCGCGCATTGACGACGACGCTCGACTTGACGACGCCGAATAACACACTCGGTTATTATTATGCCCGTGCTGCATCAAACATCTCCTTACATACGACAAAGCGTATCGGAAGTGGCTACCACGACCTGTCAGTCGGCGATATCATGAGCGCGACAGCAATCCGTGCCCACTACGATGAAACGCACCAATTGACAGGACTTCCAAAAGAAAGCGCTAGCGTACTCCAAGGGGCGACTTTTGCTTCGTTTGATCTCTACTATCCCTTTATCCGGAACCGGCTTCTATCGACGCCTCTAGGCGTTCTCATGCAATTTAACGGCATTGATACGTCACTGGCACCTCGTCTCGTCGAAGGCGCCCGCTACAGCTCTACTTTCGACGACTTCATGACTTTCGTCAAAACACGCCGCTATACGCGGACAAGTTTACAGCGCACACTCATTTATTTACTGACCTCGACGATGACGGAGGAAATCGATTCGGTTGCATTTGACCAAATCGATTACGTGCGACCACTTGCCTTTAATGACAAAGGACGACAAGCACTTCGGCAAATCAAGCAACACATTCGAGTCATCAGCACATTCGAGGCGCACCCTTGGCTCATAAAAGAGAGCCAAGTTACGGCAGCGTATGCCGTTCCCTTGGCTCGGTATGACCAACTAGAGGAACATCGTCGGTTTGCTCATTTTTCTGGTAACTCTTCTAAATAATCGAGTGCATCCTCAACTGTTTTGATCGGGACGAGTTTCATTTTCGTCCCGAGTTTTTTGATGGATGGTTTTGCTTCTTCATAATTCGAACCGGCTGGGACGAACATGATTTCCGCTTCCGCTTCGTCTGCTGCGACGACTTTTTGCCAAGCTCCACCAATTGGTCCTACTTTCCCACCCTCTTCAATTGTTCCAGTACCAGCAATCGTATGTCCCTTCGCTAAATCACCATCTGTCAATTGATCATAAATCTCAAGCGTGAACATCATCCCGGCCGATGGTCCACCAACATTTTCTAAGTTAAACTCGACTTTCGGATCCGTCTGCACGTCTGACATCGGAAGCGGTTCATAGATACCGAGCCCGACCTGCTCTGAGTTCTTCGCTAGTTTCCCGACCTTGATCGTCGTTGTTTTCGTTTTTTTGTCCCGTTCGAATGTCACTTTCACATCTGTCCCTGCTTTTTTCGAACTAATTGTCTGCATAAAGCTGCTCATTGATTTTAACGGTGCTCCATCAACGGCAACAATCTGGTCCCCGGCACGTAACTTCCCGTCAGCAGGACCGCCAGAAATAATGCCAGAGACATAAACGCCTTCAAAGTCGACCTCGACTTCTTTATCAGCCAGTTCATATCCTTCAATCATTGCATTATGTTGCGCTTCTTCCATGTAAAGTTGTTGTCTGTTCTCGTATTGTGCGTCAGATTCACCGTCATATAAATAGTCACTTACATCCGATGTTTCAGAAAAAGGTAAAAATAAACTCTCGACTAGAAAATACGGTGTCGCCCGCCGTTGCGCAACGGTCAACATCATTAGATCGCCCGGTTCTTTTTCCGCACCCGATACGTCAATGATTTGTTCTGTCGATGTTGCGTCTCCAGGATACGAGATGAAATAGGGCAATGGAACAAAGAAGACGATCATCGCCGCGACGATGGCAGCGAGCGCAGGTTTCCATGCTTTCATTTCAATTCTCCTTTCGCATACTTTTGACGTAACGCTTCTTCGACGGGCGGTGGTACAAGCCCGGCAACGGAAGCACCATACTTTGCAGCTTCTTTGACGATTGAGGAACTGAGGAACGAATATTGGTTACTCGTCATCATGAACAAGGTTTCAATCTGGTCATTCATCTTCTTATTGATTGAGGCCACCTGCATCTCATATTCAAAGTCGGATACAGCACGTAGCCCGCGTACGATTGCCGTCGCCCCTACTTCTGCTGCATAGTCGACAAGCAGACCGTTAAAAGAATCCACTTTGATATGCGGTAAGTGCTCCGTCACCTCAGAAATCAATTCCATACGTTCTTTAACCGAAAATAAAGGTTGCTTCGACGAGTTATTTAATACCGCGACGATGATTTCGTCGAAGATGGGTGCAGCACGCTCGATAATATCAAGATGACCGTTCGTGATCGGGTCAAAGCTCCCCGGACAGATGGCGATACGTTTCATACTTCTTCCTCCAGTTCGATAATTTCATATAATGTGATTGAGATGACCGTTGAGTACCGCATCCTTTTCACAACTTCAAGGCGACCAATCCGATCAGGTAATTCAATCTCTGACCCATGCTCACAGACGATGACGCCATTGTCCGTCAACATGTCGTGTTGCTCTATGTACGTGACGTGTTCGACGAGTCGTTCCTTGGCATAGGGTGGATCGAGAAAGATTAGTTTAAATGGCGTTTCTGATGCGAGTTCCGTCAAAGCAACGGAGACATCTTTTTTTAGGACACGACTTCTCTCAGCCAATCGAGTCGTCATCAAGTTTTCTTTAATTGTCTGAACCGCTTTAAAGTGCTGATCGACGAATACCGCTTCTTCACATCCACGTGACAATGCCTCGATTCCAAGGCCACCGCTCCCCGCGAAGAGATCAAGTGCACGTCCCCCGTTAAAATAAGGTCCGATGACATTAAATAATGATTCTTTGACCTTATCGGTCGTCGGTCGTGTATTATCCCCCGGTACCGCTTTAATTTTAGTACCTTTTCGTTCTCCAGAAATGACTCGCATGACTTTTCCTTCCCTTCAAAAAAGAGCGACGAGGATGTCCTCATCGCTCCAACGTTTATACTTCTTCTTGCAGTTTACCTTTTTTATTTGCGTATGTTTCGGTAATGAATGGTCGCTCCGAACGAAGAACGGAATCGACGAAAGGCAATGCAGCAATCGTTTCGACCGAACGTTCATACTGTTCCAAATCAACATATAAAAAAACATATTTTTCTCGCTTCGATGTAAAATAGACGTTTCCAAATCGGCGCAATTGACGCGATGCTTTCATCGCGTTGACATAGACGATCAGTCCAATTCGATCCTTAATCACAACACCGTTCCTCCCTTGTTCGGCATTAGCCGCTACAGCTACAACTACCTCCGGTCGAACATCCACCTGCACATCCTTGATCGAAGAATGGATTACCCGTCGGAACCTTAATTTGAGGTGACACTTCCCCGGCAAGTTTCAGACTAATTTGTCCGAGTAACGTCTCTAATTGTTTTTCTGCTTTTTTAAACGTCGCGACCTCTTCTTGCAGATCGAGCGCCCGCTTTACTTCATGTACTTTTTTCGTGATCGTTTGGTAATCTGGATGATATCGACCAAAACGTTGAACAAGCTCGTATTCTTCCTTGATTCGATTAAAATCCCGAATGACGTCTTGTGCTTGTGCTGAATTTGAGCGTGCTTGTTTGGCACTTATATATGCTTGACCTGTTTCGCTATGCAAAAGAGCGGATGTCAGTTCTTCCGCAGCGTTGATGAGGTCTATCGTTTTATCAGAATAAATCACAACGAATCTCCTCCTTGACTTCACCATCATATCATAACATTTATCTCGCTCCTAGCACGCTGAATTGTGTATACTTTGTTCAGAAGGAAGGAATGAATTGTATGCAATTTTTATCATTTAATATGTTTCGGACGATCGGGATTAAAACCGATCACGCGAAGTCAGACTACCATTTTGATTCGCTCGATAAAATCGCCAAAGCGGACGTCGTCTTGTTCCCCGAATATTGGCAGATCCACTCCATCATCTACGGAATGAAAAAACCGATTTTCCCGTCCGCCGCGACATTCCATCTCGGGCACGATAAAATCGAGATGACGCGTATTTTTAAAACCGTGATTCCGGACAATATTCCTCGGACCGGTATTTACGGAAAAAATGAATTCACCGTGAAGCGTGTTTTAGATGAATTTTCGTTCCCATTCGTCGCGAAGACTGTCCGCAGTTCGATGGGCCAAGGGGTTCACCTGATTAAGGATGAAATCGACTGGAAGAAGTATACCGATCACCATGAGACGTTTTACGTCCAAGAATATATCCCGAACGAAAAAGACCTTCGTGTCGTCGTCATCGGTGATCAAGTTCTCGCTGCCTACTGGCGTGTCGGCGGTGCGCAATTTTTAAACAATGTCGCCCAGGGTGGGGTCCTTGATTTCGAGAACATCCCACAAGAAGCACTCGATTTTGTTCTCGCACTCGCGAAACGACTCGATATCGATCATGCCGGTTTTGATTTGATTTTCCGCGACGGAAAAATTTATATACTCGAGTTCAACGTCTTCTTTGGTGGAGAAGGCCTGAACCATCTAGGAATTCATGCACCGGATACGATTTTAGAATATGTCGAACGAAAATATAAGAATTCATGAATTCTTCAAATTGACTTCACAACTTTTACTTTATCGAATCATTCATTATGGTATGATAGTTTGGAAAGACTAGTATCTACTAGCAAACTGGGGTATAGGGGGATTCAAACATGAAGTTTGAGAAATACGGCATCGAAGGCAAAGAAATTAAGTTTGGTTTACTTGAGACAATCATGGACCACCACCGTTTCGTCCGTGAAGGACAATGGGATTACGAACGTGCGATGTATGACATGAAGTACGAAAAACAATCAACAGGAGAGGTCTTCTATCTCCGGATTCCAGTTTATGCAATTCAAGGTGAAATTGAAGATCGCCACGCGATCGTTCGCATGATGACACCACTTCTCGGAAAACACTACTATCCACATGGTGTTGAGTATGATGAAGAGTTCCCACCTGAAATCGTTAAAGATTGTGAGCGTCGCTTGACAGGGTTACTCGAAACACTCGAAAAATAAGTTCTATCCGACCGTTCCTGTTAAAAGGAGCGGTTTTTTTCATCTAAAAATTTTCTTCAGGCGATTCTTTGCGCTGCCGAGTCTGTGTCTGATTGCTTTTTCAAGTCGACGTGTCACGAGAGACTTCAAGGCATTCTTCACGGAACAGTCGCTAAAAAGTCTGTTACCAAAAAAATCGTGTGTTGTGTGCTGGTCCCCCTACTCCTTGTCCAGGCCTAAAAGTAAAGGCCCCTTCCGCCAGACGTGGAAGGGGCCTTTATATGTCTCATTTTGTGACCAGTTGGAGGTAGTCGACTACCCCGTCTCCGAGTTGTAAGCGGACTTGTTCTCGCAAACCCATATAGAGGGCAGGTAACTGTTGCACCGTTGCGGTAACCTTCAAGCTAAACGAAATCCCTTCCGTCGGCAAACGTTTAATCCGTGTACAAACGACACCAAATTCGATGACGGCACACAACAATAACTCTTCAATTGCTTGTACTGATACCGTCACTTCACCTTTATTCTGATATTCTTCAACCAAAATGATCACTCCTTCGCAAGTTGTTTGACGGATGTCATGACTTCCTCGAGATCGACCGGCTCGTCAGGTGTCTTCGCCATTGAAGATATCGCACGCACCTTATTGTCGCGATCGAGAATGAACATTTGTGTCCCGTGTGTGACAAGACCACTTTCTGCTTTTGAATAATAGAAGTTCAACTGGCGTGTCAGACGATCAATGACGACCTCATCCCCCGTTAAAACCTTCCAGCCTTCAGGATTCGCCTCGAAATTAGACGCATACTTCTTCAAGACCTTCGGCGTATCAACTTTAGGGTCGACCGTCACGGCGACAAGTTCGACATCGGATCCATATAGATTTTCCGCCCGTAATTTTTTCTCGAGTTTCCGGTAGTCATTTAACGTTAAAGGACAAATGTCTGGACAATTCGAGTAGAAAAACGTCAATACTTTTACTTTACCATCTTCTGAATCAAATGTTTTCCCGTTGACGGCATTCGTTAATTCAAATGGTGTCGGTTCAGCAATCACAGGTAGCTTTTCTTTCATAAAGAAATAATAATACCCCCCTGCAGCGGCGACTAAAATCAAAACGACGGCGGCTACCGTCAAATAACTATTTTTTTTCAAAGCGAACCCCCCCTTAATGATTCCAAATCGCACGAAATACATTTGTTGTTTCGCCCGGCTCATACACAACGTATAACAGGCAATAGACAAGGACTCCCGTGATTGCCGTCAAAAACCAAATGACCGATGCTTTTGGACCAATTTTACGGTGACGGGCAAAGTTTTGTTTATAGGCGTAGAACAAAGCGATTAAGCCTAAGATACCACCCGATGTGGCGAGTAAAATATGAAAGATTAAAAATCCTGTGTAGTACGGTTTAACCGTATCCGGTCCCCCGAAAGCAGTATTCCCGAGTAAGATCGTCCGAAGCGCGTACATGATGAAGAACAGTAACGCGAGCGCTGCCGCAATGTTCATCACGACTTTATGCGCCCCCATATTCCGGCGTGTCTGCGCGATCAAAAACCAACCGATTGCTACAAATATTGCACTGAGAACAATCAAAGAAACACAAATCAACGGCAAATAACTCATTTTCAGACTTCCTCCATTTACTTAATCCGCTTTTGGCGTGAAGGACATGCCTTCATCGACAGCAGTACTTTTTGATCGTCTCACCCACGTGAAGAAGGTCAAACCGAAGAAGATCCCGTAGACGAGTTCTTGTCCAAGTTTCATCAAGACGCCTCCGAACCGTTGATCTTCGAGTAAATCTTTTGTTGTCCCAAATAGGCGTTCCATGTTCAAGCCGCTCACATCATTATTCGGCAGACAGTAAGCCAAGACTTTCGCGAATGTCGCTGGGTCTTGATACGCATCGTATTGGAAGCTCTGACTGAAGATCATGAACGCACAAGCTGGTGTCAACAGCACGCCGTTCGCAACGATATAGACCATCTTTTTCAAATCGGATAGACTATCCTCCTCATTGACAGGTGCGATGATTGGATACCACATCGTCATGCTGAGGAAGATTAATGTCCCGTGGAACAAACGGTGGACCGTATAGTTCGTCAAGACGTAATCAAAGATGAACGGCATATGGTAAAACGTAAACAAGGAATTGAACACGACGAGCGCAATCAATGGCAATGTGAAGAAGCGTAATGCCTTCCCTAAATACGGGACGCCGAACAATCGTTTAAATGCCCAACCCGGAATTGCTAGCATCAACAGTGGCGGCGCCACCATATAGACGAAAACCATCTGGAGCATGTGCGCAGAGAACGTAATATGCGCTAACACATCAAGCGGACTACCAAAGCCAATATAGTAGACGAATAAAGCCGCTAGCATCATGAACTTTTGAGCTAACGTCGTTTCTGCCTCGTCTGGTCGTCTGATTTTTTCAGTAATGAATGCATACAATACGTAAAGACCGATCAAGAGTAACGCGTAATACGGGCTCCACAAGACAGTCCAATCGAATTGCGATAAAGCACCCCTTAAATTGCCTAACATATTTCTCACCCCGTTCCTGTTTCCTACAAACTAAGATTACCGTTCCCCTATTTCATTGTAAAGGTTTCTCATAAAACGATTCCAAAATAAAAGACCATCCTGCTAAACGTTAGCAGAATGGTCACAATTTTTTACCAGATTAAAAGGCGAAGTGTCGCGACGATTGTTAAGGCAACGAAGATACCGAGTCCCATCATGACTTTAATCCATGTGTTCCCTTTGTTATTCATATGCATGAACATATATAACTGAAGGTAGACTTGGACGATTGCCATGATGACGAGGAATCCACCTGCAGCCCAGTGTGGCATAAGCTCTGCCATCACTGCGCCGAAAGCGATCAACGTCAAGAAAATCATCAGTCCAAAACTGATCAATTGTAGCTGCATTTCGCGGCTACGATCAGCTTTCATTTCTAATTCTAACTGGTTACGTGTAACTTGTGGTTCGTGTTTTTCCATCTTATTTCACCATCCCCATGAGGTAGACGACTGAGAAGATAAAGACCCAGACGACATCAATGAAGTGCCAGTAAAGACTTGAAACATAGTACTTCGGTGCATTGACGACTGTGATGCCGCGTTTCCAGTTACGGATGAGCAATGTCGAAATCCAGAGAAGACCGAACAAGACGTGCGCTCCATGGAACCCGACGAGTGTGTAGAACGCCGAACCGAATGCGCTTGACGTAAACGTATGACCGATGTGGTAATAGTGATTAAACTCATAAATCTCACCAGCGAGGAATGCTAGACCGAGAGCGAGCGTAATAATGAGCCACATCTTCATTTTCGCAACGTCATTCCGTTTCATCGCCATCATCCCAAGAACACTTGTCAATGAACTCGTCAGAAGAAGCATCGTCATGATGAAGACGAGTTCCATCTCAAAGATGTCGTAACTCCGTAATCCTTCTTTTGCGCCTGAGTTGTGCAATCCGATGTATGTTCCGAAGAGAGAGGCGAACAATGTCGTCTCTCCTCCAAGGAAGAACCAGAAAGCTACATATTTATTCTTACCCTCAAGTGTTGCTTTTTCAACATGATCTGGAATACCAGTCACTGGGTTATTTGGTACTGAATGATGACCCATCTTACTTCGCCTCCTTTTCAGCTTCAAGGCGTAGATCTTCTTCGATGACCGATTTCGGGATGTAGTATCCTTCATCGTCAATCCAAGAACGTAGGAACATCGCGAAGAGTGTCGTTGCAAGACCAATCAAGGCGATGACAAGACCGACAGTTCCGTAGTCAAGACGAAGAATGAATCCAAGACCTGCAAGGAACAAGCCGACTGACATGACGAATGGCAAAATCGTGTTATTCGGCATGTGGATATCGCCGACTTCTTCCGATACGGAAACTGTTTTATTTCCAGCCATTTTTTCGAGCCAGTACGTGTCGAGTCCTTTGACGAGTGGTGTTTGTGCAAAGTTGTACTCTGGAGTCGGAACAGGAAGCGTCCACTCAAGGGTACGACCGTCACCCCAAACATCGCGTTTCACATATTCTTTCGACATCAATGCCGCTGCAATTGAAACAACAAGAACGATTGTTGATACACCCATGAAGCCTGCACCAATCGATGATAGTAAGTTCATTGTTTCCCAGCCTTGGTTTGGTAAGTACGTGAAGACACGACGTGGCATACCTGTAAGACCAAGGATGTGTTGCGGGAAAAACGTCAAGTGGAAGCCGATGAAGAACAACCAGAATTGAATCTTGCCCCAGAATTCGTTGAGCTGTTTTCCGAACATCAATGGGAACCAATAGTAAAGACCCGCAAAGAGACCGAAGACGACCCCACCAACGATAACGTAGTGGAAGTGGGCAACAACGAAGTAGCTGTCGTGATACTGATAATCGGCAGGAGCAACTGAAAGCATGACCCCTGTCATACCACCCACAAGGAATGATGGGATGAATGCGACCGAATAAAGCATCGCAACCGGGAACGTCAATTTACCGCCCCAAAGTGTGAACAGCCAGTTGAAGATCTTCACACCGGTCGGTACAGCGATCGCCATCGTCGCAACAGCGAAGATTGCGTTTGCGACTGGTCCGAGACCCACTGTAAACATGTGGTGAACCCAAACCATGAATCCGAGGAAACCGATCAACATTGTCGCAAAGACCATCGTCGTGTAACCGAAGAGACGTTTACGTGCGAATGTAGGAATGATTTCAGAGAAAATACCAAATGCCGGTAAAATCAAGATATATACTTCCGGGTGCCCGAAGATCCAGAAGAGGTGTTCCCAAATGACGATGTTACCACCGGCTGCCGGGTCGAAGAAGTGAGCTCCGAAAAGACGTTCAAACGTCAAGAGGAACAAACCGACCGTGAGCGGAGGGAATGCGAAGACGATCAAAGCTGATGCAACGAACGCCGTCCATGTGAACAAAGGCATCCGCATCAGTTTCATACCTGGTGCGCGCATGTTCAAGATCGTAACGAGGAAGTTAATCCCCCCCATAAGTGTACCGAAACCAGAAATCTGTAACCCGAGTGCATAAAAATCAACACCAAGTGATTCCGGGACTGTCGATAGTGGTGCGTAAGCTGTCCATCCTGCGTTCGGTGCTGCGCCGAAGAACCATGATAAGTTCAAGAGCACGCCACCGAAGAAGAACAACCAAAAACCAAGTGCGTTCAAAAACGGGAACGCAACGTCACGTGCTCCGATTTGAAGCGGCACAGCAGCGTTCATATAACCGATCAACATCGGCATCGCTGCCAGGAAGATCATCGTCGTACCGTGCATCGTGATCAACTGGTTAAATAACTCACCGCTGACGAAATCGTTCATCGGTTTAATCAATTGAAAACGAATCATTAAGGCTTCTACGCCACCGACCAGAAGGAAGAACAATCCGGACATGATGTAGAGAATCCCAATTTTTTTATGGTCGACTGTCGTTAGCCAGTCCATGATGCCGCTTTTTTTCTTCGGCATACCCATAGTATGTGTCCCCACTATGATTCCCCCTTAATTTTATTGGAGCTTTTTGTCCAATAGGTAGTCTGCAAGTTCACTCAATTCTTCATCGCTAATCTGATCTTCAGAGAAACCAGGCATTTTTGTCCCTTGTTTTTCTTTTTGCGGATCGCGAATCCAGTTCTCGAGGTTTTCTTTGTCGTGATCGAGGTATCCTGCGATACGTTGACGGTCACCAAAGTTCGTTAAGCTTGGCGCGACTTTCCCGCCACCGTGACAGCTGAGGCAGTTTTGAGCGTAAACTTGTTCGCCCGTCGTCCAATTTTTTTCATTTTTAGCATCGAGTTGTTTTGTTTCTGCTTCTTTTGCAGTTTTCATGTCTTTTAACCATGCATCATAATCATCTTGCTCGAGTGCGATGACTTTAAAGTCCATCAATGCGTGAGAAGGTCCGCAAAGCTCCGCACACTTACCGTAGTATGTGCCCGCTTCTTGTGCTTGTAACCACATCTCGTTATCGAGCCCTGGGTTTGTATCTGTTTTACCAGAAAGTGCCGGCACCCAGAATGAGTGAATGACGTCTTTAGAAGTCAAGTTGACAGCAACACGTTTTCCGACCGGGATGACAAGTTCTTGTCCTGTCGAAACACCTTTGTCTGGATATTCGAACTCCCACCAGTACAAGTTTGCCGTAACGTTGATTTGTTCGTTTTTCTTCGCTTCTTTTGCATCGGCTAATTCAACCGTCGTTTTGATTGTCGGTACAGCGAGAACAACCAAGAGAAGGATTGGAATAACTGTCCAAATGATTTCAAGCGTATGATTTCCTTCGACTTGTTTCGGAACTGTGTTATCTCCCGATTTACGACGGAATTTCATAAGTACGTAAACATAGATGACCGCTACAATCGCAAGGACGAACAACATCACCCATAAGCTGAGCTTGATGATCTCAAGTTGCATTTCTGCGCCTTCCCCGCGAGGCTGAAGCGCGGACAATTCCGGAATTCCACAACCTGATAACAATAATGCCATCAAACCGATCGGAAGAAGCCGGAAGAGCATTTTTCCTGATTTTTTCACAACCATCCCCACTTTCTTTTCCCCAATTTTTTTCTTGTAATGGTGTACGTGAATATGTCAAATCGTTTTAGAGAGAAACGAGTACGACCGTCACGATCCAAGCTGTGAAGTAAAAGAGCGAGAAGAAGAACATTTTCGATGCCCATTTAATTTCAGCTTGTTTTTCTTTGATTTTGAGACCTTTCAGTCCCATGTAAAGCCAGTAACCACTTAACGCCGCCATGACAATCGTGTAGACGATACCATAGTGTGCCAAGAGTAGTGATGATGGGACTAAGACTGCAATCCACCACACAATTTGTCGTTTCGTGATGGCAAAACCATTAACGACCGGTAACATTGGAATACCTGCAGCACGGTATTCTTCTGTCCGTCTCATTGCGAGTGCAAGGAAGTGAGGCGGCTGCCAGACGAACATGATGAGGAATAAAATCCAGGCATCGATATGAAGTGCTGGAGTGACTGCCGCAAATCCAATGATCGGTGGCACTGCTCCTGAAATACCTCCTACGACCGTATTGATCGTATGCGTTCGTTTGAGCCACATCGTATAGATGACGACGTAGACGAATGATCCAATCAATCCGAACACTGCCGCGACATGGTTAACGATCAAGAGAAGCACCGTTCCCGTCGCAAGTATTCCAAGTCCTAATGCCAATATGCGCTGTCCATCCATCTTGCCGGTCACACTCGGTCTCCCCATCGTCCGTTCCATCTTGTAATCGATGTCTCGGTCAATGTAGTTGTTGAGGTAACAACTTCCGGCAATGACCAGGCCACTTCCAAGAAGTGTCCACAATAATGTCAACTTCGTCTGCCACAGGTATAACAAGACATCATCGGTTAAATACGATGCTGCCACGACATATCCTGCGAAGACGGTGATGAGATTCGCGCGAACGATTCCCATCTTTGCTAGGGTGACATAGTCCTTGAACGTCGGTTGATCCGTTTGCTCGATCATGATGTCAAGCGTCTCCCCATTTACTTTCGCCATGTTGTTTCCTCCTTCTAACCGCCTGTATCCTCTCTGCACGCATGAGACACGTATTTTCTTCACAGAAATAACACAGACACGCCACGAAACGTCCTTTTCTCTATAAAAGATACCACATATTCAGGGTCGTGACGCATGAAAATACTTTCGACATAATGAACAAAATGTGAAATCTATGTGATTAACCTCACAGTTCACCATATTTACCTAATATTAGAATAGCGTTCTTCTAAAAGATTGCAAGCGTTTCGATATTTTTTATGCGATACTATTGCTATGCGCATGACTGTATATTGTATATTTTAGAAAGGTGGTGTCCGTGTCTTGAATCGAAAGCTTTCGATTTTTTCGGCATTCGTCACATTCACGATGATGATCGTATTGTTGATGGGGGGCACAGTCACAAAGACTGATTCAGGGAACGGCTGTGGAACAGACTGGCCACTCTGTCACGGAGAGCTCATTCCGACTAACCCTAGTGTAGAAACGATGATTGAATACAGCCACCGCGCCGTAACCGGTGTCGTCGGACTATTAATCATCGCATTATGTTTATGGACACTCGTCGCTTTCAAAGAGCGTCTCGATACGAAGATTTTTGCCTTTCTTGCTTTTATCTTCATGTTGATTCAATCCATCGTTGGAGCAGGCGCTGTTGTTTGGCAACAGTCTGACCTCGTCATGGCGCTCCATTTCGGGATTTCGCTTATCTCCTTCGCTTCTTTGCTCATTTTGACGCTATTAATCATGGAACGTCCAGGACGAGAATTCAGGGAAACGGTCCCAGCATTCTTACGTAAACTCCTGTACGGCCTGCTGATTTACACGCTGATCGTCGTCTATACGGGCGCATATGTCCGTCACGTCGGCGCAACGTATGCCTGTGTCGGTTGGCCCGTCTGTTCGCAACCAACGATGACATACGAGTCATGGGTCCAGATGATTCATCGCATTATGGCTGGCTTATTATTCTTCTATACGTTATATGTGCACTTCGTCGCGATTCGCTTAAAGCATCGGACGACACAAAAAGGGATGGCGTTTGCTACGTTCTTCATCAGTTGCCAAGTTGCGACAGGTGCCTGGATCGTTTTAGGCGGACATGCGACTTACGTTCCACTTTTACACGCGTTCTTGATTACATGTTACTTTGGTGTACTGTCTTACATGACGTATCACGCGTTCCGGACAAGGCAAGATCGTTAAGCATATTAGACAAGTCAAAAAAAGATGGAGCATCATTTCACTGTGATGCTCCATCTTTTTTATGTCGGTACCGCGTTCGTAGTTTATTACTTTTTAAAGCGAGCAATCGCCCGTTTACGTGCCATATCATGCTCAACGATTGGTTTTGGGTAATCATAGTCTTCACGTTGCTGGTCTGTTGGTTCATGAATGAATTTATTCGGCAAGTCCTTAATCTCTGGTACATATCGACGAATGAAGTCACCAGACGCATCAAATTTTTTCGATTGGGTCGTCGGATTGAAGACACGGAAGTATGGTACGGCGTCCGTTCCGACAGATGCTGCCCACTGCCATCCCCCGATGTTTGAAGCCGCTTCATAGTCGACTAACTTCTTCTGAAAATATTGTTCACCCTTTTGCCAATCGACTAACAAATCTTTTGTTAAAAAGGAGGCTACAATCATCCGGAGCCGGTTATGCATCCAGCCCGTTGTGTTCAGCTGACGCATCGCCGCATCAACGATGGGATAACCTGTCTCACCTTTTTTCCACGCGTCAAACCCCGTCTCGTCGTCTTCCCATTGAATGTCATTATACTGCTCGTTTACCGGTAGACGTTTTGACTCTGGATGGTGCATCAAAATTGTATAGTAAAATTCACGCCAAATTAATTCCGTCAAATAGGTTTGTTTTCCTTTTGAAGCAGCTGCTTGCTCAACCTGCGTATAAATGGTCCGAATGCTGATTTCTCCCGTCCGCAGGTAACGTGACATCCGACTCGTTCCGTCGATTGACGGGATATCCCGATTTTCTTCGTACTGTTCGAGTCCGCTCGAGATGAACTGATGTAAACGGTCCTGCGCATTTTCTTCACCCACCTGAAAATCAACCTCGGATTGAGCCTGTTTAAAGTACTCCTCAATGAACGAGTTGTCATTTTGGTGTTTTTTATACTGGGCTTGCAGACGATCGAGATTCACTTGGACTGGTTCTGGAAGATCTTTTTTTAAGAACGCATTTTTATATGGTGTGAACACTTTATAATAGCCACCATCATTTTTCTTGACTGCATGCGGATGCAACAAATGACGATCAAGTACACGATCCGTCTGTTGACGCTGACGTTTTTTAATAATCGCATCATCGCGCGTTTTAAACGGTTCGACGTATTCGGCGTTAAAAATTAAATGGTCTGCCATAGCTGTTTCCTCTAAGAACTTCGCTTCGTCCCCTTCAATAAAACGAATCGGCAAGCCCTTTGTTTTACAGTTATCCGAAAAGTGCTCCAGCGCTTGAAAGAAATACTGTTGTCTCGCTTCGTAAGAACCGATATAGTCCGGGTTAAGCCAAAAAACAAATTCCACGGTCGCTTGATCGTCCTGCTCGAGGTATTCTACCGCTTTCGCCAACATTTGATTATCCTGAAGTCGAAAGTCACTTCTAATCCAACAGATGATATTCATTCCTAGCTCCTCCTCCGATAATACTGCTTAAAAAGAAAAACAGGCTAGCCGCCATGCGTCTGCCTGTTTTTCATCGATTCTATTTTAAAGTTATCGAATCACCACGCTACGAATCAGATGAATTCAATTAATAAATCTTGGCTTGCGATTGCTTCGCCTTCGTTGACATGGACGGCTTTAATTTCTCCGTCTTCCGGTGCTTGAATCGTCGTTTCCATTTTCATCGCCTCCGTGACGAGCAATTGCTCCCCTTTACGGACACGTGCTCCTGGTTCGACAAGAACTTTCAGGACACTTCCCGGCATCGATGCACCAATCTGTTTCGGGTTCGACCGGTCCGCCTTCGGACGACTGGACGAACTTTCCTTGACGCTAATGTCCTTGACTTCAACTTCACGCGGAACACCATTCATTTCGTAGTAAACGATTCGCACACCGTGATCATTCGGCTGTCCGACTTGAATCAACTTGAGGTACAACGTTTTACCACGTTCGATTTCGACTTCGATCGTTTCACCGAGTCGCATGCCGTGGAAGAATGTACTCGTATCAAGGACCGAGACGTCTCCATAACGTGCGACATATGAACTATAATCCATGAATACTTTCGGATAAAGCGCGTACGCAAGCGCATCAAATTCAGTAATCGGTCGTTCGAGCTTTTCAAACAATTCGTGTTTGATGGCATCAAAGTTAAGCGGCTCCATCATTTTCCCTGGACGTTCTGTTAATGGTGCGACACCTTTGAGGATCGCATCTTGCACTTGTTTCGGGAACCCATCCGGAGGTGTGCCAAGCTCACCTTTCATCAGTTCGACGACTGAATCCGGGAAATCGAGCCCACTCGCACGATGTAAGACGTCTTCTTCTGTCAAGTGATGTTGGACCATGAACAAGGCCATATCTCCTACTACTTTAGACGACGGTGTTACTTTGACGATGTCACCAAACAACATGTTGACGCGGGCGTACATACTCTTGACTTCCGACCAACGATCTCCGAGTCCTACTGCTTTTGCCTGTTGTTGAAGATTCGAATATTGACCGCCCGGCATTTCATGGTCGTAAACGGTTGGATTCGGTGCTAACATATCGAGTTCGAACGCTTTATACAAGTGACGAACATCTTGCCAATAATCTGAAATTTGTTCGAATTTCTGTGCTGAAACAAGTGGCTGACGCGGGTGTCCACTCAGCGCATGGATTAAACTTCCTCCTGCTGGTTGACTCGTTAAGCCGGCCATACTCGAAGCAGCGACATCGACGACGTCAACACCGGCATCGACTGCACGGGCATACGTGTAGATTCCGTTCCCACTCGCATCATGTGTATGGAGGTGGATCGGTAAATCGACTGCATCTTTTAAAGCAGAGACTAACGCATACGCTGCTTCCGGCTTTAACAGACCCGCCATATCTTTGATTGCGATGATGTGCGCGCCACTTGCTTCCAATTGTTTCGCTAACTTGACGTAATACGGTAAGTGATACTTCGGACGATTCGCATCGAACAGATCGCCTGTATAACAGACGGCTGCTTCTGCAATCTTCCCTGTCGGTAAGACCGCGTCAATTGCTAATTGGATTGATTCCGGATTGTTCAAGCTATCAAAGATTCGGAAGACATCAACGCCTGCTTGGGCCGCTTCCTTGACGAAAGCATGAATGACGTTGTCCGGATAGTTTTTATAACCGACTGCATTCGCACCACGTAATAGCATTTGAATCAAGACGTTTGGCATTTGTTCACGTAATTTCATTAAACGAGTCCAAGGATCTTCTGACAAGAAACGATATGCTACATCGAACGTCGCGCCACCCCACGCCTCGACCGAGAACAATTCCGGCAAGAGTTTTGCTTCTGCTTCTGCAATCGCTACTAAATCTTTCGTCCGCATCCGCGTCGCAAGTAACGACTGGTGTGCATCCCGGAACGTCGTGTCTGTCAACAAGACCTGTTCTTGTGCTTTCAACCAATTCGCAACACCAACCGGCCCTTCTGCATCAAGTAACGCTTTCGTGCCCGCTTGATACGTCGTTGGTAAATCTTTCGGAATCCGAACGTCACGTGCTAACGGTTTGTCGATTTTTCCGATACCAGGGAATCCATTGACAGAAACTTCGCCGATATACGTTAATAACTTTGTTCCACGGTCTTGCCGTTTCGGGAAGATGAATAATTCTTGCGTATCATCGATGAAGGACGTGTTGTAGTCACCACTGATGAATGCATGGTGTTTCAAGACGTTGCTTAGGAACGGAATGTTTGTTTTGATTCCACGGATCCGGAACTCACTTAAGTTTCGGCTCATCTTCGCGACAGCTTGATCGTACGTCAGGCCGTGCGTTGAGATTTTAACGAGCAGTGAATCATAGTATGGTGAGATTTCTGCACCGACGTAAGCATTCCCTCCGTCAAGACGGACTCCGAAACCGCCGGGTGAGCGGTAAGCTTTAATTTTTCCCGTATCGGGTAAAAAGCCGTTTTCTGGATCTTCCGATGTAATCCGGCTTTGAATCGCGAAACCAAGCATCTGAATCTCTTCTTGCACCGGAATTCCAACGAGCTCACTATGAAGCGACTCACCTTCTGCCACCCGGATTTGCGTTTGTACGATGTCGACGCCTGTAATCATCTCCGTGATTGTGTGCTCGACCTGGACACGCGGGTTAACTTCGATAAAGTAGAACGATTCATCTTGCGTCACTAGGAACTCGACTGTTCCTGCATTCTCGTACCCGACGTGTTTCATTAGCGTTACTGCCGCGTCACAAATTTTCTTCCGTCCTGCATCGGAAAGCGTGACACATGGTGCCACTTCGACAACCTTTTGATGTCGACGCTGAACAGAGCAATCACGTTCGAACAAGTGAATGATATTACCATGGGCATCGCCAATGATTTGGACTTCGATATGTTTCGGTCGTTCAATTAATTTCTCAATGTATATTTCGTCTGATCCGAAAGCCTTTAATGCTTCTGATTTCGCACGCTCAATCATTTCCGGCAGCTCTTCCTCTGTCCGGACAACGCGCATACCGCGTCCCCCTCCACCAAGAGAAGCTTTAACCATCAATGGATAACCTGTTTTTTCAGCAAAAGCATAGGCTTCTTCCATCGTTGAAATCGGACCGTCCGTTCCCGGAATGACTGGTAAGCCGGCTTCGATTGCTGTCGTACGCGCTCGTACCTTGTCACCGAATTTATAAAGATGTTCTTCTTGTGGACCGATGAAGATGATGCCTTCTTCACGGCAACGTTTTGCGAGTTCAATGTTTTCAGACAGAAAACCATACCCTGGGTGAATCGCGTCACACTCTGCTTTTTTAGCAGTTGCGATGATACCTTCAATGTCTAGGTACGCTTCGATTGGTTTCTTCCCCTCACCAATCCGATATGCTTCGTCTGCTTTATAACGGTGAAGCGATCCCATGTCTTCTCTCGAATAAATCGCAACTGTCCGAATGCCTAATTCGGTTGCTGCCCGAAATACTCGGATTGCGATTTCACCACGGTTTGCTACAAGAATCTTTTTAATTTTTGTCAACTGATGCTCCCCCTTTTGTTAATGAACTCGTTGCGCTCATCGTCCGTGCATCTTGCACTTCTTTATGATACGCTATTCGATGTTTATTTTGCATGGAAATATTCGCCAGCACACCGAGCATCGTACTCATGACGAGTAACGAAGACCCCCCGTAACTGATGAATGGTAACGTGACCCCGGTTCCCGGGAACAAGCCTGACATGGCACCGATATTGATCGTTGTCTGGATGAATATGATGGAAGAAATACCAATCGCCATCATGCTTGAATACAGCGAAACACATTTTTGGGCGATTCTCGCACCTTGAAACATTAAGAAAAACAGTAATCCAAGGACGACAAGTACGCCGACAAATCCAAGTTCTTCCGAAATGATTGACATGATGTAATCGGTCTCTGGTTCAGGTAGATACCCATATTTCTGAAAACTGTTCCCTAACCCGACGCCGAACACGCCTCCATGGGCAATTGAAATGACCGAATTGATCAATTGATAGCCTTTTCCCTCCGCATCGAGGAACGGGTTAAAGATGACATGAATTCGTTTCAGCTGATTCTCTGAAAAATTATTATACGCATAGAAACCAACTAACGGTACTGCGATGAACCCTAATGTGATGTAACCACTCGGTAATCCGACAGCAAACCAAATCATTGCCGTAATCAACAACAAGATGAACAATCCCCCATCATCGGGTTGCATCCGGATGATGATTGCATAAGGTGCCAGCAAGACGAGCATCGGAATTAAAATCCAATCAGACAAACTAAGTAACATCCGCTTGCCCGCGGAAGAGGGAGAGATTTGACGGTGGATGAAGTGATGAACGATTCCGATTACGCCATTCAACGTCCCTTTTTGTTTTTGATCAAAGTAATTCGCTAACCCGACGACTAAGACGAATTTACAGAGCTCGATCGGTTGAATCAAAAAAACACCAAAGTTCAACCACGCTCGTGCCCCGTTCAACGGTTCAGAAAACAACGTCGCCATCAACATCACCCATGTGATGAGATACAAGACTAAACGAAAAATCGGACCTCGAAGCACTTCATGATTGAGATGCGCAACAAATAAAAATGCCACGATTGCCAAGCCGTCAAACATCAGTTGTTTCTCGAAAAACGAAGTGTTCGCATAATCACCACCGTTCCAAACACTAGCGCTATAAACCATCACCGTACTGATTGCCATCAGAATCAACATCGTAAAGAACAAGCGAAAGTCAAAAAATGCTCGTCTTTCTTTAAACTTCGATTGCATATGTACACGTCCCTTTTCTAGTTCTAAAAAAAAATACCCAAACGCCGCATTTCACGTTTGAGTAGAAAATCAGCACGTCTCCGCATCATGTAAGTCAGATAGTTGCTGTTCAAGTGATTCGAGTAATTGTTTCCCTTCACTCGCATCAATCAGTTCAAGACGAACGGCAAAATCAATTTGGCGTGACAATCCGAACATTTGTGTATCCAATACTTCCTCATAAAGAGGACATTGTGGCATCGTTAAATTCGCAAGCTGGACCTCGATCAACCGGCGGATTTTATGGGCATCCGCTTCTAGTAGCTCAAGAGCGCGCTGGCGATGAACTGTCCCGATTTCAGTTGACAATCCAATCCCTCCTCATCAAATGACGCGTTCCTGTTATAGATAAACTTTACCTTACTTTCGCTAACAATTCAACGTTTCGGTATAATGGATTTGTAGCATTCACACATTTAGGGGGAATAGAGATGATTTTTCCAATCACAGGTAAGGTACGGTACACATTAACGATTGATCCAACCGTCTGGATCTTTGACGATCGTAAGATTGCGGTCGAACAAATCGGACAAGAGACAGAGCATAATGCCGCTGAAGCATACTATGCGAAAATGGGGGCTGCTTGGGACAAGGGGATTACGGAAGGGAGTCGGACCGATCACAATAAACCGATGACGCGCGAAGAAAAAGATGACGCACTCCGCGGGACGTTCGCGATGCCACTCCTTCCATTCATCACAAATGCCGAAGTACTAAACGATGCCTCACAATTACGTTTTGAAGGAATCGATACCGTCGAACTCCCACTCGAGGTACTGCCTCAACTCTACTTACAATTTTCAAAAGACGGGAAAGTCTTAACCGATGGTCCCGTTCATTTACTTTATCAAGATCAAGTCGTCCGTTCGGTCAATCGGATCACTGTCATCTAATAGCAAACTGCCCTCTTTTCCTTCTAACGTTAACGACTGAAGGAAAAGAGGGCAGTTTTATTTTTTAAAGCAAGTCGGCCGCAAGACGCGCGAGGTTCGACCGTTCCCCTTTGACGAGTTTGACGTGCCCTGTCATTTGTTCACCTTTTAACCGTTCAACTGCATAGGATAGACCATTTGAATATTCATCGAGATACGGATGGTCAATTTGTTGCGGATCCCCGACGAGAACAATTTTCGAGTTTTCCCCGACACGAGTCAAAATCGTTTTCACTTCATGTTTCGTTAAGTTTTGTGCTTCATCGATGATGATGAACTGTCCCGGCATACTCCGCCCGCGGATATAAGTTAATGCCTCAAGCTGAATCGATTTCATGCCCGCTAGGATATTTCCAAGTTCATCACCCGAACCCGTATTGAACAAATGCTCCAAATTATCATAAATCGGTTGCATCCATGGTCGAAGCTTCTCTTCCATCTCACCCGGTAAATAGCCGATGTCATTTCCCATCGGAACGACAGGACGCGCGACGACTAGTTTTTTATAACGATGTTCATCTTCGACTTGCAACAACCCGGCCGCAAGTGCGAGCAATGTTTTCCCCGTTCCTGCCTTGCCGACGAGTGTAACGAGCGGAACATCATCCCGAAGTAACAATTCGAACGCCATGCGCTGTTGAACGTTACGGGGGACGACACCCCATACTTGATTGATATCAAGCGAAAGTGCCCGGATGATAGGCAATTCCTGATCGACGACAGCGAAAGCTGAAGCTTTCGATACATTGCTTTTTAAAATGACGAATTGATTCGGATAAACTTTTTCATTCAAGATATCCACTGAGAGTCGTTTGTCTTCGTAAAAGGCATCGATGTATTCCTGGTCGACGACTGCTTCAATGAAACCCGTATATAACCCTGTCAAATCCGCAATATGATCCGTCAAGTAATCTTCTGCGACAAGTCCGTACGCATCTGCCTTTACACGAACGAGAATATCTTTTGAGACGAGAATGACGTCACGTCCACTCTGTAGTTCCTGCTGTTCCCGATGAATCGACCACGCCAACTCGAGAATCTTATTGTCATTCGATTCATGTGTGAACGGTGAGACGTCACTGATCGTGTCACCGATGTCGACACGGAGGATGCCGCCATTTCCGAGCGGTACTCCTGCATGAAGATGACCCGCTTCCCTTAATTGATCCAAAATCCGCGCGGTCTCTCGAGCATTTCGCCCGACTTCATCCATGTTTCGTTTTTTTCCGTCCAGCTCTTCTAAGACGATTGCCGGTATGACGACATCATGTTCTTGGAATTGAAATAAAGATAATGGATCGTGGAGCATGACATTAGTATCGAGCACGTATATTTTTTTCATTCCATCGTTCGCCCCTTTAGAGTCGAGTTTTGATGAATGTTACGCTTTTAGAATCGCATGCATTTGTTGATCTAGACGTAACGCTGCCGTTTCGTCATACGTTTTCTCGATACGAGGACGATTGGATACAGCGGCTCCGTAAAATAAAATATCGCGTACTTCTTCTACCATTCCTTCGTAAAATGCAAGCTTTAATGGCACTTCGGCTGCCGGATCCCAGCGCTTCACCTCCGTACACGTCAAGCTATAGGCAGATTGATCGGCAAAGAAAATCAATGTGAAAACAGGATGCTCTGCCAACGTCTTGACGATATGCGAATCGGCTTCAATCGCAAATCGGACCGTTTGTTCATCTTTTGCATAAACCCAACTGATTGCATGGGTGATGGGCCAACTTTTCGATTGATCGTGCGTGATTAAAAAAACGAGTGGTAAATCGGATAACGCTTCGAGTTGCTTTAGATTCAGACGATGTTCCATTTTATTTGCCATGGTGTCACCCCCCTATTTATCTTACTGACTTAGTTTCGAGTCATGTCATTCAATTCCCTTTTTTACATCTGAATAATCTTTTAATATGGTATACTAGTAAAAAAAGAGGAGGACCTCGAAATGCGTGTAAAATGTACTATCTGCGATAAACGCGAAACGATCGACGACTGGTCCTTCGCAGCAAAACGCTTACGTAACAAACCGGTTCGCATCTATTTGTGCGATGAATGCAATGAGCGTATCGAGCAACGGACGATTGCGCGCGAAGCAACTGGGAACTTTAACTTATATCCGACGTGGGCGTCTACTAAAAAAAGATGGTGACGGCTTACTTTCTATGCTGAAGTAACTTTGAGCTCCTGTGACATCCGGATGATGTCGAAGGAGCTTTTCATATCTTTACGGGTCGAAGCGGACAAAAACATCATCATTCTTCTCAGGATTTCCACGGCCGTCCGTATTGTTCGTAAGGAAATATAGTGCAGTTCCATCTGTCATGACGTCACGAATGCGTCCACGATCCGTTACGACTTGTTCGACTTGCTTCGTGCTCTCTTCAATCGAGCGAAGGCTCTGCCCGACCAACGTACCGAAATACAACTTCCCATCAAGTTCCGTCACCCCGCTTGGTGCAACGGAGCGATTTCCTACTTCATACCACGGTGTGACTAATCCTTGTTGTTTTTCCATCCCTTCAATCAACGGCCATCCATAATTTTTCTGTTCAATTTTATTGATTTCATCATGTCCGCTTTGACCATGTTCGGTCGCAAAAAGCTGATTTCCGACAAAAACAAGACCTTGTGGATTACGATGACCATAACTATAGACGTAACCCTCCAGATTCCCTTCAACCGGCTCTCCCGTTAAGTCCATCCGTAAAATTTTTCCGGCCAAAGAGGATAGCTTCTGTGCATTCTCGGGAACTGCAGCATCTCCTGCTGTGACGTACAGGTAACCATCCGGCCCAATCTCGATTCGACCGCCATTATGAATCGAGGACCCAGGAATGCCATCCAGT
Source organism: Exiguobacterium sp. s133 (assembly GCF_018618595.1). Classification (NCBI taxonomy): domain Bacteria; kingdom Bacillati; phylum Bacillota; class Bacilli; order Caryophanales; genus Exiguobacterium; species Exiguobacterium sp. s133. Next base: position 291,301 of record NZ_JACSMK010000001.1, read on the forward strand.
AAAATGCTTTTCTCCGTCCAGTCCCCATCCTTCCGTTCGATTGAAATGACACGATTCCGTAGCTCACCTGCTTGTTCATACGTATGGTATACATAAGCGAGCTGATTCTCTTCAAAGTCGGGATCAAGGGCCATTCCAAGTAGTCCACCTTCCCCTTCCGCCACGACTTCTTCCGTCAGACGTGGGGCTGTTCGCGAATAATCCCCTTGCGTTCCTTCGACGATTTTTCCATCTCGTTCTGTAATATAAAATGTATCCCCTGACATCTCGACATTCCAAGGTGCCTGCAGGGACTCGAAAATGATGTCGGCTCCCTCTTCAGTCTCTTGTTTAGCATCTGTTTGACTCGACTCCTCCGTCTTTGAATCAGTCGCGCAACCGACTAATAACATCGTAAGACTCAGCGGGGCGAGCCAGCTCCATTTATTCATTTTCATCACTCCTTAAAGGTTTTTCCCCTGACTTTCTCGTTTCTATTCCTTTATTTACCGATTGAACGATAAAACAAAAAGTCCGCCTTCACAAGGAAGACGGACTTTTAAACGAATCAAATGAATTTAAGATGCAGTCTGTTCTCGATCGCGTTTGACACGCCACATCCGGAAACGATAAATCCCGAGGATGGCGACCATCGCAAGCAATACTTCAGGAATCGGCCACGTCCAAAAGACGAGTGTTAAAGCCGCTGAAAAGACAGCTAATAAAAGATAGACGATCAGCGATTTCCACCAAGCTAATTCCTTTGCAAAACCTAGCTTAAACACGACGAGCGTCAAAATGACGACCGTAATCATCAATGCATTGAAACCCGCACTTAAGTTATTCGGATCACTCCCGACGCCAAGAAACCTGGCGACGGCAGGAATATCGAATTTCGAGAAATCAGAAGCAACGGCAGGTTGTGCAGACATTGCCAGTCCCCCTTACATTGTTAAGAACTCAGTCTTTTCCAAGACGACGACGTTTGTCTTGTTTTTCACGTTCGTTCTTGTTCAACACTTGTTTACGAAGACGAACTGATTCCGGTGTAATTTCACAGTACTCATCTTCATTCAAGAATGTTAATGATTCTTCAAGTGAGAAGACACGTGGACGTTTAAGAACGTTTGTCGTATCTTTCGCAGATGCACGCATGTTCGTCAATTGTTTCGCTTTAACAACGTTAACAGCGAGATCGACGTCACGGTTACATTCCCCGATAATCATTCCTTCATATACTTCAAGGCCTGGCTCGATGAAGATCGTTCCACGGTCTTCAAGAGCAGAGATTGCGTAAGCAGTCGCTTTTCCTGTTTCAATCGAAACCATAACACCACTACGACGACCACCGATGTCTGCGTTGATGAACGGACGGTACTCTTCGAATGTGTGGTTCATGATGCCGTATCCGCGTGTTGCAGATAAGAATTCGTTACGGTAACCAATCAAACCGCGTGAAGGAACGATGAATTCCATTTTCGTTTGACCGTTATCCATTGTTTGCATGTTCGTCAATTCACCTTTACGGAGACCGATCGATTCCATGACTCCACCAGTATACTCTTCAGGAGTATCGATGACGACGCGCTCAAAAGGCTCGACTTTAACGCCATCTTCAACTTTGATGATTACCTGTGGTTTCGAAACTTGAATTTCGTAACCTTCACGACGCATGTTTTCGATCAAGATACCAAGGTGAAGCTCACCACGACCTGAAACAATCCAGCGGTCAGGAGAATCTGTGTTTTCGATACGAAGCGAAACATCTGTTTCAAGTTCTTTTTCAAGACGCTCTTCGATTTTACGTGAAGTAACGAGATCCCCTTCACGACCAGCGAATGGCGAGTTGTTGACGATGAACGTCATTTGAAGTGTTGGCTCATCAATCCGAAGCAATGGAAGTGGATCGACGTGTGACGTTGGACACACTGTTTCACCGACGTTGATATCTTCCATACCTGCGATTGCGATCAAGTCTCCAGCTTTCGCCGCTTCGATCTCAACGCGTTTAAGGCCGAAGTATCCGAATAATTTCGTTACACGGAAGTTTTTGATTGATCCATCAAGTTTAGAAAGCGAAACGCTATCGCCGACTTTGATTTCTCCACGGAAAACACGACCAACTCCGATACGACCAAGGTAGTTGTCATAATCAAGCATCGTAACTTGGAACTGAAGTGGATCCATGCTGTTATCGACAGGTGCTGGTGTGTGCTCAAGAATCAAATCAAGAACGTTCGTAATTGTATCTTCTTGTTTATCAAGTTCAGGTTCAAATGAACTTGAGCCGTTGACTGCCGATGCATAAACGACTGGGAATTCGAGTTGATCTTCGTCTGCGCCAAGATCGATTAAAAGATCGACGACTTCATCGACGACTTCGAGTGGACGAACCATCGGCTTATCGATTTTGTTGACGACGACGATTGGTTGTAATCCTTGCTCGAGTGCTTTTTTCAATACGAAACGTGTTTGTGGCATACAGCCTTCACGTGCATCGACGACGAGGATAACGCCATCTACCATACGCATGATACGTTCAACTTCTCCACCGAAATCGGCGTGACCTGGTGTATCAACGATGTTGATGCGGGTATTTTTATAATCGATTGCTGTGTTTTTCGCGAGGATTGTGATTCCGCGTTCACGCTCGATATCATTTGAGTCCATTGCGCGTTCTTCAACTAGTTCATTCGCACGGAATGTCCCAGATTGTTTTAAAAGCTCATCGACGAGTGTCGTTTTACCATGGTCAACGTGGGCGATGATCGCGACGTTGCGTAAATCAGTTCTTACTAAAGTTGTCATAAGTGTGTACCTCTTTCTATTCATTTAAATAATCCAACATTACTTTCGGTCAACTTTAAGAGTATAGCACAGGTTGAGTGGCAGTTGGCAATGACTATGATTCAAGCTTATAGCGAAAGCCTTTTCATTGACCCCGTTTCACGCTAAACTAAATACGTACTCACGTAAAACGAGGGGGAAATGATATGCGGTTCGTCTTTTTATTGTTGGCAGTATTAGCAGTAGGTTCGATGGCAGCGATCGGGATTTTCATCGCTGAACAAAACATGCTGATGGTCTTCATCTCGCTACTTCTAGTATTTGTTTCGATGGGCGTCGGTTTTGTTTTGAAAGCCCGCCTTCGGAGACAGTCTTAAACGTCCTTTATGGGCGTTTCAGCGTGTAGACAAACTTATGAAGCATGAGCATGCGATATCGAGAAGCAATCCGTTCGCGCTTCCCTGTCTCGTCTCGTCTTCAAAGCGGCAATCTTCCGCGCCGCTACAGCAAAGCTGCAGGGTCACGACCGATTGCTTTTCGCTTTAAAAGCGATTCAAGACGGATTGCGCTCTAAACCGTCTGCAGGTCTGGATTTCCTTCACGGCATTACCTAAAAAAGCGTCGCGTTTGGTGACTCATACGGGAAAAAGTTCGTGTTTAACGCACTTTCAGAGGCAGGCAAGACCCTGTTCGTAGTCCGTGAAGATCAAGGAGTAACGGCTTGCGCCTCGCCCGAGGAAAGCAACGAAAAAAGACGCTGTATCTCCCGATAGCACTTTGTCTACAGTCTAAAACGTCCTTTATCAAAATCAGGCGAGAATATGCCCACTTCTAAACGATCAGGGTGAAGCCCTAGTGAAAGTGGGAGATGAATCGCCACCCTCTCTTTCAGGTATATCCGTTGTAAGGAGGTGAACATCATGTTGACTCACAAGGCCTACAAATTCAGAATCTATCCGACAAAAGAGTAGGAAATCCTGATCGCGAAGACGATCGGTTGTTCGCGCTTCGTCTTCAACCACTTCTTAGCGAAGTGGGATGAGACGTATAAAGCGACAGGGAAAGGACTGTCCTTCGGGTCTTGTTCGAAAGAACTCCCGTCGTTGAAGCAGGCGTTCGACTGGCTGAAGGAAGTCGATAGCACGTCTATGCAGACGAGCGTCAAACATCTTGCTGATGCCTTTGACCGCTTCTTCAAGAAACAGAACGAATGGCCTCGCTTCAAGTCGAAGAGCAATCCCGTTCAATCGTACAAGACGAACATTCAAGGTAAGTCTCAACTTCCTGATGTCTCGATCGTCGGCAACAAGTTAAAACTCCCGAAGTTGAAATGGGTGCGTTTCGCTAACTCGAGGCAGGTCGTCGGACGCATCTTGAACGCGACCATCCGGCGTAACGCTTCAGGAAAATACTTCGTCTCCCTGCTCGTCGAGCAGGAGAGCAACGAAATGCCGAAGACGGGCTCATCCGTCGGCGTCGATGTCGGATTGAAGCACTTCGCCGTCCTGTCGGACGGCACGGTATACAAGGTATACAAGAACGACCGTTACTTCCGTTCGCTTGAGCAAAAGCTGGCGCGCGAGCAACGCAAGCTTTCTCGTCGTCAACGGTTGGCCTTGGACAAGAAAGTAACACTTTCCGAGGCGAAGAACTACCAGAAGCAGAAGCGAAAGGTCGCCCGCATCCACGAGAAGATCGCCAACAAGCGAACCGATTTCCTGCACAAGGTGTCGACCGAGATCGTCAAAAACCACGACGTCATCGGCATCGAGACCTTGCAAGTGAAGAACATGCAGAAGAATCGCAAGTTGAGCAAGTCCATCTCTGAGGTCAGTTGGTCGGAGTTCTTCCGCATGCTCGGATACAAGGCGGCATGGTACGGAAAGACCGTCGTGAAAGTCGGCAAGACCTTCGCCTCTAGTCAACTGTGTTCCAGTTGCGGACATCAACACAAAGACGTGAAACATCTTGGCTTGCGTGAATGGACATGCCCGAGTTGCGGCATCCACCACGACCGTGATGTGAACGCAGGACTGAACCTCAAACAAGAAGCTGAACGCCTCTTAGCTTCTTCAACCGTCGGGACGACGGGGTTAGCCTGATCAGGTTTCGACCGTCAGGTCGGATCACTCAGGAATCCTCCACCTCTAAGCGAAGCGTAGGTGGAGGTAGTTCAAGGGCGTTTTATTTGTTTACATACGTCAATACGTCTGCGACAAATGTCCGACTCCCTGCAAGAACACTCGTTTGTTCTTGGAAAGTCATCGCGTCGCCTTCAATTGTCCCGACGCGCCCTCCAAGCTCCTCAATCAACAGTTGTCCAGCTGCGTAATCCCATGGCATGTTTCGCATCGTAATGTAGCCGTCAACACGCCCCGCGGCGACCCAAGCGAGTTCAAGCGAGGCGGCACCGACTGCCCGAACCCCAACAGCGTCTTTTACGAGTGGCGCTAGCAATGCTGCATCAATTCTTCGATTGGCAGTCACCCACGTCGCATTCATACAGATGATCGCATCATTAACCGGCTTCTCTTCAATTGGCGCTAATCGAATTCCATTTTCGAATGCGCCCTGTCCTTTAATGCAATGAAACATCTCATCCGCCATGACGTCATACACAAATCCATACTGAAGTTCGCCCTCTACCATGATGGCAATCGAAATCGCAAATAAGCGTTTTTGGCGAATGAAATTCATCGTGCCGTCAATCGGATCGACGAACCAAATCGTGCCACCCAATGTTTCAGGTCGCGCCGCACGCCCTTCTTCTCCATATATATGATGATCTGGATACTGATTCAGGATACCTTCAATTAATAAATCTTCGACATTTTTGTCAATCTCCGTCACTAAGTCACTTTTATTCGTTTTTTCTTCGATATGATACGCATGGTCTATCATCTGACGGATATATTTACCCGCTCGTTTCATTAAATCGATAGCATGTAACTCTATGCCTTGCATGCGCCTCACTCCTTTTATATGATTCCTGTCTTTTCCATAGTAACAAAAAAAGAAAACCAGCGAAAATTTTCGCTGGTTGATTGATTTAATTTATTTGATTTTTAGTTTATCGTTTACTGAATCATGCCTCTAATAACACCATTTCTTGGCGGTATTTTTCGAGACGCTCTTTACTGGCACCAACCGCTTCTGCATCACTTTCTACGATTGCATCGTGCAATGTTGCGAGCTCATAATCAATTTCGAGACGCAATACCGGAATGCGTTTTTCTGCATCTTTTCTCTTGTATGCTTCTATTACTTGTTTCACAGTAACCACACTCCTTCGCGAGATAAATGAACGTTTTAATTATCAGACAATTGCGACTAATTAGTGGATTGAATCTATAATAGTACGATTCAACTTAGATGTAAAGCATCTATTTTTAAAAATTACAGTTTAACGATATCGTCTTGTATGTAATATATAACCCATTTTTCTTTATTCTAAACAACTAATCGGTTTCCCTTTCAGGATATATGTAGGATGCACACTAAAAAAAGACAAGGAATTCCGAATGGAATCCTCGCCTTTCTCTCTTAATCATTCTTCATTTTTTCATTCGTAAAATCGGTTCGTCTTGTTTGATTGCTTGTTGGACCGCACGGTAACTGGAGCAACCTGTTTCTTCGAAATAGAATTGATCGAGTTGTTTTTCTTCCGACTTCGCATTCACGATTTTCTTGAAGGCTTTATATGTCCGCATAAATTCTTCACGTGACACACCTTTTTCGTAAGCTTCTTCAACGATGTTAAAAAAATCAATGACGGTGACGATTTCCTTCGTCGACCAGTCTGGGTTGATGGGATAATTAAGAGCCATCCTGACACATCCTTTCTTCACGATTCTTATTTTACAATGAAATCGAAGATAAAACAGTTGCAACGTTATGAAAACTTGTTATAGTTAGCTTGTTTGATTGTTTTTTTATTCGGTTTTAAGGGGGGAAATCTGGTGCAAACAAAAAGCTTAACACAGCTCGATACACCTTTATTCGATGCGCTACTCGCGCATGCGAAACGTCAACCAATTCAATTTCATATTCCTGGTCATAAAAATGGGCAAGGAATGGATCCTGCATTTCGATCGTTCATCGGTCAAAATGCACTCGATATCGATTTAATCAACATCGCTCCACTCGATGATTTACATCATCCGAAAACGATTATCAAAGATGCCCATCAATTGGCGGCACAAGCATTCCATGCAGATGAAACGTTTTTCTCTGTCCAAGGAACGTCAACGGCAATCATGGCAATGATCATGAGCGTCGTCGGTCCGGACGATAAAATCCTCGTTCCGCGAAATGTCCATAAATCGATCATGTCGGCTATCGTTCTTTCTGGAGCGCACCCGATTTTCATTCACCCTGAATTTGATGAAATGTTTGGAATTGCTCACGGTATCACACCAAGTGCCGTCGAACGTGCCCTCAGTCTTCATCCTGATACGAAGGCGATACTTGTCATTAACCCGACGTACTTCGGTGTTGCAGGCGACCTTGAGAGCATCGTCAAGCTTGCTCATGGGAAAGGGATCCCTGTCCTCGTCGACGAAGCACACGGCGTCCATATCGGCTTCCACGATGATATGCCGCTATCAGCAATGCAAGCAGGGGCTGACTTAGCCGCTACGAGTGTGCACAAACTGGGTGGATCACTCACAGGAAGTTCTGTCTTGAACGTCCGCCGAGGTCTGGTCTCGCCCGATAAAGTCCAGACTGTCCTCTCGATGTTGACGACGACTTCAACATCGTATCTGTTACTCGCTTCACTCGATTGTGCACGGCGCCATCTCGCGATCAATGGTGAGGCAATGAACCGACGCGCACTTGAACTATCGGCACGGATGCGGATGGGTCTCGCTAAGTTGCCTTACCTCGCCGTCTTCGGTGAATCGGACTTACATTCGAGTGCGACATTCGCGTTCGACCCGACTAAGGTATTGATTTCGGTCAAAGGACTCGGTATTTCGGGTCACCTCGTCGAAGAGTTCTTACGCGAAGAGCACCGGATTGAAGTCGAACTATCAGATTTGAATAACATCCTCTTAATCATCACATCAGGTGATTCTGAGGAAACGATTGACGCCTTACTGACTGGAATGACTGAGCTCGTTGAGCGGTACCGTGATACAGGTGCGAAAACGACTTCACATTCTATCATGTTGCCTGACATACCTGCACTCGCATTAAGTCCACGTGATGCCTTCTACGAAGAAACGGAAACGATTCCGCTCGCGCAAGCCGTAGGACGGATTTCTGCGGAATTCATGATGGTCTATCCCCCGGGCATCCCGATTTTCATTCCTGGTGAGATGATTACGACGGATAACTTAGCATATATTAAAGAAAACATCGAAGCGGGTCTTCCTGTCCAAGGGCTTGAGGATCATTCACTCGAAACAATTAAAGTCATTCAACAATCGAATGCCATTCGATGATTCAAACGAAAGCAGACGTTACAGCTTCTCAAAAAAGTACGGGCGCAGGATATCAAATCCTCCGCCCGTACTTTTTATTTTACCAAGACCACACCTTAGCCTCTTGCATATGATAATGAAAAAAAGCCCTTAAGCGGTCGGCTCCCCGCTTAAGGGCTTAAAGCTTATTTCATGATGTGGATTGGGCTACCGATTGCAACTTCAGCAGTTTCCATCGCGATTTCACCAAGTGAAGGGTGTGCGTGGATTGTGAGTGCGATATCTTCAGCAGTCATTCCAGACTCGATTGCGAGTCCCATCTCTGCGATCATGTCAGATGCGCCTGTACCAGCGATTTGAGCACCGATCAAGAGACCGTCTGATTTGCGTGTGATCATTTTCAAGAAGCCGTCTGGCTCGTTGAGTGCAAGGGCACGACCGTTTGCAGCATAAGGGAATTTAGAAGCGAGGTAATCAAGACCTTCTTCTTTCGCTTGTGCTTCTGTATAACCGACTGTTGCGAGTTCTGGGTCTGTGAAGACAACCGCAGGAATCGCGCTATAGTCGAGGTATGCCGGGTGTCCAGCAGCAGCTTCAGCAGCGATTTTCGCTTCAAAAGATGCTTTGTGCGCAAGTGGTGGTCCAGGAACGATGTCCCCGATTGCGTAGATGTTTTCGTTAGACGTACGGCACTGATCGTCGATTTCGACAAGTCCGCGCTCGCTAAGTTTAACTTCAGCCATCTCAAGACCGAGATCAGAAGTGTTCGGGCGACGACCGACAGTGACGAGGACGTAGTCCGCTTCAACTGTTTGTGTTTCACCTTTCACTTCGAACGTTACTTTAACGCCGTCTTCTGTCTCTTCCACACTTTGTGCAAGTGCTTCGTTGTGGATTGTGATGTTCCCTTTTTGTTTGAGCTTTTTCTTGACGACTTGTGTCATTGCCGGCTCAAAACCAGAAAGGATGTCTTTTGTTCCTTCTAAGATGACAACTTCAGTATCGAAGTTAGCATACGCTGTACCAAGCTCCATTCCGATGTATCCGCCACCGATGACGATGAGTTTTTTCGGAAGTTCAGGAAGGTTCAATGCGCCTGTAGAAGAAAGGACACGTTTAGACCATTTGAACGCTGGAAGTTCGATTGGAGTCGAACCTGTTGCAATGATACATTTTTTGAATTTGTAAGGTGTTGAAGAATCTTCGTTGATGATACGAACTGTATCTTCAGATTGGAAGTATGCTTCCCCTACGACTGTTTCGATGTTGTTACCTTTAAGAAGGCCGCCAACACCACCCGTTAATTTGTTAACGACTGATTGTTTCCAAGATTGAACTTTCGAGAAATCGACTGCAACGTTCTCAGACGTGATCCCCATTGAGTCCGAACCTTTTGCATGTTGGAAGTTGTGTCCAGCTGTAATTAACGCTTTTGACGGGATACATCCAACGTTCAAGCAAACACCACCGACGTTTTCACGTTCGACGACTGTTACTTTAAGTCCGAGTTGTGCGCCACGGATTGCAGCGACATAACCACCAGGGCCGGCCCCGATTACGAGTAAATCTGTTTCTTGTGCGAATTCACCTACTACCATTGCTTATCCCTCCATAATGAGAAGTTGTGGGTCGTTCAACAAGCGTTTAACTAGGTTAAGCGCGTTTTGTGCTGTTGCACCATCAATGAGACGGTGGTCAAAGCTGAATGAAAGTGCAAGTACTGGTGCTGCAACGATTTCACCGTTTTTAACGACTGCTTTTTCAGCAATACGGCCGATACCGAGGATTGCAACTTCCGGGTGGTTGATGACAGGTGTGAACCATTGTCCGCCAGCAGAACCGATGTTTGTGATTGTGATCGATCCGCCTTTCATCTCTTCACCAGAAAGTTTACCATCACGTGCTTTACCAGCTAAATCATTGATATCATCAGCGAGCGAGAAGATTGATTTGCGATCTGCGTCTTTGACGACAGGTACGACAAGTCCGTTATCTGTATCCGCTGCGATACCGATGTTGAAGTAGTTTTTGTAGACGATTTCTTCGTTAGCATCATCGATTGAAGCGTTGATAGTCGGGTACTTTTTAGCAGCCGCAGTCAATGCTTTAACGACGAACGGAAGGTAAGTCAATTTCGTACCTTGTGCTGCAGCAACTTCTTTGAAGTTTTTGCGGAGTGCCACGAGGTTCGTTACATCGACTTCGTCCATAAGTGTTACGTGTGGTGCCGTATGTTTCGAGTTGACCATTGCTTTCGAAATCGCTTTACGGATACCTTTGATTTTTTCGCGTGTTTCAAGCTCAGGTTGAGCAGCAACATACGGTTTCACTTCAGCTTTAGGAGCAGATGCTTGTGCAGATGCTTTTTCTTCTGAAGCTGGTGCAGTAGAAGATTGACCACCGTTTGCAAATGCATCGATGTCTTCTTTAACGACGCGACCGTTGTCTCCAGAACCTTGAACTTCACGGATGTCAACGCCTTTTTCACGTGCATATTTACGGACAGAAGGCATCGCGATAACACGTTCTGATTTGTGAATTTGTACTTCAGTCGGCTTGTCTTCGACTTTTTGATCCGTGTCTTGGACATCTTTTGCGTTTTCTTCTGCTTTAGGTTGTTCAGGAGCTGCTTCTTCAGAAGGAGCTGAACCTTCACCTTCGACGTCGAATGAGATTAATACGTCACCAACAACAGCAACGACACCTTCGTCTACTTTTACTTCTTTGACTGTACCATCAACTGGTGACGGGATTTCAACGACCGCTTTATCGTTTTGAACTTCAAGAAGAACGTCGTCCTCTTTTACTGTGTCGCCCGCTTTTACGAACCACTTTACGATTTCGCCTTCGTGAATACCCTCACCGATATCCGGCAATTTGAATTCAAATAAACCCATTTGAATATGCCTCCTTTTATTTCACTCTTCTAGTCAATTGTTATCTTTAAAACGGAAGCAAGGAGAGAATTTCCCCTCTCCTTTTTCCGAATCACGCTTAGAAATTGTAAACTGTTTTTACTTTTTCAACGATATCTTTGTGGTCTGGAATCCAGACGTCTTCACCTTGTGCGAATGGGAAGATTGTATCTGGAGCCGTTACACGAAGAATCGGTGCTTCAAGATCAAGAATTGCACGCTCTTGAATTTCAGTTGCGACCATTGCAGCCACACCTGCTTGTTTTTGAGCTTCTTGAACGACAACGACACGGTTCGTTTTCTTAACTGACGCAACGATTGTATCGATATCGATTGGGCTGATTGTCATCAAGTCGATGATTTCGACGCTGATGTTTTCTTTTTCAAGTTCCTCAGCTGCTTTAAGTGAAGCGTGGACCATCGCGCCGTACGTGACGATTGTAACGTCTGTACCTTCACGTTTGATGTCTGCTTTACCGAGTTCGACCGTGTAGTCCCCTTCAGGAACCTCGCCACGGAATGAACGGTAGAGTTTCATGTGCTCAAGGAAAACGACTGGGTCGTTATCGCGGATTGACGCGATCAAAAGACCTTTTGCATCGTACGGAGTTGACGGGATGACGACTTTAAGTCCTGGTGACTGAGCCATCAATCCTTCTAAGTTATCCGCGTGAAGTTCTGGTGTCTTAACGCCACCACCGAATGGTGAACGGATTGTAACTGGTGCACTGTACGTACCACCTGAACGGTAACGTAGACGCGCGAGCTGAGCTGCTACTGAATCGAACACTTCGAAAACGAAACCGAAGAATTGGATTTCCATGATTGGGCGGAAACCAGTCAAGCTGAACCCGACTGCAAGACCACCAATACCTGACTCGGCGAGTGGTGTATCGAAGACGCGGTCTTCGCCTAATTCATCTTGAAGACCTTCTGTCGCACGGAATACCCCACCGTTTTTACCGACGTCTTCACCGAACAAGAGAACTTGCTCGTCGCGTTTCATCTCGACGCGCATTGCGTCAGTGATCGCTTGGATCATCGTCATTTGTGCCATGGGTTATTTCGACTCCTTTGCTGTATACTCATCAAGCTGCTCTTGCAGGTTTTGTGGTAACTTTTCAGCCATCACGTTGATGAAGTCAGTAACTTTTTGTTTTGGTTCTTTGTCAGCTTGTGCAAGTGCTTCTTTCACATCAGCTTTTGCTTGCTCGATGACTTCGTTTTCTTTGTCTTCGTTCCAAAGACCTTTTGTTTCCATGAACGCACGGAAACGAACGAGTGGATCTTGAGCTTGATACTCATCATCCATATCTTTTGTACGGTAACGTGTCGGATCATCACCAGCGAGTGTGTGTGGTCCGTAACGGTACGTGAGTGTTTCGATCAATGTCGGTACACCGTTGAGTGCTTCGACACGTGCTTGTTTCGTTGCAGCGTAAACTGCGAGAACGTCCATACCGTCAACTTGAATACCGTTGATGCCGGCAGCGACCGCTTTTTGTGCAATTGTTTTTGCCATTGATTGTTTTTCAACCGGCGTCGAAATTGCGAAACGGTTGTTTTGGACAACGAAGATTGCAGGGGCTTTGAATGCTCCAGCAAAGTTCATTCCTTCGTAGAAATCACCTTGTGAAGAACCGCCATCACCTGTATATGTGATTGCTACTTGCTCTTTACCACTTTTCTTAAGACCGAGTGCAACACCGGCAGCTTGAACGATTTGTGCGCCGATGATGATTTGTGGCATTAAGACGTTCACACCTTCAGGAATCTTACCGCCTGTGATGTGTCCACGTGAGAACAAGAATGCTTTGTAGAGTGGGAAGCCATGGAAGACCATCTGTGGAATATCACGGTATCCAGGAAGAATCCAGTCATCCTTATCGAGTGCGAATTGTGTTCCGATCATTGACGCTTCTTGTCCTGCTACTGGAGCATAGAAACCAAGACGTCCTTGACGGTTGAGTGAGATTGCACGTTGGTCCCAGATACGTGTGTATACGAGACGACGCATTAATTCCGTTAATTCTTCATCTGAGAGATCCGGCATAGCGTCTTTGTTGACGACTTCACCTTTCTCGTCAAGAATGCGGAACGTTTCAAAGTTTTCTTCCACGTTTTTAAACATGTTTAAGTTCATCTTTTCACCTCATCCTTTCACTGTGCTCAGCGAAATATTCCTCTGACTGATTTGCCCACATACCAATAGTGTTCAAAAATCGAAGTCCCGTGTGACCTTTCTTGAACATATATCTGTGTACCTATTCAGTTGAGTAAACTGTATTAACATGACTCGACACGATTTGATGTCTTGTTCATTACGTTACAAGTATAAAACTGTAACGCCTATAAAATCAAAGGAAATGTTTTATTTTTTTTTACGACCGTCATTTGTGACGCCTTTCACAAAAACCTTCTGTTTCTCCTTCTGTACTATTCAACTATTTGTAACTGTGTTAGTTATGAATTTCCCCTTTCGCTTGTGCTATAATTTTTATAGATGAAAGGGGTGTTGTTCATGATCACCATGAATGAAATCGTACGCGAAGAAGTTCCGACGCTTCACGAACGATCGGTGGAAGTTACTTTCCCACTCAGTGAGGAAGATAAAGAAACGATGCGCTTGATGCGCGAGTTTCTTGCTAACAGTCAAGATGATGAAATAGCTGAAAAGTACGATTTGCGTAGCGGGATAGGTCTTGCTGCTCCTCAAATCGGTGTCAATAAGCGGATGTTCGCGATTCGACTTCCAGACGGCGACGATCTTTTAGAGTTCGGAATCTATAATCCGAAAATCATCAGCCACTCTGTCGAACAGACGTTTTTAACTGGTGGTGAAGGCTGCCTATCCGTCGACCGTGAAGTCGAAGGTCACGTGCCACGCTATATGCGTATTACCCTTACTGGCATCGATCATAACGGAATTCCTGTAAAATTAAGATTAAAAGGTATGAAAGCCATCGTTTGCCAGCATGAATATGACCATTTAGACGGCATCATGTTTTACGATCGAATCGATAAAAAAGAACCATTCAAGGAATATGGACCTGCCACATGAGCTCTTCCACGCCTTGAAACAAAAAAGCCATTTCCTGATTCAGGAAATGGCTTTTTTCGTTAAACTTCCATAATGATCGGCATGACCATCGGATGACGTTGTGTTTTTTCAGTCAAATAAGGTGTTAATGTATCGTTGATGACTTGTTTGATATCTGTCCACTTCGTGTTTCGGTTCGTTAATGATTGTTCTAACGAACGTTTCAACAAGCGCTCGGCATCTTTAATTAAGTTGCCTGATTCACGCATGTAGACGAATCCACGGGAAATGATGTCCGGTCCAGAAACAAGACGGTTTGTTTTCGAGTCGAGTGTGACGACGACGACGACGAGTCCTTCTTCCGAAAGAATACGACGATCGCGTAACACGATGTTTCCAATATCTCCAATCCCTTTTCCATCGACGTATACCGCATTCGCCTGGATTTTACCAGTGATCGCTGCTGCATTGGCATCGAGTGCTAAGACTTCACCGTTATCCATGACGAAACAGTTCTCTTCCGGAACACCCGCATCCATCGCAAGCGACATGTGTTTTTTCAACATACGGTATTCACCGTGAATCGGCATGAAGTACTTCGGCTTGAGTAGGCGCAGCATCAAGAGTTGCTCTTGCTGACTACCGTGACCTGACGTATGGATATCATTGAGCTTACCATACATCACGTCTGCTCCTGCTTTATACAGCTGGTTGATCGTTTTCCCGACCGAAACAACGTTTCCTGGAATCGGTGAAGATGAGAAGATGACCAAATCATCAGGAATGATTGAAATCTGACGGTGTGTCCCATTGGCGATTCGGCTTAACGCTGCCATCGGCTCTCCTTGCGAACCTGTACAAAGAATCGTAATTTCATTCGATTTATACCGTTTCATTTCGTTCGGTTCGATGATTGTTCCTTTAGGTGCCTTGATGAAATCAAGTTCTTGTCCAATCATCATGACCTTGTCCATGCTTCGACCGAAGACGACGATTTTCCGTCCTGCTTCGACCGAGGCATTGACGACTTGTTGGAGACGATAAATGTTCGAGGCGAACGTCGCAAAGATGATTCGTCCATCCGCTTTCCGGAAAACATCCGAAATCGTTTCACCGACAACCCGTTCACTCATTGTAAATCCTTCAACTTCAGCATTCGTCGAGTCAGATAAGAGACAAAGTACGCCTTCTTTCCCGAGTTCTGCCATCTTCGCTAAGTCAGCAGGCTCCCCAACTGGTGTGAAGTCGAACTTAAAGTCCCCCGTATGGACGATATTGCCTTGTGGCGTTTTTACGACGACACCGAACGAATTTGGAATCGAGTGTGTCGTCCGGAAGAATGAAATACTTGTCTTCCGGAACTTGATGATCGAGTCCTCATCAATTTCATGAAGTTCCGCCGTCCGTAATAAACCATGCTCTTCTAATTTGACCTTGATTAAACCAAGGGCAATTTTCCCCGCATAAATCGGTAAGTTCACTTGTTTTAATAAGAAAGGAAGTCCGCCGATATGATCTTCGTGTCCGTGTGTAATGAACACACCTTTGACTTTATCTTTATTTTTGATTAAATACGTGTAATCTGGAATAACATAATCGATTCCGAGCAATTCATCTTCTGGGAACATGACCCCTGCATCAATGACGATGATTTCATCTTGGAATTGAACCACATATGTGTTCTTCCCGATTTCTCCTAAACCGCCGAGTGCGAATACGGCTGCTTGGTGGTTTTTGACGAACTTCATGCGAACGTCGCTACCTTGTAGTCAACACTTTGTTTTTCGTACTCTAGGAATTCTCCACTTACTTCGCGGATGAATTCAACATTAATGTCTTTGATGAGATGATCAATCGATGTTCGCACGTCACGAATGCTCTCTCCTTCAACATACATAACCTCTGTCCGTTCTCTTACTGGTGCTTCCGAACGAAGCGGTTGATAAAATACTTTAAAAATCATACTTAGCAACTCCTTATCAGTCCATTGTTTTTTGTCCTTAGATTAGTATACACGAAAACGGTTCATTTTTTCATCCTTATTCAACAACTGATATCTGCTTGAACCTAGGCGCTATGCTATACTTTCATTTGTAAACGGCTATTCAGCCAATTAAATAGAGAAGGTGAAACCATGGCAAATCAAAAAGTCGTCTTTTTCGATATCGATGGAACCTTGCTTCACGATGGTCATTTCATACCGGAATCGACAAAACAGGCAATCAAACAACTACAGGAAAACGGCGTTTACGTCGCCATCGCGACCGGGCGTGGTCCTGCAATGCTGTCAGGCGTCCGTGAGCAACTCGGCATCGATACGGTCATTGGCTACAACGGTCAAATCGTCGTTCATCAAAATAAAGTCATCTATAAACGTCCGCAACCCGTCGATGATTTGAAACATTTAACATCACGTGCAAAAGAGAATGGGCACACACTTGTTTATCTCGGCGAGAAACAAGGCTTCACGACGCGTCAAACAGACGATACCGTCGCGACGTCACTCGGCGCGCTCGATATTCCCCTCCCTGCTTATAATGAAGAAGCTTACGAGACGCACGATATCTTCCAAACCCTCGTCTATTGTCAGGCAGAAGAAGAATCGATTTATACGCAAAACTATCAAGCATTCGATTTCATTCGCTGGCACCCACAAGCGATGGACGTCATCAATGCCGGATCGTCGAAAGCCGATGGAATTAAACAATTCCTCCGTTTAACGGATATCAAACGTGAAGATACGTTTGCTTTCGGTGACGCGCTGAACGATCTCGAGATGCTCCGCTACGTCGGAACAGGCATCGCGATGGGCAATGGATTAGACGAAACAAAAGCCGCCGCCGACTTCGTCACGAAACACATTCTTGAAGACGGCATCGCGCACGGTTTAAAAAAATTCCAATTAATTTAAAAGGGATACAAAAAAAGCTGAGGAGATCCCTCAGCTTTTTACTTTATGGATGGCTCGTTCGAGACGATCCAAGTCTTCGTTTTCTCCAATGACGACAAGGTAGTCGCCCTTTTCAATGACTTCATCAGCTTGTAACGAAATCATGACATTTTCTCCCCGTTTGATGGCGACGACGTTCGCGCCGTACTTACTTCGTAAATCAAGATCAATCAACGTTTTGTTTGCCATGCGATCGCTGACCTTGATTTCAACGATTGAGAATTCTTGAGACAGGTCAAGATAATCCAAAATATTCGAACTCATCAGGCCGTTCGCAATCCTAACCCCCATGTCACGTTCCGGGTGGACAATGAAGTCAGCACCGATTTTCCGCAATACTTTTTCATGGTAATCGTTCGTCGCTTTGACAGTGATTGATTTAACACCGAGTTCCTTTAAAATCAACGTTGTCAAAATCGAAGCTTGAATGTTTTCCCCAATCGCAACGATGACGTGATCAAAGTTTCGAATTCCAAGACTTTTCAATACGTTCTCATCCGTCGTATCCGCGATGACGGAGTGTGTCGCAATCCCCATGTATTCATTGACACGTTCTTCATCCGAATCAATCGCTAGAACGTCATAGCCATTCTTCGATAATTCACGGACGATCGAACCACCAAAACGCCCCAAACCAATTACTGCAAACTCTCCATTCATGTTCAACTCTCCTTCAGATTTCGCTTCGTCAGTAGTAGTGTACCCGATTCCTTCTTAAAATACTATAAACGCCTTCACAGTGCGTGAAGGCGTTTAAGATCTCGCTATTTTTTTACTTTTTCGCCTCTGACATAATCGTTATCAAACAGGAACAATCGTAAAATCAGATAGAGTGCCGGAATCAATAATAATAGTCCGAAGATAAAGACTACGACAAGCGACGTCGCCATTGTTTCGTTAACGACCGCTTTATTGATATCGATGTACGGATATAAGATATACGGTAAATGAGTATAGCCGTATCCGAACCATGCAACTCCGTATTGAGCCATGACAGCGATAAAGGCAATTCCATAATTCCGCTTCAGGTAGACGAGTGCGACTGCAACACAGAAAAACACAAAACTTGCTGCGAACCACCACCAGTTACCATTCAAAATGTTTTCATAATGCCATGCAGCTTGATTCTTTAAACCAAAGAAAACAAGTCCACAGACGATGATCGTTGGAATGCTCCAAAAGAGCGCCCATTTCCGAATCAAGTCACTCGCCCCTACATCTCGCGCCTTATCTGCGTAGAACAAAAGGAACATCGCACTAATATAAAGGACAGAGACAATCGCAAGTGCTACGACTGACCAGGAATAAAAGTTCGTAAACAATTTCGTCCCTAAAAACTCAACCGTTTCATTCGTTTTACGAATAAAGCCACCTTGACTAATCGTCAACGTCGTCGACATCGCAGCCGGAATCAAGAGCCCCGTCGCACCATAGAGAAACGTATAGAACATACTATCGTTCGAACCGTAGTTCGCAAAGGCATAAAAGCTACCGCGAATCGCAATCAGAACGAGTACGATTGATGCAGGCACGAGAAGTGCCGTTCCATAGTAATAAGCTGTGTCCGGGAAAAACCCGACGAGACCAACAAAGAAGAAAACGAAGAAAACGTTCGTCACTTCCCAAACGGGCGAAAGATAACGTAAAATCAATCGATTCGTCAAATGATCTCGTTTTGTATATTTCGAGTAAAATGCGTAAAATCCAGCACCGAAGTCAATTGAGGCAACGATGAGATATCCATAGAGGAACGTCCAAAGTACGGTTATTCCTAGTGTTTGAATGTCCAACTCGTTCCCTCCTTATTCTTTATCGTCCGCAAACATCGCTTCACCGCGAGTATGGTGATCGTCTGCGAGTTCTTTACCGACAGGATTATTCTTAAACATACGGAGCAATACGACTGTACAAATCGTACCAAGCAAGAGGTACAACATGCTGAATAGAATCAGCATCGGTCCGACTGCAGTAGATGTCGTCGCTGCGTCAGCCGTTCTCATAATACCATATAGCGTCCATGGTTGACGTCCGATTTCCGCGTACATCCAACCTGCTTCAATCGAAACGATGGCAAGTGGTCCACCAATGAAAATACCGCGCAGTAACCATTTATTATACGGGTTCAACTTCTTCAGTCGGAATGCGAGTATGAACAAGGCAGAAATCGCTGCTAAATACATCCCGATCGATACCATGATATCGAAGAAATAGTGGACGAATAACGGCGCTTGGTCTTCTTTCGCAAATTCATTTAGACCGATGACTTCTGTATCTGGTGCTCCACCTGCAAGAATTGACAAGGCGTATGGAATCTTAACCGCACCTTTGATGTCATAACTACCATCTTCTTGTTCATCCAAAATCCCACCGAAAATCAATTCTGCTTCATTTGTCGTTTCAAAATGCCACTCCGCTGCTGCTAATTTTTCAGGTTGATATTTCGCAAGATACTTTCCTGAAAAATCACCGACGAGCGCTGTCGAGAAGGCGAAAATCAATCCAGCCATGACTGTCAGACGAAGTGCCTTTTTGTGATACGCCGTCTCGGCTGCGGACAGTGTTTTCTTGCGCAATAGATGGAACGCAGCAATTGCTGCTAAAATGAACGCAACCGTCAAGTAAGCAGATACAATGACGTGTGTCGCTTTTGTTGGCGTTGCCGTATTGAACATCGCTTTTAACGGTTCGATTTGTGTTAACGTTCCGTTGACAATTTTAAAACCTTCCGGAGAATTCATGAACGAGTTAACTGTCGTGATGAAGAAGGCTGACGCCGTTGCCCCGATGACGACCGGAATCCCGATTAACCAGTGTAACCATGGATTTTTAAAGCGATCCCATGTGTACAAGTAAATCCCAAGGAAGATCGCTTCAAAGAAGAAGGCGAATGTTTCCATGAAGAGTGGCAAAGCAATCGTCTGTCCGGCTACTTGCATTAATGAAGGCCATAAGAGCGATAATTGTAATCCGATTGCCGTCCCCGTAACGACTCCGACCGCTACCGTTACGATATAACCGCGCGTCCAACGTCGTGCTAAAAGAATATAATCTGGATCTTTTCGTTTAATTCCAATGTACTCGGCTGCGAGTACCATCAACGGAACTCCTACACCAATCGTTGCAAAAATGATGTGAAATGCTAATGTGAGCCCTGTCAATAATCGACTGAGCATAACTGGATCATTGAACATGTGTGTGCCCCCTCTTCCTAAACGTACTTCTATATATGTTTATATCCGTATCATAGAGAACATAATCATTTGTGTCTGTTCTAAATGTTTGATGTAACAAATTGTTCACATCTATTCGTGATTTTCTTCACAAAACGTTCGAAAACTAGATGATCTCGCTAAATGAAAACCCTTTACTTCGATTTGAGGCGAAGTAAAGGGCATTTCTACAGTCTTTTTACGATTCATTCAGTTTACACATATTCACGGAAGTAATGATCCAGTAAATTAATCACAAATGGGATCGCCTCTTCATCCGGATTCAACGTCGGCTGATGTAAACCGGACGTTGGATTATCGATTCCAAGCCAAAACATCATGCCTGGGACTTCTTTTAACATGAATCCAAAGTCTTCACCCGTCATCGCAGCGTCGCATTCAACATAATTTGCATTCATCTTAACGAATGAAGAAAATTTATCGACGACGTTTTGATCATTAACGACTTCGTAATAGCGGTTTCCAAATTGCAAATCAATTTTCACGCCAAATGATGCTTCAATTCCACGAACGATGTCACGTACCCGTTCTTCTAATTTTTCCATGTCAGTACCGTTCAGCGCACGCATCGTTCCATCTAGCACAGCTCGACCGGCAATAACATTTTCACGAATCCCCGCATCGACCTTGCCAATCGTGATGACACTACAATTCATCGGATTGATTGATCGACTGACGATTGTTTGCAACTGCATGATGAGTGCAGCCTGAGCAACGACCGTATCGACCGTCAAGTGTGGAAATGCAGCATGACCACTTTGACCATAAATCGTGATGTGAACTTCCCGCGCACTGGCAAATAATACGCCAGGACGACTCGCAATTGTCCCGACCGGATATTCAGGTGCCACATGGAGACCATACATTTCACTCGGACGATATTTTTCGAATAATGGACTTTTAATCATCGGTTCCGCTCCACCCGGACCTTCTTCTGCCGGTTGGAATAAGAAGACGACGTCATCCATGATCGGTAACTCGACAAGACGACGAAGCAGACCTAACGCAATTGACGCATGGACGTCATGCCCACAGGCGTGCATCATTCCCGGATGCTCCGAACCAAAAGGAAGACCCGTCGCTTCTTCAATCGGCAAACCATCGATATCTGCGCGGTAACCGATTGTTCGATTTCCAGTCAACCCTTTAACACGAACGAAAACACCTGTTTCAAACGTATCGTAGCTGACGCGGTCTTCAGGATAAGAGCGAATCTGATTTAAAATAAAGGCTTGCGTCTTGAACTCCTTGAATCCTAATTCAGGTATTTTATGAAGTTCTCTTCGCATTTCAATCGCGTATTCCATCTGACTGACTTCCCCCTTCTTCTTTTACGATGTCCCAAAAGGCTTGGACTTGTTTTAACTCAAGCATGGATTCCGTCGATAAAATCCATGTATCGCGTTTCAGTACTTTACCCGAAGACGTCTTCAACGGAATCTGCATCACTTCGCTCGATTCTTGAATCGTTGACTCTGGTAAAATCGCGAATCCAATGCCATGTAACGCCATTTGTTTACAAGTTTCGATTTGGTCGACGACGAGCGTCCGCGCAGGCGGACTTGAAAAACGATCCTGCCACCACTCGAGTATTTCTTGATAGTACGTCGAATCACTTTTGAACTGAATGAATGGTCGGTCCGTCTTACGCAACTGTTCAAGCGTCGTCAACTCACTATCAACAAGATAGAGCGGGTCTGAGAACAACCGTTCCTTGACGCCCTTCCAGTCCGGATTACCTCGAATGATGCCGATATGAAAATGTTCTTCGAGCATATGCCGCATCATTTCACTCGACCACCCTGTTACGAGTTGGACGCGTACATGCGGGTAACGTTCCACGAAACGTTTCAACACGCGTGGCAACCAATATTGACCCATGATGGAGGCGACAGCAATCCGAAGGGTCCCGTATACTGCCCCTTCTTCGGCAGTCAGTTCACTTTTTAGTTCTAATTCTTTTCGATTCATTTCTTTTGCGAGCCCAATGACTTTTTCTCCTTGGGGCGTAATGCTTAATCCACGGGAAGAACGAATGAACAACTTCGTCGCCCACCTGCGCTCAATCGCAACCAATCGTTGACTGAGTGCCGGCTGCGAGACGAAAAGACGTTCGGCTGCTCTTCGCATATTCAGCTCTTCCGATAAAGTTATCAACATTTCCATTTCCGACACTTGCAATGTAAGATTCGACTCCTCATGATATAAGATGGCATTAGTTTAACACGTTAGGAAGGAAGGTACATATGTCACGCTATCATTTTATGTTAATCGTCTCAACGATTGCGACCTTAGGAAGTCTGTACTTCAGTGAAGTTCGCGGTTTCATCCCTTGTCCACTTTGTTGGTGGCAACGCTTGTTCATGTATACGACGGCATTTTATTTAATCATTACACTCTTTCGGAATCGCCCCGTCGATGCTCTTTTCGTTCGACTATATGTTGGAATCGGTTGGGCAGTTGCTGCCTATCACGTTGTTCTCGAACGCCTCCCGGATGGCGAGGCACTCTGTACGAATGGTTGCCTGATTCAATGGGTCAACTACTTCGGTTTTTTGACAATCCCAATGATGAGTTTAATCGCCTTCACCCTCTTATTGATCCTTGCCTTTTACCCGAATAAAAAAAGTGCATAAGTTGCAGATATCTGTTCAAACAAATGCGTCACGTAGAACTCACTACAAAAATTAACGCATAGGAAACCCGAGCGATTCCATTTCGATAACAGGAATGCTCGGGTTTTTCATTTCATTCCGATGCCGTTACTATGCTTGACCGTTTCACTGCCACTCCCTCGACACCGTGTAGGCACTTGAAAAAGATAATTCCGATAACTGACCTTCTCCTTCACACCAATCACCTACGAAAGCAATCGACGTATCCGCTTCCAAAAAGCAAGGCAACGGCCTTTGTCCCATCTTCCATTTGATTTCTTGAACGATTGCTCGTTTCATCGTCCGCTCTGTCACAAGGCGATCTCGCCACCCTGGATAGTGGTGATCTAATAAGTCATGGGCGTGCTGTACTTTTTCTTCAATATATGTTGCTTGACTGGCCTGTTTATGATCAAGATATGCGACGACTTGTAAGACTTGTCCCTCTTTCGGAGAAATGCTTGCATCATAGTGTGACAAATCCGTGACAAAGACTTGATGGTCTCGATCGAATACATAAGAAAAAGGAGTATCAATGTAAGGACTGATTCCGACATCATAGACTAGGGCTTCGGCTGGTTCAAACTGCGCGTATGGTTCAATAAAGTGCTGGATCGACAATGGTAATGCAACTTTACGCATCTCGCGAGGAGGTATCGCGAGAATTACACGCTTAGCCGACCATTCATTTTTTTGGCGATCGCGTAATCGATAACCTCCCCCACTTTGTTCAATCGCTGTAATCTTGGTTTTCCGATGGATTTCTCCCCCGTTGTCCGTCAAAACGCGTTCGAGTTCATCAATTAAGGTTTGCCAACCTCCAGCAATATATGAAACCGGTTTGCGCGTACGAAATAGTTTCCGGTAATACGCAAAATAGACAGATGACGGAATATTTTCGGGTTCGGAAGTGAAAAAATTACTCGAAGCTAAATCGAGCATTAACCTTGAGACATCGTCTTCGACCTTTTCTTGGACCAACCAGTCCCCAATTGAAACTTCCGACTCTCCACGTTCGAGTGACAATAGTGTTTTAACGACCGCCCATGTGAAACGCACCTTATCGGTTCCTTCCACTAGTTCTGTCTTCAACAGGCCGAGTGCATTCGCAGGAGCCGCAGTCAAATGTCCAGCAAACTCATATTTCGCCTTAGAAGAAGAAAAATCGAGCCATGTCACATTAAGCTTCAATTGTTTAATTAATGAACGGAGTGCTGATTGGTCACGCCCATAAACAGCATGCGCTCCATAATTGAACGTAAATCCTTTAAGCACTTGCGAAGTTGCCCTCCCCCCCAGTAAACCGGCATCGTACAGATGAATTTCCTTTCCTTGATCCGCGAGAAGTGCTGCCACTGATAAACCAGCTAACCCACCACCGACGACTGCAATCTTTTCCACTCGACGCACCTCCTTTTAAGCATCAATTCCCTTTTCTTGATTCTTTTCCCGATTCCAAACAAAAAAAACGACACCCCTAAAGGATGTCGTTTCAGCGTGTAGACAAACTATTAAAAAGCGTAAACATATGGTATCGAGATGCAATCCGTTCGCGCTTCCCTGTCTCGCCTCGTCTTCAAAGCGGCAATCGGTCACGCCGCTACAGCAAAGCTGCAGGGTCGCGACCGATTGCTTTTCGCTTTAAAAGCGATTCGAAACGGATTGCGCTCTAAAACGTCTCCATGCCCGGCTTTCCGTCACGGTATTAGCTAAAAAGCGTCATGTTTCGTTGACTCCTACGGGAAAAAGTGCGTTTTTAACGCACTTTCAGAGGCAGACAAGACCCTGCTCGTTGTCCGTAAGGACCAAGGAGCAACGGCTTGCGCCTCGCCCTAGGAAAGCAACGAATAAAGACGCTTTTTCTCTTGATAGCACTTTGTCTACAGTCTGAAACGAAACCCCTAAAGGATGTCGTTTTAGAAAGATACTTTGCCTCAAAAAGCAAGCGTCGTCATATCATTTCCACCAGTCATCTAATGGAGAAACCGGCATATGATGTTTATGACCTACACGTTTATACTGTGTCTCTAGTTTCGTTTGACTTGCAGTTGATATGCTTTTTCCTTCTAGATAGTCGTCAATCTCATCATACGTCATCCCTAATGCGAGTTCGTCAGGTAAACCAGGTCGGTCATCCTCTAGATCAGCTGTCGGTACTTTATCGATCAATCCGACAGGTGCATCTAAATAATGTAACAATTGTTTTCCTTGTCGTTTGTTTAAGCCAGTCAACGGTGTTAAATCACAAGCCCCGTCACCATGCTTCGTATAGAAACCTGTGACGAATTCAGCTGCATGATCCGTTCCGACGACGAGACAACCAAAGTGCGCTCCAAGATCGTATTGTACTTTCATCCGTTCACGTGCCTTCGTATTGCCTTTACTGAAATCAGATAGGACTTCTCCTGTCGCGACTTCAAATGAAGCCATTGCCGCTTCTACTGCCGGCTTGATATCAACGCGTAACGAGTGATCTGGTCGAATGAATGATAAGGCAAGTTGTGCGTCCGATTCATCCTGCTGCTGTCCATAAGGAAGGCGAACCGCATAAAAATGAAAATCTCGTCCTGTTTCTGCTCTCAGTTCTTCTACAGCGAGTTGACAGAGCCGTCCGGCAAGAGACGAGTCTTGACCACCTGAAATACCAAGGATAAATCCTTTAGCACCCGTATGAAGTAAGTATTCTTTTAAGAAACGAATCCGGTTCGCCACCTCTTCATGGGCCTCGATGACTGGCTTGACTCCTGTCGCTTGAATGATGTCTTGTTGCATTGTCACATCACACTCCTCATTCTCTATTTTTTACGAAATTTAGACGAGAATACTCCCCCCTTCTAAACGTTCAGGGTGAAGCCCTAGTCCAAGTGGGGGATGAAACGTCTTCGGACAAGGCGTGTCTTCCGACACGTCAATTGTCCGACGCGCTTCGTTTGAAGACAATTAAAATCAGGAAGAATTAAAATGTCACGTTCTTTGGAAACTGAAGATATAGGGTTGTGACAGAAAGTTCGTCTGTCACGTAAAATCTTCAACGTCCACCTTGCGGATGACCGAAGTAGCGAAAACCAAGCACAGTAGGCATCCGCTCAAAAGAAACGGGCAAGATTAACGTTCAACCGTCGGGACGACGGGGTTAGCCTGATAAAGTTTCGAGCATTAGATTGAATAACTCAGGAATCCTCCATCTTTTAGCGAAGCATAGGTGGAGGTAGTTCAATAGTTTCAGTTTATCATCATAGCTTCTCTTTAGAAATAACGGATGTCACCTTCGATGTCGAGTCACGCGCTCCCTCGAATTGTTGAACAGTCATTCCGTCGATTTCTTTTGCATCGCTAGTATCTGATAATTCAATCGTCACTTCATATTCCTTTTCCTCATACGGTTTAAACTGTTCTTCTTCAATCGCTTGTGTAAAAAGATGTTCTTTCGAAAACGTGTAAATCACGTGATTTCGTCCATCACGCACCATTAATTCAAAACGTTGTGATGAAGGATACGCAATTTTCACGTTTTGGTCATTTGGATTGTGCAACCGTACGATTGCCTCTATTGTATTCGATCCAACAGCCTGTCCTGACACGGCAATTTCAATCGGTTGATTCGACACTTTTGTTGCAAGGTCCGCTTTTTTAGTTTCTTGACTACATCCGACTAACATGAGCGCTAATCCAAGTAACAGCAACCGTGTTCGAGACCATTTCATGACGTCTCCTCCCTCTTTCCATCCATTTTATCATACAAAAAAGGAGACAAGGTTTCCCTCATCTCCCTTTCATAGTTGCTGATTAAGCAACAGGCATTTCTGTTACATCGGTTGAACCTGAGAATAATTGTTCCATCCCCGTTACGAATAATTCATCACAGATCGCATCTGTCGCTGTGACCGGTGCGACGAGTGTGATTGTCCGGCTATCACCTGTCTCGATTGTAACGTACACACCAGAAGCCGTTCGTTCTTTATACCCCACTGCTAAGTCTGTTTCTGCAAAAAGTATCATGTCCCCGCATCTCCTTTGTTATGTTAGATTTCAGTTAAACCAACTCACTCGGTTAATCTCGAATCCGTTATGTTGATTTCACTTTACTAAACGTCCAAAAGAGCAGGTGAATTGTCATTCGACAATTCATGTCAAAACTTTATGCCAGTTTTCTAACCCATAAAATGGATGATATAAAAAACAAATCATTTCTTTTGAAACATGCAGATTATCATCAGATTTCAAAGACATTTCAAAATCATTACAGTTTTTTCTTCTTTTTTTTACCAGGACATAAGTCTTATAGGTAAAATATGACTAGACAAAACATGCGCGATTTTGTCGAATGATTGTGCCAAACATGGTTTTTTCAAGTTCTTATGAACTTTCATCAATCAAACGGTTCATTTGTTGCCAGACTGTCCCTAGTGCTTCTTCCCCACTCTCGATTCGTGCTAAGGCGAGCTCGGCTTGGAGTGCGACTTCATATTCTTTATCTTGCGCTGCTTCTTTTAAGCGAGATACTGCCCGTTCCGTTCCAACATCGAATAGAAAGCGCGCGGCACGCCAACGAACAAGTTTGTTTTTATCGGTCAACGCTTCAATCATCATCGGCTCCGCTTCCGGAAGTGCCCAATCAGATACTGTATCCCCTGCGGTCCGACGAACGATTCCTGAAGGGTCATGTAAAGCATTCGTGATATATTCGAGCAATTCTTCACGATTCTCCTCAAACATGCCGAGCTTGACGATTGCTTGTCGTCTGATTTGCATTTTTTCATCCTGAAGCATCTTCGCATAAGCCGAGACCCAGCTTAAATCAATCGGTAATTCATCCAGTGCTGCAAACCGCTCTTTCCAGTCGCTCGAGCTAAGGGCTTGTCCATCAAACGTAACGTCTTCACCCGAAGCGAGTACTTTCAATCGTTCAACCCGCTCTTGAGGATAGGCGATTTCGAGCTCTTGCGCCACTTCCTCTAGACTATCGTCCAGTTCCCCATACCGTGGGGCTTGTTCAACCCAGCGTCGATTACTAATGACATTTTGGACAAAAGGTTGGACGAATAGTGCAGCATCTCGAAACCTTTCCGGTAACCCTTGTCGTTTTTCTTCTAATCCTTTGACGCCTTTGATTTGCATCGGGACACCGAGGATGAATTGAACAAAGAGATGCACAGGTTCGAATGCGGCATCTGTTTCATGATTTTCGACATCACTTAAATTCTCACCAAAAGCTCGGCGAATTTCGATGACGAGTGTGCGCCAATCGTATTTTGGAAAACGTTCGACGGCAAGAAAGTCACTCACTTGATAGACTGATTTAATTCCAGGAATGTCTAAAAGTTTCGTTACGTGCTCCGGCGCACCAAAAGCATGTTCAAAGGTCTGTCCCTTTTCAGAAAATGTTTCATCAACGATAACTTTCATGTTGTTTGGACTTGGTGTTGGTTCAATTGCTACAATTTTCATATCGATCCCTCCCCCTCCATCATTCAGAAACTTTAAAGAAATTGCAACGCAAAAGCTCTACGATTCGAACCGTAGAGCTTTGATGTTGTTTAAGCAAATACACGCTCGATAATCTCACAGAACGCATCCGGTGTTTCAAGCATCCCCATGTGACCACTGTCCGTCGATTCAAAGCTGATCCGTGAGTTATTCGGGCTAAATGCACTCTCTTTAGAGATAAGGGCATCTTTTTCACCATGAACAATCACACCAGGAACTGAAGTTTGATTCAATGCGCTCGTGACATCTCTCCGGTCGCGCATCGCACTTAGAGCGCGTATTGCACCTTCGACTGTCATCATGTAACCAATCTCTTTTGCTTCAGAAATTAGCATCGGATCTGCCCCTTCAGCAAATAAGCCGGGAATCATGCCGTCAACGAATGCCCGAACTCCAATTTCCTCGACACGACTAATGTTTTGATTCCGTTTTTGTTTCGCTTCAGTAGCGTCTGGTTTCGCCGTTGAATAGACGAGACCGAAACCGGCAATTTTATCTGCATAAGCTTCGACGATCGCAGCCGTAATATATCCCCCGAAAGAGTGACCAATGATAATCGGATTTTCGATTTCCCGGCGTTCCAAGTCCTTCATGACCCACTCTGCAAATCCTTCCACTGTGTCGGGTCCGACGTCCTCTCCTTCATGACCGGGTAGTCGCAGCGGCAAGACATCAAACGATAAGCGAAGCTTTGCTTCCACCCGATTAAAATAATCTGTTCCTCCAGCAAATCCGTGTAGCAATACGAGTGTTTGTTTCGACATTGACTAACTCATCCCTTCCATTCCGATGCAAGCATCCGGTAAATTGTCAAATCCATAAAACGTCCATGACTGTAGGCATAATCCTCAAGCAATCCTTCCGATTGAAAACCTAATTTTTGGACGAGTGCATTCGAAGCAAGATTTTCAGGTGCAACAAGGGCACTGATGCGATGGAGGGCGAAGTCTTCGAATCCATGTGTTAAAACAGCACGCGCCGCCTCAGAAGCGACACCTTGCTTCCAGTAGTCTTGACTGACCTCAAAACCGATTTCAGCACGGTGGTACTGCGCTAACCAATTATGGAAGCCGATTGTCCCGATTAATTGGTTCGTTTGCAAATCAGCGATTGCCCACCGAATCGCCTTCCCTTGTGTAAACTGTTCTTTGAAATAACTAATGACGTTTTTTGCTTCATACACAGTCGCTAACGGATCCGATCCGTAATAGTACATGACGTCCTCATCTGAAAGAATCTTAAATAAATCACGTGCGTCTTTATTTTCAAGTTCCCTTAGAACAAATCGTTCCGTCGTCAACTCTGGAAATGGTTTTCGTAACCCCCACATCGTTTGATCACCTCTTTTTATGCTTCTATTCTTTATTATGCCCGTTTTCAAAAGGAATTATTCTTTTCGCTCGATTGAAGTTTTGCTACTATTGAAATAGTAAGTATTGATGAGTCAAGAAAGGAAGCAGATGGCTATGTCAAGTACAATGCTTTATTTTTATGAAGATGCAGAAAACCATCGTTTAACGATGTCTGGTGTGACATTTTCTGATTTCATGATTGCGCTAGATTTAAAACGTCCATTACTTGTCTCAGGTGCAGACTTTAAAGCCGTCAAACAATCGTTTCGTACTTCGCTCAATTACGTTGAAGCACATGAAATCGAGCAATTTTCCGCGTCGAATGATGTCGTTCGTCATCCATTGAACGCGATCGACATCCGCTCTTCACATTCCTTAGATACATTAACTGATCCTGAAGTTGCGGAGCTGTTATTCCTCATGCATATGAAGCGTGGTATGCCGAGCCCGTTCGCGTCATCGGTCGAGAACGAGTTCGCCTATTTCAGTGAACACGACGGATTTCAGGCAACAGTATATTTAAAAGATTGGTCCCGAATCGAGCAAATTCTCTCAGTCTTAATCCAGCGAAAGATTCGTCACGAGCTTCGTGGGTTATCTCCCCGTCCTTTGACGGCTGAAATCCTGATCCATATTCGTCAATTGCTCAGCGAAGGTGTGTTAATTGATTTCGCGAATATAAAACGCTCTGTTTTTACGAGACAACTCAGCATTCCTCTTTATATTGCGGGTCGTTACGAAGACATGGCCGTGCTAAAGGAAGACTTTGAGTCTGAAAAAGAGTCCATCATCGCACGTGGTGAATTCGTCCACCGCAAAAAAGCCTGGGATTTTGAGGTACGATGATCTTCAGCATCTCTATCATCAAATGATAGGATGCTTTTTTTGTATCTTATTTTTTTCTACTTTCATGTATTATTTCAAGAAATCTAATATCATACAATACCTCTCTTGAATTAATTGAATTTTCACATAAAATAATGCTAGCTTCTTTTAGAGACTTCGTTATAATGAGATTAACCTTTTGGATAAGTTAGAAGTTGCAGTTGTTTTTTTTCGTTACACGTATGATGATTGTTCGTGTTAGCTAACAAAGGAGGAACTAGTTATGGACCAGTTAAAAGTGAACGGAATCGGATCATTCGCTAAATTCGCGACGAACGGACATATCCTGAAACTGAAGGATGCGTCAATTGGCGAACTTAAATTATCACTGAATGATGCGAGCTCAATGGCAATCTCACCGATTGATGAAGAGACTGGAGTATTCACCATCCGAGGGCAGCAACAGGAACCGCTCGTCGAGCTAACGTTGCCCCGTCAATCTTGTGAAGTCGTTCACGCCTGGCTCCTCCACAAAATGAGACGACAAAAAAAGGGGCGCTTCATGGCTTCTAGTTAAACTTATGTCGCTCGTTATATCTATATTAACCATCCGGTCACTTCTTCAATGAAGGACCGGATTTTTTGTTATAATATGGTTCTTTTCGCATCTTTTTTAGTAATAATATGCATGATAACGTTCTCAATATTTTTTCTTTTGGAACAATTGTCAGAAAATATTGATTAATCATGTATCCCGTGATAATCTGAGACAAATTCAACGAGAGGAGCACCATATTATGAGCACTTTAGTTTTAACTTTGAATCACCGACTGATTATTCTGTACGCGTGGGACTGAAAACATTTCATGTGACGATGAAATAGTTTTTGGGCCCTCCTTTCGATGGATCGAATGAGGCGTCCAGTGAAACAGATGGCGCCTATCCAATCTAACGGATAGGTTTTTTAATTCCACATTGCGGTTGATCTTCTTTTACAAGTGTAGAGGTTAAAACGCGTTTGCTTCGACTCCTCGATTCTTGAATAACGAATGTTTTAAAATTTATTTATAACAGCTAATTTCTAATGGTATAGTGAGTAAGATTATGAGGAATCAGGAGGCATAATATATGTTGAACCGTAAAGATTTATTCGCTTTAGGATTTATGATTTTCGCTTTGTTTTTTGGTGCCGGTAACTTAATTTTCCCACCCGAACTCGGTGCTCTTGCCGGGACACAATTCTTACCTGCCATGCTAGGCTTCATCGTAACAGGCGTCGGTCTCCCGTTAGCGGGCTTAATCGCAGTCGCTTGGGTTGGCGGCGGAATTAGTACGCTGGCAAATCCATTGCCGAAAGCTGTTGGTGCTTTCTTGACATTCGCACTTTACGTCGCGATTGGTCCATTCTTCGGCATCCCGAGAACATCCGTCGTCACGTATGAACTTGGTATCGTTCCTTTTTTAGGAGAACCCAGCCAAACGACGTTAATCATTTCATCATTACTCTTTTTCTTGGCAACCGTGTTTCTCGTTTTAAGACCGGGTAAGTTACTTGATATCATCGGTCGCTTCATCACACCGTTATTACTGACGGCACTTATGATTCTCAGTATAAGTAGTATCGTCAATCCACTTTCTGCCGTCGAGGCACCAGCTCCTGCATACAACAGTTTTACGAACTCGTTTGTTCAAGGATTTCTTCAAGGCTATTTGACCCTCGACGCACTCGGTGCACTCGTCTTCGGGGTTATCGTCTTACACACGCTTCACACACGTGGAATTAAAGATCGTACATCACAATTAAAAAACGTGACAAAAGCCGGTTTAATTGCCGCAGTCTCATTGACTGTCGTCTATACAGGACTTGGTTTCATTGGACGAAACAGCTTCGGTGCTGTCGGTTCAGTCAGCGGTCCTGATTTGTTGCAACAATATGCTGATAGTACGTTCGGTACGGTTGGTTTAGTCATTTTAGGAACAGCGATTTTGCTTGCTTGTTTAACAACTTCCGTCGGTCTTGTGACAGCATTTTCAGAATATTTGATTTCATTGTTTAAACGATTGTCTTTCCCGGTCGCAAGTATCACGACAGCCGTATTAGGGTTCGCAATCTCGATTTTCGGATTGCAGACACTACTGTCGATTGCTGTACCTGTATTGATGTTCCTTTATCCGATTGTCATCGTCTTAATCGTCTTGACGTTCATTCGTTCAGCTATCAAGAAGCCAGCCATCGTCTATGGTGCGACATTGTTCGTAACGGCGCTTCTCTCTTTACTCAGCTCACTCATGTCGTTAAAAGTTTTACCTGCATTCGCCAGCAGTATGTATAAAGCTTTACCGTTAGTCGACCAAAACATGGCATGGTTATTACCTGCAATCGTGACATTCATCATCAGTTCATGGATTGGACACGTTTCTCATAATTCCATCAGCCAAAAACGAGCAGGCTGATGATTCCGCTTTCATGCCTGTGGTATAATGAGAAAAATGGAATTCTACTGGAGGCGTCGTTTTAATGGATAAGATTGCTTGGATCACCGATAGTATGGCTTTTTTCCGAGAGGGAGAAGCAGAACAGATCGGAGTCCATGTGGTGCCGACCCAACTCATCATTAACGGTGAATCGTACCGTGAGTATGTCGACATTTCAATTGAACAACTAGATGAAAAAATGAAACAACATTCTTCTGCCGTCCCTACGACTTCTCAGCCTTCCTTTGGAGAGTTAGTCGAGTTGTATGAGCGCCTAAAGAGCGAGGGATATGATTACGGGTATGCCATTCATATCACGAGTGGCTTAAGCGGAACATATGCAAGCTCAGTCGCAGCTGCAGAGGCTGTTGGCTTCCCCTTGTATGCCATTGATTCTTATACAGGGGCGACCAACCAGCAAGAAATGATTAAGATTGCGATCGAGCTCGCAACTTCTGGAATGCGTCCTGAAAACGTGATGATTGTTCTCGAAAAGTTCAAACACGGTTCTCACTTTTATTTGATCATCGGGAATATGGAAACGATGCGGCGTGGGGGTCGCGTTTCAAGTAGTCAATTTTTACTTGCGAACATGCTGAATATCAAGCCGATTGTTACGTTCAATGAACTTGGGAAACTCGTTCCCTTTAAGAAGGTTCGCTCCTTGAAGAAAGCTTTTCAGGAAATGGCTACGGAGGTCGTGGCAAAAGTCCAGGCTTCTGGTCTACACCAGCAAAGACTCTACGTCGGACATACATTGGCGTTAGAAGAAGCTGAACAACTTCGTGCCCTGATTCAATCTAAACTATCTGACGTTTCCATCGAAATCACTCAATTCGGCCCATCTATTTTGTCACATGCAGGTGCCGCTACTATCGGTGTCTATTGGTTCGACCAAATTGAATACCCGTAATAGTAAAAAAAAAAGCATCCGACGTCACTACGTCGGATGCTTTTTCTTTTACTTTAATGATTCATGTTTGATAACGATGAAATAGTTCTTCCAATAACGCTGATTCATCCTCTACGGAAGAGATTCCTTCATGGGGACGAGTCAGATGTTCCGATAAGGTCATCGCCGGATAAGCTTGCCAGTTCGTCACTTCTACTTCTTCGAGATAGATTAAAATCGACGACATCGTGGCAGGTTGCTGATGTTGTCGCAGCCAATTTTCATATCGCTTATCTGATTTCCCTTCTTTTAGCAGGGTTTTCCCGCTCTCAAGAATTGCCCACTTTGGTTTTGCGTCGATTTGAAATAATTCAAGATGTTTAAACTGATCTACCGTTCGGCTCGTCACTGGAATCACTTGATTGATTTCAACTAGACGCTTCAGGCGCAGATGCGCCCGCATCGTCATGAACTGTTTGTTTCCATCCAATCGCTCGACGAGCAATGTCGGTTTGTTCATCGTCCGCATCGTTGCTTCATCGAACAAAATGCTATTATCAATATCAAGTAACAACATTAATTGTAAATCTCCTTTTTTCGTCTCGGTGATACGAATGCATATGATAAGCTGAGGACGAAGGCCGCGAATAAAAATCCTCCGAGGACATCAGAAAAATAATGAACATTCAAAATAATCCGTGAAGATCCCATTGCGAGAAACATCAACGTACAAATCGTGCTGACGACAATCCGCCCCGTCCGACTTAAAAAGCGCCAAGCAAGTACGATGAATCCTCCATAAACGGCAAATGCCATCGATGAATGTCCACTTGGAAAGCTATATCCTACGCCCCCTACCAAGTCATTTAATGATGGACGTTCTCTGACGAAAATCAATTTAACGACTTGATTTAACGCCCCGACGGAGAGACAAGCAATGAAATACCAAATGCTACCGACTTTATCACGCCAAATCAGGTAACTGACGATTGCAAGAATGCTCGTAATCGTCACAGCTCCGACACCTGATCCAATCCGCGTGAACCACGAGACATAGCTACCTGGAACACGTTCTGCCATTTCATTCGATAATTGGGCATCAAACAAAAAATAACCCGTCAGGCGAATCGATAACGCAATCGTTAAAAACAATACGAGTACGATTCCTGAGACGATTAACGCCCGATGATTGGTTTTCATTAGTACGTTCCCTTTCGTTGTTCAAGTTCTTCCGCTGAATAGTCTTCTTTATCACGTAAACGGTGTGCAAGGCGTCCGGATGCGTTCGCTGCAATCGCCGCGACGATGTCATCCATGAATGTATTGACACGTCCATCATCGACTTTCGTATCGAGCTCCTTGATAATACCGATTTTGGCTTTATCTAAGTAACCGAACGTCGTGACCGCGATTGAACCATACGTATTGACCGCACCAATCGCAATCGTTTCATCGACGCCAAACAATCCTTCATCACTTCGAATGATGGATAATAATGGTTCAGACAACAGACCCTTTTCCGCAAGAATATCAAGTTCTGCCCCAACTAAAATCGCATGTTGGAGTTCCCGTTTTTCGAGTACACGTTCGACTGAGCTGAGACATGTCTCGAGTGTCAACTCCTCCGTATAAGGTGCCTGCATCTGATACACGATTTCAGAAATGGCATGAATCGTTACTCCACGTTCGTGAAGCTTTTCAATCGCTGCTTGTTTGACCTCTTTTGAATGTGCTTTTTCTTTCATGACTAAATCCACCTCTCTGACAAAGTTCTTCACAAGTATACACAGATTCCCTGACTCTTCTCAAACATCTTTGACATAGCGCCCATAATCCGTCATGATTATTTTGTAAAGCGTTATCATTTTAGGGGAAAGTAGGGGATTTTCGATGAACATCGGGGTAGTTCTGTTTCCATCGAAGCGCATACAAGATTTCGCGAATTCGTATCGAAAACGATATGATTCAAAGTATGCTTTAATCACGCCACATATTACGATGCGTGAACGCGTGAGTGTTGATGAAAGTGAGTTAGAATCGATTGTTTCTGAATTAAACAAAGTGGCTGAACAAACGAAACCACTCGCACTACATCTTCAAGGGGCACGCTCTTTCCACCCGACAAACAATGTCTTGTTCTTAAAAGTCATGCCGACGGACGAAATGGAGCAGTTGCATCGTGCTCTACATTCAAATGGACTCGAACATACACCCAAGTACGACTTTTTGCCACATATTACGATTGGCCAAGATCTTTCTGATGTCGAACTGTTCGACGTTCTAGAACGACTAAAGATGGAAGATATTCGCTTTCAAGAAGACGTCACGAAAATGGCACTTCTCTATGAATTAGAAAATGGTGCCTGGAGCGTTTATGAAACATTCCGCTTCAAACAACACTAACATTAAACTTCCCGGTCGAACTTACGGCCGGGAAGTTTTAATTCCGGTAAAACTCCATATGCATTCGCTTGTTCTTCTAATTCATAATCATGTGACTGAATCCGCTCAATCGGATTGATTCGGGCAATCGGTTCTGTTTTTCGTTCCGGTTCAACACGAACCTGCCGATTGACGTATTGAACGACTGTAAAATCGATTTGATACATATCTCTTCCCTCCTATTTCTGTAGCCGTTATTTTCCTCATCTACTTTTCTTATTCCCAAAATAGCTTTTTAGAAAACAAAAAAACCAGGGTTGCCCCCGGTTTAGAACTACAGCAAATAGGTTGAGCACTTAAAGAATGTGGAAACCACTGTCGACGTGGAGAATTTCACCTGTCACGCCACTCGACATTTGTGACAACAGGAACAAGCCACTTTGACCGATTTGTTCCGTCGAAACGTTTCGGTGCAGTGGTGCGCGCTCTTCGATGCTGTCGAGAATCGAGTTGAAGTCGCCGACACCTTTTGCTGATACCGTACGCACTGGACCAGCTGAGATTGCATTGACACGAACACCTTGTTTTCCGTATTCAGCCGCAAGGTAACGAACGCTAGCGTCGAGCGCAGCTTTCGCGACACCCATGACGTTATAGTTCGGGACCATC
The DNA here is from genome assembly GCF_018618595.1 of Exiguobacterium sp. s133. Lineage (NCBI taxonomy): Bacteria > Bacillati > Bacillota > Bacilli > Caryophanales > Exiguobacterium > Exiguobacterium sp. s133. Next base: position 328,364 of record NZ_JACSMK010000001.1, read on the forward strand.
TTCTCACCACCGAGATATGTCAACGTGATGACTGAAGCATCTTCTGTGAAAAAGTCCTTCGCTGCTTTGACGACTGCCGTTAAGCTGAATGCAGAAATATCGAGCGCTTGCGCGAACTGTTCACGCGTTACGCTTGAAAACTCGCCGCGTAATGCTTCTTTATCGGCAAAGGCGATCGAATGGGCAATCCCCGAAATCTGTCCGTGATCCGCATGGATGCTTTGGAACACTTGCTCGATTTCTTTATCACTCGTTACGTCACATGTATAGTAAGTAGCTGGTCGCGATAATTCTTTCCCTAACTTTTCGAGTGGTGCTTTAAATCGTTCGCCTACATACGTAAACGCGAGGCTTGCACCTGCTGCGTCAAGCGCTCGGGCAATTCCCCATGCGATCGAGCGTTGATTGATGACACCCATTACGACATACGTCTTTCCCTCAAGTGAAGGATAAATATTCATTTGAACTCCCCCTAAAATTAGTACCTGGTAATAACACCTATATCTAGGTTACAAAAACGTAACGCTTCTGTCAACCATCCCTCTTGATATTGCGATTTTGATAAATTACGTTAATATAGAAAGAGATAGAAAGTAGGGATGAAATGAACCGTTTTAAATCATTTACACAACGATATGATAACACGTTACTTTTTTTACTCGGTTGCCTGATGATCATCAGTATCATCGCAATCTATACGGCTCAACCTTTTTTGCAAGGCGCGATTAGTGAAATCAATTTCATGGCGAAACAGATTCAGTGGTATATCATCGGATTTATCGCACTATCTGTCGTCATCTTCATTGATTATGAACAGTTAAAACGATTCCATTGGTACTTATATGGTGCCGGAATTATTTCTTTGATCGGTCTCGTCGTCTTACGCGGAACGCCACTCGTCGCGAACATTAAAGGGGCGTATGGCTGGTATCAGCTTCCGGTCATCGGAACGGTCCAACCGGCAGAGTTCATGAAGTTCTTTTTGATTGTCACGTTAGCTGCCGTCATTTCGGAACATAATGCACGATACGTCCAACATGAACGTGATTTTTTACTTCTGCTCAAAATGGTTGTTGTAACATTACTTCCACTCGCTTTAATCATCATCCAACCCGATTTAGGAATCGGCTTAATTTTATGTGTTATTCTTGCCTGTGCGATGCTCTTATCCGGCCTCAACTGGAAGTGGCTCCTGAGCATGGTGATTTTATTTACAATTTCAATCGTCGGTTTCTTTTATCTCTTTTATTTCCAGAATGATTTACTTGCGACCTTCTTCCCAGGACACGCGATGAACCGAATCATGGCGTGGTTACAACCATTTGAGTATGCCGACGATTTATCTTATCAATTGGTCCAATCGATTAATGCGATCGGCTCCGGGCAAATGTTTGGTGTCGGCTATGGAAAACTCCAGGTTTCCGTCCCGGAATTGCATACTGATTTCATTTTCACTGCGATTTCTGCCCATTACGGATTTATTGGGGCTGCCGTCGTCTTAGTCATCCTGTTTTTGTTCATCTACCGCCTGATTCAAATCGCACTTGAAACAGCCGATCCGTTTGGAACCTATATCGTGACAGGTTACGTCGCAATGTTTACGTTCCAAATCTTTCAAAACATCGGGATGACGATGGGTGTTTTACCGATCACCGGCCTCCCGCTCCCCTTCATCAGCTATGGAGGTTCGACGATGATCGTCAACTTAGTAGGTCTTGGCCTTATTATGGCGATCGCTTCCCAATCACGTGTCTCGATGTTTGATGAAGATTAAAAAAAGAGTTGATTCCCTGTTGCAGGAATCAACTCTTTTTTATTGTTCTAAGAACAAATCACTCGGTAACGGTGCTTCGAACATGACCATTTCTCCCGTCCCCGGGTGAGGAAACCGTGCGCTTGCACTATGAAGCGCTTGGCGTGGAATCAATGGCGTCCCGCGATACATCGTATCTCCGACTAACGGATGACCGAGTGCTGCGAGATGAACACGAATTTGATGTGTCCGTCCCGTTTCCAGTTTAATTTCTAACTGCGAAATCGTTCGCATGAATGCTTCAATTGCCGTACTCTTCAAGATATGGGTAACCGCCCGTTGACCATCTTTACGGACCATCCGTTCCATGAACGAATGGTCCGTCTGACCAATCGGTAAATCGATTGTTTGTGGACCGAGTTCTCCTTCGATCAATGCAATATAACGCCGGTCGAGCAGTCCATTTTGTTGCATTTTACTCAATTGATGATGAGCTAGCGCATGTTTGGCAAAAATCACAAGCCCACTTGTATCCCGGTCCAATCGATTGACGATATGAATCGCATACGGAATCTGTCGTTGTTTATAGTAACCCAACACGAAATTCGCCAAAGAACGTTCCGGGTGAAGACGCGAGGGAATCGAGGCCATCCCCGGTGGTTTATTGACAATCAACAACCACTCGTCTTCAAACAAGATATCAAGCTCTCCTTGTGTCGCAATCATGTCTTCTGCTGGGTGCTCCTCAGGGAAAGAGACATGGATTTCGTCGTCGAGATCGACACTCTCGTTAACGTTAACATGTTGTCCGTTTCGCAAAATGTCACCATGATGCTTTATCGACACGAGCATTTTTCGGGAAATTCGGAGGCGCGTCGTACAAAAATGTCCGACACTCCAGCCGACCTGTTCATGTGTCACTGTTTCTTTCAATTCAAATACCATCATCACTTACCTCTTTTACTTAACTTCTTTCTTCTGCTAAAAATGATTCTCTGACCCGCTCCCAAAACGGGAAGGAACGAAAACGGGCAAATTTTACTTTCTTATCGGAGACACGACAGCGAATCGATGTTACGTTTTGATGAACAATAGAAGCATAATGATCGTAAGTCAATTGAAAATCAATCGGATTGACCGGTCGTATTTCGACATCATGGTGCTTCGGCAACAACATCGGGGAACCGATTGTTCGATATACACGATTGTTGATGGAAGCCATTTCAGTAATTTGAATCGCTTCGAGGGCCGGGTGGACAATTGCACCACCTAACGCCTTGTTGTAGGCTGTCGAACCGGATGGGGTCGAGATACATAACCCATCACCACGAAACGTCTCAAAGTAGTCTCCACGTATCGACAAGTCACATACAAGTGTCTGATTAAAACTTTTAATCGTACATTCGTTTAGCGCCAACAACTTATTATGTGAACCGTCCGCATAATCAATCGACAGCTCAAGCAATGGGTATTCGACCGTCGCCAAATTTTCATCTGCGATATGACGAATCAACTCGTCCATTTCTTCCGGGCGCCAATCTGCATAAAAACCAAGATGTCCCGTATGAATCCCAACGAGTGTGATGTCTTCGACTTGACTCAAATAAGAATGAAATGCCTGGAGCATCGTTCCATCTCCACCAATTGAAATGATGATTTCCGGAGTCGCTGCATCAAGAACACTCCCCCGAGCAATCAACTCTTGTTCCAATTGATCGCGTAGCATTCGCGAGCGTTCATCATCTCGTGCTGTAATCGCAAAGCGCATGGTCATCCTCCTACTCGCTTACTGGATTATTAGTTTGTTTTCCGTCTCGTTCATGTAGGACGAGCTGTGCGTCTTGAATCTCTACTTTCAGTTGACTCATTTCCGCATCCAATAAAAAGGCGGCTTCCGCGGCACGTCGCAGTCGTTCGCGTGTTTCCTCCGGAATGTTTCCTTGGTATTTATAATTGAGTGAGTGCTCAATCGTCGCCCAAAAGTTCATCGCAAGTGTCCGAATCTGAATCTCAACGAGCGTCGGAATCTCACCTTCAATCGTTTGGACAGGATAGGCAATAATAATATGATAGGAACGATATCCGCTCTCTTTTTTTTGTGTGATATAATTTCGCTCTTCGACCACCTTAAAGTCTCCACGTGATCGTAACAGTTCTAGTACGTGGATGATGTCGTCGACAAATTGACACATAATGCGTAAGCCGGCGATGTCTTGCATCTCTTGTTCTAACGAACTGATCGCAATCGATTTCCGCTCCGCTTTTTGGATAATACTCTTCACAGGTTTTACCCGTCCCGTGACAAATTCAATCGGTGAATGTTCCCCACGTTGTTGAAATTGTTTTCGAATGGCCTTTAGCTTTACCTTCAGTTCATCAACCGCGATTTGATACGGCGCGAGAAATAAATCCCAATTTTCTTTTGTCATCGTTTTCGTCACCACTTTTAATCTAAATTGTTGGTTCAATTCGTTCCACTACTTCATTCATGTTATCATATTTTCAAGCATTCAACTAGAAAGGCGTGAACCGGAATGAGACAAGAAATGGAAATTGAATTTAAAAACTTGTTAACAGCAGATGAATACAAGCAACTGATGCAAGTTTACGGCAAACAAGACGAAACGATTTGGCAAGCAAATGATTATTTTGATACACCTACGTTTGAATTGCGTCAGCATGGCGCCGCTCTACGCATCCGTCAGAAAAAAGAGGGTCTCGTATTAACCTTAAAAGAACCGAAAGATGATGGTTTACTTGAAACACATGTTTCTCTATCGGAAGCAGAGGCAGAGGAATTATTCAAATATGGTCTGATTCAATCTGATGCGATGAATGAACAATTGAGTCGCTTCAACTTAACAGCATCGCTTGAACACTTAGGACGTTTAGAAACAACTCGTTTTGAAACAAAATTGAAAGACGGATTGCTCGTACTGGATCAAAGTCACTATTTAGGCGTAACCGACTACGAATTAGAATTCGAAGTGCAAGCCTTCGAACAAGGTCAACTTGCTTTCACGCAACTGCTCGAGAAACATCAAATTCCACGTCGTGAAACGAAAAATAAAATTGTCCGTTTCATGGAGCGTAAAGCGGTTTCACGCTAATCGTGTACAAATGTACAAGCAAAACCTTTGCTCTTTCATTTTTTTCGTTGCTAAAATAGGGTAACGATAACAACAGAAGGGGGTGAACGGATGGAACACGATCAATGTAACGGTTCTTATTGTTCATTGGACGAACCATCAATTCAACAACCGACGAAACCCCTAGAAATTTATCATTTTCTAGATGTGACGCAAACAGATGGTTTACGGTTGATACCCGTTCTCAAGAAATTAGAGTTAGAGTATGGTCATCTCTTCCGACTCAGAACGATTGCGACAATTCCTTGTGCTCCATCACGCTCTGCGTGTGATATGTCGCCATTGTTGATTTTAAAAGCAATCGAACTACAAGGTAAGACATTCGGAATGCGCTTCATGAGACGTCTCCGGATGTTGCATAATGTAGAAGGCGAAAGTGCCTATACACGTTCTTCTTTAATCCGCTTAGCCGAAGCCTTAACTGAATTCGGTCTCGACTTGGAGGAATTTCATCGCGATGTTGAATCAAATACGATTCAGCTCATGCTCGAAAAAGAAACGCAGCTCGTGACAGAATGGGACGTACGCGTCCTCCCTACCCTCGCTTTCATTGGAGATGAAGAAGCCATTAAAGCTGAAGGTGCTTATGAATACCTCATTTATGTCTCCATTTTAAATGAGTTATTGGATCAACCTGTTGAGAAGCAACCAAAGCCACCGCTCGAACATTTCTTGAAACGGTATGAAACAGCAACAACTTCAGAAATCGCTTTTATTTACGATGTATCTGAAGCGCAAATTGAACATGAGTTGAAAAAACTTGCACTTCAACAAAAATGTGTCTCACTTTCTTATTGTGACGGTAAAGTATGGCGTCACCTTAAAGACTCAGCACATGCTTAAGTTAAAAGAAAAAGGTGTTTCCGCAATTGCGGAAACACCTTTTTTGTCATTCACATGACCATTGGATGGGGGAAAAGAGAATCATCAGGGGAATGTGACCCTCTTCACATTCTTAGTATATAAGAGCCCCGGATTTTTTTCTATAACTTTGTGCAAAAATTCACAGAGTTGTCACTCTCCGAGTAATGCTTCGAATTCATCCAACACACGTTCAAATTGACGTAATGCTGCTTCCACTGGTGCTTTTGTCGTCATATCGACACCTGCTGCCTTTAAGACTTCAATCGGATAATCACTTGATCCTGCTTTAAGGAAATTATTAATGTAACGATCAACAGCAGATTGTCCTTCTTCTAAAATTTGCGTCGTCAATGCGGCAGCGGCTGAAATACCTGTCGCATACTGGTAGACATAATAATTGTAGTAGAAGTGAGGAATCCGTGCCCACTCAAGACCGATTTCTTCATCCAATACGATTCCGTCGCCAAAATATTTTTGGTTCAACGCATAATACGTTTTCGTCAGGAATTCTGGTGTCAACGATTGACCGAGTCGAGCCGCCTCGTGAATTTCATGTTCAAATTCTGCGAACATCGTCTGGCGGAACAACGTACCACGGAATGTTTCTAATTGATTGTTTAACAGATAAAGTTTCTCTTTTTTGTCTGTAACACGTTTCAGTAAGAAATCATTTAACAAAGCCTCATTTGTCGTCGAAGCTACTTCCGCTACAAAAATCGAATAATCACCATAAGCATATGGTTGTGATTGACGTGTATAGTAACTATGAACAGAATGTCCGAATTCATGTGCCAATGTAAAGAGGTTGTTGACGTTATCTTGCCAATTCATCAAGATAAACGGTTGTGTATCATATGCGCCAGAAGAATAGGCACCACTGCGCTTACCACGTGTCTCGCGAACATCGACCCATCGATCTGTCAAACCTTCTTCTAAGATATGCTTGTACTCATCTCCAAGTGGTGCCAATCCATCGACCATCAATTGTTTCGCTTCATCGTAAGAGACTTTCATTTCGACTTCGCTAACGAGCGGTGTATACATGTCATACATATGAAGCTCTTCTAATCCGAGTACACGTTTACGAAGTTCAACGTAACGATGTAACAATGGGAGATGTTCATGGACCGCTTCTACTAATCCATCATACACTTGCTCCGGAATGGCATTTCCATGTAATGCAGACTCACGCGCCGACTTGAACTGTCGCACTTCCGCATAAAAATTATCTTTTTTGACTGATCCTGCAAGTGTCGAAGCAAGCGTGTTTGTATAGTTGCCGTACGTTTCGTACATCGCCTTGAACGCTGCCTCGCGGACTGAACGGTCTTTCGACTCCATGAATGTAATGAATCGACCATGTGTCAATTCCGCCTCTTGCCCGTCTTCCCCTTTGATTTTAGGGAATTTTAAGTCAGCATTATTCAACATACCGAACGTCGTTCCAGATTGCCCTAATACTTCCCCTGCTTTAGCAAGAATTGCTTCTTCAGCTTCAGTTAATACATGGTCGCGTTCTCGATTAAGTTCATCAAACGCATGACGATACATCGCAAGATCCGGATTGCGATCTAAAAATCCCGTAATCGTTTCAACTGGAATCGTCAACAGTTCTGGTGTCATGAAAGCTAGTGCAGCTCCAATCTGCGAAGCGAGCGTCCGCGCACGGTCATTCATCGCTTGATAGAAGCTATCAGCCGTATTTTCGTCATAACGCATATGCGCGTATGTATAAAGCTTATGCAGACGTCGTGAAATTTCATCACGTAACTGTAAACCTTCAAAAAGCGTTGTATCATCTTTTCCAAGTCGCCCTTTGTAATCAATCATCAAAGGTAACATCGCTTTGACAGATTCAAACTCCTCTTCCCATGCTTCATTCGTTTCATAAATTGATTCTAAGTTCCACGTTTCTTCTACCGTGACATCTTTTCGTGTCAATAGTTCTGCCATTTCAATCACTCCCTTACTTCATTTATACCTGTTTCTTTTTCGACAAACAACTGAATTGCTCCTGCTAAAACGGCGTCTTCTTTAAAACGGTTTACAGTTGTAGCAATACTAGATTGCTGACATATGCGTGCGACAGCTAGTAAATTCATCCATTCCTCTACCACACGTCGAAGCAGATTCGGCTCATGAGAAACCCGGCATGCGTCGAGACAGGAGACTAACGCATGTTCAAGTCGGATTTTCGAGTAGTTTCCTTGTAAGGATAAATAAAGTGTTATTTGAAGTTCAAAAGGATGAAGTGGAAAGGCGAGAAGTGTTTCGATGGGTAAAAAACAGTGTGCTGGAAGGTCTAAAACATGCAGACCTGCTTGATAGAGTGGATTTTTGAGTAGATGATTTGGCATCGTCGAGAAGAAAGGACGTAGTCGGTATTTCCGCACGAGTTGATTCCATTTTTTCACAGAAAATTTCCGGGGAAATGCTTGGGGTGTAGGTCTAATAAATTGTGTGAAAGAAGTTTCTAGTCGTTGACAAATCACTAAGTGTTTCGTAAAAGGGACAGCAAAACCATAGCGGTTAATTTTTCCCTGTTCGATTAAATCAAGATAACCGTCCGTCAATAATGCTTGTTTCATCCACCCGTCTAACTTAATGATGCATCCGCCTGTTGGATGAAAGCCAATCCAGCGCACAGCATATGCTTTTTGTTGATCAATCGTTCGTCGTCGATTCCACTCCAACGCGGTCATCTTCGATCGTTGGATTTCTACCGCTATCCGGAGTGCAGGGATCCACAAGTCAAATCGACGTTGCCCTTGAACTTGTTCTAAAGCGACGTCATAACCTAAGCTACGAAAGTATTCCGCTAAAGTCGTTTTCCAACCTTGATGTGCACTCGACTCTCCCGTACATGCTGAGACATGAACAAAATGCGTTCGCTTTCGTCCCTGCCTGACCCGTAATCGGTTCAGGCAATAAGGACAATACAACGTCATTTGCTTTAATTGTTCGACTTGTACGAGATGGATATTGATTCGGCGACCTGTTTCATCAACGGCTTCAAACATGACAGCACCCCTTTAGAGTAAAGGTGAGAATAGACGTGAAACTGACTCAATCAAGCGTTGCGAAAAACTGCGCTGACTGAAGTAATGGCGATCAACTTGAGTCGAATGCGAAAAATCATCATAAAAATCCCGGGTCAGTTCGTGAACGGAATTTGTACCATACAAGAAGGCATTGACTTCAAAGTTTAGATGAAAACTTCTTAAATCCATATTCGCCGTTCCGATGGTTGCAATCGCATCATCGACGACAATGACTTTGGAATGCATGAATCCTTTATTGTATTCGTAGATTTTAACGCCTGCTTGGAGTAAATCGTCGAAATACGAGCGACTCGCATAAAAAACAACTTTATGATCCGGAAAACTCGGCAAGAGAATTCGAACATCGATTCCGGACATCGCTGCTGTTTTTAATGCTGTCATCAAGTCCTCGTCCGGAATCAAGTACGGTGAAGCAATGTAGACCGAACTTCGTGCTTCCGTAATCAATGCGAAGTAAAGCGACTTCATGGTCTCTTGCGGTTCGTCCGGTCCACTGGCGATGATTTGAACGCCCCCTGTTGCATCCGTGACCACTTCGAGCGGCTCCATGTAGAAAGGTGTGAACAGACGCTCTCCTGTCATGTAGTACCAATCCTGTAAAAATATCAATTGGAGCTCTGACACAGCCTCTCCACGAACGACAAGATGCGTATCTCGCCAAAATCCGAATGCTTTATCTTTCCCGATGTATTCATTTCCGACATTGATTCCGCCTGTAAATGCGACCGTTCCATCAATAACAACGATTTTACGGTGGTTTCGATAATTGGATTTGCTGGAGATGAAGGGAAGGACGACAGGGAAAAAGGCATGCACTTCAATGCCAGCCTGAATCATCTTTTTAAAGTAACTTTTGTCAGTAGAGAAACAACCGACTGCGTCATATAAGAAACGAACCTCGACCCCAGCCTCAGCACGTTCAATCAAAGCGGCTTGTAACTCGAGGGCTAACGCATCATCGCGGACAATATAGTACTCTAAATGAATATGGTGCTCCGCTTGACGGATTTCAGCGAGCAAGAGTGGAAATTTCTCCTCTCCGTTAGTCAATATCTTCGTATGTGTATTATACGATATTGGAAGCCGGCTGATGGAATCGATAAGTTTGACAACCTTTGCATAATATCCATGTTTGAACACTCGATTGTGTATACCATGATCAAATTGGGTACGATATTTAATGTATGACTCTTCATCAAGCATCGCTTTTAAGCGAAACATTTTTTTACGGCGATAGTTCTGACCGAACGTGAAATAGACGAACACGCCTACGACGGGCAGCGCCATCATGACAAGCGCCCAGACTAAAGTCCGTTCGGGATTTCGATTTTCAAGTAAGATGATGATGAAGACACTTAAAACGATTAAGATGATGACGATTGATAACCAACCGACCATGTAGACACTCCAGTAGTAAGACAAAAACGCCAGTAAGCTACAGGTCAACAGTAACGTCATCAGCAGTTGAACACGTCGTAACATGAAATCCCCTCCTCTTTCTTTTTACTATGTATCAAGTTTTTCGACTCTATTATCAGAAGGGAAGTATTCGAATGAAAACTTACATCGTAACGGGCGCGACTGGTGGAATCGGGGAAGCGACCACCCTCCAACTTGCAAAAGAAGGACATACCGTTCTTGCCTTAGGGAGAAATACCGAAAAAGGAACGGTACTCGAACAACATGGACAAGGCAACATTCATTTCTTCCAGGTCGATCTTGCTAAACCACCAGAGATTCAGCAGTTCTTCGATGACACCGCGACTGACTTTCCAACCATCGATGGCATTTTTAACAATGCCGGAACTTTTGGAAAACCTGTCGCACCTGAACGCGTAACAGATGCCCAACAAGAAGTATTCCAAGTCAATTATCATGCACCTGAACAAATCATTCAACTCGCTGTCAAACGATTTTCCAAAGGGGCTTCAATCGTTAACAATAGCGCAATCGTCGGACATGTCAAATTCCCGGCGATGCTCTTACCTTATGCGTCTTCAAAAAGTGCTCTTATCACCCTTACGAAAACTTACGCGGCCCGGTTTCATGGAAAGTATCGTTTTAATGCGATCTGCCCCGGCCCCGTCGATACAGCATTAAGCCATTCCTTATACGGTGGGAAAGACAAGTTTGACTTGGCAATGAAACATCACCTTCGCGGGAACGCAGCACAGCCGGCTGAAATTGCAGAAGTCGTTTGTTTTTTATTGTCGGATAAAGCTAGTTATATCAATGGCCAATCATTAATCGTCGATGGTGGATATACATTGACGTGATGCTAACAAAAAAAGGACTGCTCCCTTTTTGTATAGGAGCAGTCCTTTTAACGTGACATTTGTATTTAGTTCGTAAAGTGCTTACGGACGACAGCAAAAACATCGTCGGCAATGATGGTTTTACCATACTCTGCGACCGGATGAATCGTTTGTTCGCTAAATTGCAAGTACTCGGCAATCAAACTCATCACGTTTTCTTGTTCTTCCACTTCCACTTCGTCTTTAAAATGGACGTGGAGCAAGTAGGCACCATCTTTTTGATAGAGCGCTGTTTTCAAATCTTTGAAGACCGGTGCTTCTGCATATTGGCTAAGAGCAATAACATGCTCAAAATCCGTCGTTTCAAATAATACGTCTTGGCTGAGTTCTGTTTCTTTATCTTCTGCCTCAGACATTGCTGAACGGAGTAATGAATCCAACTCTTCTTCATCCACTTGTTCGCCATCAACTGTTGTTTTAGCGATTGTAACCGTCACTTCAAGACCTTTTTCAAATGCTTGAACTTGTATCCATAGTGGACCTTCGAAGGAGATGGACTCTTTTTCATTCGCTTCATCCATCATCTGCCAGAATAACTGTTCTCCACGCTCACGGTTATACCAAATCTCGTCTCGGGCAAAGCCGCGGCGTTCGATATCCGTATACGTAATGAAGAACTTGACCGTGTTGTCATTGACGCGTTCGATTTTCAATATGTCCACTCCTTTCATCTCGCTCTTATCTAGTATACGAACGAGCACATAACATGGATTCAAAAAGAACCCCTTTTTAACCATATAGGGTATATTCCTTTGTTATCTTTATTTTAACCTTTTTTGACGGTAACAAAAAGCACACTGCTCACGGAAGCAGCGCGCTGGTTAAAATTTATTCGTTTACCAAGCGTTGCGCTTCCATCAATTGGAAAGTGCGAACTTTACGTGGTAAGAAACGGCGAATTTCATCCTCATTATATCCAACTTGGAGTCGTTTTTCGTCAATCAAAATCGGACGACGTAACAATCCAGGATATTCTTGAATTAAATCATAAAGATGTTGCAGCGACAAGTTCTCGACTGAAACGTCTAATTTAGAAAAGACTTTTGAACGTGTCGAGATAATCTCATCTGTTCCATCTTCCGTCATACGAAGAATTTGTTTGATTTCATCAAGCGACAATGGTTCCGAAAAAATATTTCGTTCCACAAATGGGATTTCATGTTCTTCAAGCCACGCGCGCGCTTTACGACAAGAAGTACAGCTTGGTGAAGTATAGAGTGTTACCATTGAAAAACATCCTCCCCCTGATTTACATCATGTCTGAACTATAAAAAGGAACGTATCCTTTTCCTAATTATTAATGATGATTCTATTACTTGACAGTTTACATTGAATTTCAAATAAAACCTAGCTATTTTTTAAGATGAAAGAACTTTTTCGTAAAAAAACTCGCTGGAGCCACGAGATGGCTTCAGCAAGCTGGCGTGTGATCAAAAGGTTGAGAAATCGTTTCTTTTGCTTTCGGGAGTTTCATTTCTTTTAATTTCTTTTCGAAAATATCCCGCAAAAGTCGTTTTTTCAACTTTTTCTTCTTATCACGTTCTTTCATAACTCCGACACCTCACTCGGTCCGAAAAAAGAACAAGCAACCAACGAAAGCTGAATTATCATCTTCTACATTAATTAGTATACCACGTTTGCCTAAATTCTATTCCTACTTCGGTTAATTAAATGTGTGAGATTGTTGCGTTCATTTAAGCAGAGAGTTGCAATTACTTGCAAATTCACGTAGAGTATATAGAAATACTTACTCGTTGAAAGGAGCATTTCAGTTATGCCAGTTACTTTAGTTACAATTATCGAACACCCGATTGCCCAAAAATATTTAGAGCGTTCTGGGCTCAATCATGCGATTTCCGTTGCGGAACGGGCATTGACGCTTGCGACACAGCGTGGTCTTGATGCTGATTCGGCGACAAAAGCAGCACTGCTTCATGACATCGGCCATTATGAATGGTATACGGATGGAACATGGAATTATGATCTTTACCGTCAAAATGATATTCATGCGATTAAAGGAGCAGAACGTGCCCATAAGTTATTAATTCGTTTAGGGGAAGAGCCGGCACGCGCAAAAGAAATCTCGCTTGCCGTCCTCTTACACACGGATTCATATCTCCCACCAGGTACAATTAACCGGACCCCACTCCAACAACTCGTCCACGATGCCGATACGTTAGAAGAGCAACCGGGTGGTTTGCATCATTATGAGAAAATCCCCTTTGATGAAGCCGTCAAACGTCTTGATGCATTAGATTCAGTTGTCCATCGCTTTAGTAACCTTCCACGAATCGCTTCCGAAAACTAAAAAAAGGCATTCCTGAACGATTCAGGAATGCTTTTTTTATTAGACGAGTTGTGCTTGATACGCTTCAAGCTCAGCATCCGTCATCGAGACGTAATGTCCCGGCTCGATTTCACGAAGTGCAGGGATACTCGAATCTTCACTCGATTTACCAACGGCTCCGCCTGTCGGGCGATCATAGACAATCCGTTTACGTGTCCGTTCGTGCTCTGGATCCGGTAGCGGGATTGCAGATAAGAGCGACTTCGTATACGCATGAACTGGGTTCTCGTACAAACGATCCGCATCACATAACTCAACAAGGTGACCTTGATACATAACACCAATCCGGTCCGAAATATATTTAACCATCGAAAGATCGTGGGCGATGAATAAATACGTCAAACTGCGATCACGTTGTAATTGTTTCATCAAGTTGACGACCTGTGCTTGGATGGAAACGTCAAGTGCCGAGATCGGCTCATCGGCAATGATGAAGTCCGGTTCTACTGCTAGTGCACGTGCGATCCCAATCCGTTGACGCTGACCACCAGAGAATTCGTGGGGGTAACGACTCGCGTGTTCTTTCGTCAAACCTACTGTTTCTAACAAGTCGTAGACACGGTTATCTCGCTCTTCTTTTGATTTCGCAAGTCCGTGGATATCAATTCCTTCTGCGATGATATCTCCGACTGTCATCCGTGGATTTAGAGATGCGTAAGGATCTTGGAAAATCATTTGCATCGCACGGTTGAACTTCAATTTTTCTTTACGTGATTTCTTCGCATGGACATTCTCACCTTTGAACAAGACTTCCCCGTCTGTCGCATCGTAAAGTCCGATAATCGAACGACCCGTCGTCGATTTGCCGCAACCTGACTCTCCAACAAGACCAAGTACTTCTCCTTCATAAATATCAAATGAAAGTCCGTCTACTGCTTTGACGACACGTCCTCGTCCAATATTGAAATGTTGCTTTAGATTTTTTACTTCAAGTAATTTATTACGCTTTTCCATTACTTAAGACCGCCTTTCAAAAGCGACTTCGCAAATGTACTATCTGGACGATATTTCAGTGCGAGGTCACGGATGGCTGCTGGTGGTTCTACGTAAGGAGCTTGTGGATGTAACAACCACGTTGCTGCTTCGTGTGTATCAGTGATACGGAAGAACGGAGGTTCTTTCTCGAAATCAATTTTCATCGCATATTGATTACGTGGTGCGAATGCATCACCTGTAGGCGGATGAAGCAAGTTCGGTGGCGTACCCGGAATCGCCGGTAAGTCCTGCGAACGGTCATCTGAAGGGCGTGGCATCGATCCGAGAAGTCCCCATGTGTACGGGTGGCGTGGTTCATAGAAAATCTCATCAACCGTACCTTTTTCAATCAATTTCCCAGCATACATAACAGCTACGCGGTCGGCCATGTTCGCCACGACACCGAGATCATGCGTGATGAAGATGATTGCTGTACCTGTTTTTTGTTGAATGTCTTTTAAGAGCTCTAAAATCTGAGCTTGAATCGTAACGTCGAGTGCTGTCGTCGGCTCATCGGCAATCAAAACTTTCGGGTTACATGCTAACGCAATCGCGATAACGATCCGTTGACGCATCCCACCTGATAATTGGTGTGGATATTGTTTTAAACGTGCTTCCGGATTCGGAATCCCTACGAGCGTCAATAATTCGAGCGTCCGTTTTTTTGCGGCATCCCCTGTCAAGCCTTGGTGACGTTTCAAACCTTCTGCAATCTGTTTGTAAATTGTCATCGTCGGGTTGAGTGATGTCATCGGATCCTGGAAGATCATTGCGATGTCACGACCACGAACTTTTTGCATTTCCTTGTCCGACAACTTGACTAAGTCACGGTCTTCGAAAATAATTTCACCATTCGTGATCTCACCAGGAGGATTCGGAATCAGTCGCATGATTGCTTTTGATGTAACCGACTTTCCTGAACCAGATTCACCAACGATTGCAAGTGTTTCACCTTTTTTTAAATCAAACGATACGCCACGGACGGCTTGTACCGTCCCGGCATACGTATGGAAAGCGACGGTTAGGTCGCGTACAGATAAAATAGTTTCCATTGTGGATGAACTCCTCTCTAATTTCCGTTAGCGGCGTAGACGTGGGTCAAACGCATCCCGTAATCCATCGGCCAACATGTTAAAGCTGATCATTAGGAGTACGATGACCGTCGATGGCACGACAAGCAAGTAAGGGAACGTCTTCAATTCTTTGTACCCTTCGTTGATCAATGTACCAAGGGACGGTTTCGGTGGAGCGAGACCAAGTCCAATGAAGCTAAGGAACGCTTCGAAGAAAATCGCACTAGGAATCGTGAACATAAGTGAGATGATAATAATTCCAAGAGTATTTGGAATCAAATGCTTAAAGATTAAACGTGAGCTAGAAGCCCCAAGCGTACGTGCTGCGAGTACAAATTCCTGATTCTTAAGTTTCAAGATTTGTCCTCGAACGAGTCGACTCATCCCAATCCATCCGGTGATGGTCATCGCCAAGATAATCGTCGTGATCCCCGGTTCAAGAATCAAGATGAACAGAATGATTAAGATTAAGTTCGGAATCCCGGTCAGGATTTCCGTAATACGTTGCATGATGTTATCAACACGACCGCCATAGTAAGCAGAAAGTCCACCATATGTGACACCGATGATGACATCGATGATTGCAGCCATGACACCAATAAAGAGTGAAACGCGTGTACCTTCCCAGACACGTGACCAAGAGTCACGTCCGAGATGATCCGTTCCGAACCAGTAGTTTTCTGTTACTTGTTTTTGCTCGTAAAAATCAATTTCTTTATCACCTAATGTTGCCATACCATCAAATCCGGCCCACTCAAGCCCTGTTACTTTTGGTGGTAGTTTCGCTTGCGTGATTGTTTGCGTGTAAGCATCGCGCCCTGAAATCATCGGTCCGAAGATTGAAAGTAACGCAATGATAAGAATGATGATGAGCGAAAGAATCGCTGCTTTATTTCGAATAAGACGCGTCCAGGCATCTTGCCAGAAATTTAAACTTTTTCCGGCGATACGCTCTCCGGCTTGTTCGTTGAACTCAACCGTTTGAAACAGTGACGAATCGAATTGTTCCGTTTTTGCATTTGAATTTTGCTCTGCCATTATTCATTACCCCCCAAACGAATCCGTGGATCAACGACACCGTACAGTAAGTCGACGATCAAAATCATAAGGATGAAGACCGCTGAGAAGAACAGTGTTGTTCCCATGATGACTGTATAGTCATTTAGCGTGATTGATGATACGAACAACTCACCAAGACCCGGTACAGCAAAGATTCTTTCAATGACGAGTGTTCCTGTGATTAAGGCAGCAGTCATCGGTCCAAGAATCGTAATTGCTGGAATCAAGGCATTACGCACCATGTGTTTCCACGTGATCGATTGTCCATCTAGTCCTTTTGCCTTAGCAAGCGTGACATAATCCTGTCCTGTTACCTCGAGCATCTCCGTTCGAACAAAACGAGCGATGGAGGCAGTAACTCCTAAGGACAAGGAAATTGTAGGCAAAATCGTATGTGCTGGGCTTTCCCAGAAGGCGACCGGCAAAATGCCCCATTTCACTCCTACGTAGTATTGAAGAAGCGAAGCAAATACGAACGACGGTATTGAAATACCGAGTACTGATGCAAACATCGCACCGTAATCAATCGCTGTGTTATGACGTAGTGCCGCAACGACACCAAGTAAAAGACCTGCAAAGACACCGAGTATAAGTGCTTGTGCTCCTAATTGAGCTGACGGTCCGATCCGTTCCATGATTAAATCTGTAACAGGACGGCTATCATATTTAAATGATACTCCTAAGTCACCTTGGAACAAGTTAACCATGTACGCTGCGTAGCGTTGTGGAAGTGGATCATTCAAGTTGTACTTATCCCGAAGGATATTCAATTGCTCAGGAGAAAGCTTTTCCTGGTTTTGGAACGGTGAACCTGGTAACAGATCCATCAAGAAGAACGTGAATGAAGCGATGAGTAAAAACGTCAGTACGCCGTAAGTAAGGCGTTGAGCTAAATAACGGCCCATAGATGGCACCCCCTATAAAGATTTTTCTGTTTTTTTCGAAAACATCAATAAAACCAGTATGACGTAAAATTGTCGGAACATTCAAGAATTTTGTTGTAAAATTTTAAATTCTTTTTTGTCCCAACCTGATATGATGCCCCCCCATGATCACTGTTTTTTCACAGTTAACCAATATTTCAGAATTTTTCGTTTGATTCCATTATACTTTGCTAACAAAGTAATTAGAACATCTTTTTTACAAATAGTTCACATTTCGTTTAGAAATGATTACACATTCAGAAAAAGTAGTATAAAACAGGAGCGTTCCCTGAACCTAATTCGGGACGCTCCAGTTTTTTTACTTCATATCAACATATTTGTATTGGAAATCCGCACCAAACAATTGGCGTTTGAAGTTTTCAACTGTCGGACGGCTCAAGTAAGCTGCACCTGCTTGATACAATGGCGCAATTGCTTGATCTTTCTCGATCAATTGGGCTTCCGCTTGCTTGAACAAGTCGAGACGTTTCGTAACATCTGCTTCTTTATTGGCAGCATTCAACAACTTATCATATGCTGATGAGTCGTAATTAACATCGTTTTGACTATTTGTTGATTCAAAGATCGACAAATTCGACATTGGATCTTGGTAATCAGGACCCCAAAGTGAATACGACATTTGGTAGTCACCTTTAGACTCTAAATCGAGTTTGTTCTTGAATGGCTGTTGTTTGATTGAAACTGTCACGTTCGGCAAGTTTCTTTCAATTTGACCTTTCATGTACTCACTTGTCTTTTTAGAGTCTTCGCTGTCGAACGATAATAGTTCAATCGTTGTTTTCTTATCGCCATTTGCTTTTTTCCAAAGATCAGCTGCTTCGTTCCCATCACGATCGAACCAGTTAATGTCACTCGTATAGTCTTTTCCAGCTTCATCTTTAATGAAGTCTTTTGGAATGAAGCTTGTTGTTGGAATCGAACCATTCGCAAGTAACGTTTCCGTGATGCCTTTAGGATCAATTGCGCGAGCGATCGCTTTGCGGGCATTGACATCTTTCATCGTCGCATCTTCGTTATTGAACTTCAAATAAGCGATCGTAGAACGTAATGCCGTATTGAATTCAGGTTTCGATTCATAAACAGCAACTTGTTCAGATGTTAAGCCAGCATAATCGATGTCATTCGATTCATACAGGTTAGTAACCGTTGACGAATCTTTAACGACACGAATCGTTACTTCGTCAAGACTGACGGCATCTTTATCCCAATAGTTTTCATTCTTAGTCAAGACACGTTTTGAATCTGTTTTCCAAGAGGTCCAAACGAATGGTCCGTTGTATAACAATTTATCCGGTTGAAGTGAAAAGTCTTTTTCGTTCTTTTTATAAAAATCTTCACTAATCGGTGTATATGTTCCAAATGACGTCAGTGACAAGAAGTACGGCGATGGACGCTCAAGTGTTACTTCAAGCGTTTTATCATCAAGTGCTTTGACTCCTAATTCATCAACTGGTTTTTTCCCTTGTGAGACAGCTGCACCATTTTTGACGGTATCAAAGATATAGGCATATCCTGAACCTGTTTCTGGATCAACTGCACGTTTCCAAGCAAATTCAAAATCTTGTGCTTTGACTGGAGAACCATCAGACCATTTCGATTCACGAAGTGTAAACGTGTACGTGAGGTTATCACTCGAGATATCTGTTTTTTCGGCTAGTGCAGGAATCGCCTTACCTTCTTTGTCTAACCGGTAGAGTCCTTCCATCGTGTTCCCAATCATATCAAATGCGACTGAATCCGTTGCTTTAGCCGGGTCGACCGTCGTAATATCGGACGTACTCGTTAAGCGCAAGTTTTTCTTGTCTGAAGAACCTGAATCTTTATCTCCGCTCGTCGAACATCCTGCAAGGACTACACTCCCTGCTAGCATGACTGATAACGCGAGACCGACAGTTTTTTTCTTCATCGGTGAGTCATCTCCTTTTCAATTTTCAAGTTGCCATAAACAGTTATGACATCAATAACGTTGGATCGAATCCACATGCATTCCCCAAAATGCATTGACCTGGTTTCGAAAATTCAAACGAAGTGATAAGTTGATTTTATGTGAGAATAACAATAACGTCAAGTGAATAGTCACACTATTTGCTGTTTTAAGATATATAACCGTAATAAATTCGTAACTTTCGGGAGCATTGCGTATAATGAATTCATAATCCATATTAAGGGGGACTACTATGCGTTTTCACTTGTTTCGTCCGATTTTAATCGCTTTAATTTTATCGATTATTTACACCATTTGGGCGAGTTTCACGGATTCAACCCATTCTTTTTTTTATCACTTTTCGGGTGGGTTATTTATCTCAGGATTCATCTTAATGGCAATCGGATTATTTTCTAACATGTCTGCAAATGGATTTTTTAGAGGACTGACTGCCGGGTTCAAAAAACAACGTGAGGCAAGATTACGAGAAATCGATGGTGAGTATCACGAGGACGAGGATGAAGAGCACGAAGTGTATGAAGAAAAGCGGAAACGTTCTTTAAACCGGACAGGGCCATACTTGTCTAGCGGCTTATTGTGCATTGTTTTCTCATTGCTTTTATCATTCGTTTAAACGAATTTTTCGTGACGCTAGACAATGGTCTATGGTAAAATCTTGTTAAGTTACATGTATAATAACACGGTGAAGAAGAGTAGTACATCGAGTCGTCACTTTAAGAGAGTCCATGGTTGGTGTGAATGGATAGTGGATGCAGATGGAATGGACTTCGGAGTGGCTGACTTGAACAGTGAAGTAGAGTCAGACGGGATTGCCCGTTACAGCAGTTTAGAGCGGCTATTATCATAGCAACTTGGGTGGCAACGCGATGACTCGTCCCTTGATTATTCAAGGGACGAGTCATCTTTTTTTATTCTATTTTCGGAGGGAAACGATTATGAAAACGATTTTTTCAGGTATTAAACCAACCGGTACAGTCACCCTAGGAAACTACATTGGGGCGATGAAGCATTTTGTCAACTTACAAGATGAGCATGATGCCTATTATTGTATCGTCGATCTCCATTCGATCACAGTCGAGATTGACCGTGTCGAGTTGATGAACAATACACGTGCCCTCGCTGCACTGTATATTGCAAGTGGTCTCGACCCAGAAAAAGCGACGATTTTCGTCCAATCAGAAGTCAAAGCACACGCGCAGCTCGGATGGATGTTAACGTGCCTAGCAGGTATGGGTGAACTTGAACGCATGACGCAATATAAAGATAAATCACAAGGAAAAGAGCGGATTGGCGCAGGTCTCTTCGTCTATCCGACGTTAATGGCCTCTGACATCCTTTTATATGATGCGGAACTCGTCCCTGTCGGTGAAGATCAAAAACAACACATCGAGTTGACACGCGACTTAGCACAACGATTCAATAGCCGGTACTATGAGACCTTTAAAATGCCTGAGCCAGTCATCGCAGAAACAGGTGCTCGTATCATGAGTTTGACGACACCAGAGAAAAAAATGTCTAAAACAGATACGAATCCAAAAGGCTACATCACGATGCTCGATGAACCAGCTAGTATCCGTAAAAAAATTAAGTCGGCCGTGACGGATTCGGAAGGAATTGTTAAGTTCGATCGGGAAAACAAACCGGGTGTCTCAAACTTACTCGAAATCTATTCACTACTCGCTAATATCTCCATCGCCGAGCTCGAAGCGAAATACGAAGGTTCAAATTATGGTGTGTTCAAAGCAGATGTTGCTGAAGCAATCATTGCCGAGCTCGAGCCGATTCAAAAGCGCTATTATGAGTTAATCGATTCAGAAGAACTCGATGTCATTTTAGATCAAGGCCGTGAAAAAGCTGACCTCGTCGCTTCTCGTAAACTTGCTAAAGTAGAAAAAGCCATGGGGCTCCAACGCAAACGTGCTAAAGTCAAAAAATAATCAATTCTTTCATTAAAAAAGGTCCCGTGCTCTTTGTGTAAAGAGTATGGGACCTTTTGTCAAAAAAAGAGAGCATCTCTACACTAGAGACGCTCTCTTGACATTTTATTTACCTTCGATCGAAGCCCATTTGTAAGAGAAGTCTGCGCCGAAGTTATGCTCGACAACACCTTTTACGTATGGTTTAACGAGGAACGCACGTCCACGTTGATAAACAGGTGAGATTCCCGCAGAATCAAGAAGGATTTTCTCTGCTTCTTGAAGCTCAGACCAACGTTTTGCTGCATCCGTTTGTGTTTGTGCATCTTTGATGAGTTTGTCGTACTCTGGATCTGACCAGTCACCACGGTTATATGGTCCATCAGTCAAGAAGAGATCGAGGAACGTCATTGGATCTTGATAGTCAGGACCCCAGCCTGCGAATGAGAATTCGAAGTCGCCTTTGTTTTCAAGATCAAGTTTGTTTTTGAACGGTTGTTGCTTGATTGTGACTTTCATACCTGGAAGGTTCTTTTCAAGCTCGCCTTTCAAGAACTCACCGATTTTCTTCGCATCATCACTATCATAGTTAAGAAGCTCAAGTTCGACTGAATCTTTGCCGATTTCTTTTAAGCCCTCTTCCCAAAGTTTTTTCGCTTCATCCGCATTGAACTCGTTGAATGTTGGATACTTTTCACGGAAGTCTTTTCCGTCAGCATCTTTCGCGAAGTCTTTTGGTACAAGATAGTTTGCTGGAAGTGATCCGTTTGCAAGGATGACATCCGTGATTCCTTTTTTGTTATATCCCATGTCGATCGCACGGCGAATTTTTTCATTTTCGAGTGCTTCAACTTTCGTATTCAAGTAAAGGTAGAAGATTGTTGATTCACCTTTAGTTTCAAATTCTTTATTATCTTGATACTGAGCTACGAATTCAGATGAAAGACCTGTACGGTCGATCGTCCCTTTTTCGTAAAGGTTAACAGCAGTCGAAATTTCTTTTACGACCTTAACATTGATCGTGTCTAATTTGACGCTATCTTTATCCCAGTAGTTATCGTTTTTAACCATTTTCCAGCCTTGTTCACGTGTCCATTCTGTTAACTTGAATGGTCCATTGTAAAGTGATTTGTCAGCTGTCGTACCGAAGCCCTTACCGATTTCTTTCGAAAGTTCTTCCGATTTCGGCATGAATGGACCGAATCCAGTCAATCCGAGGAAGTAATCTGCAGGTGATTTTAATTTTACTTCGAACGTTTTATCATCAACTGCTTTAACGCCTACCGCGTCACGCTCGCCTTTTTTCGTGTTGTATTCTTCAGCACCTTCGATGTTGTAGAATACGTACGCATATTGCGATGCGTTTTCTGGGTTAAGCACTTCTTTCCAAGCGTACTCGAAGTCTTTTGCAGTGATTGGTGTACCATCAGACCAGTTAGCATCACGTAGCTTGAACGTGTACGTCAATTTGTCGTCAGAAACCGTATGGCTTTCTGCAATACCTGGTGTTGGCTGTTGCTTGTCATCCAAACGGTAAAGACCTTCCATCGTGTTGTTCAAGACGTTGAAAGAAACAGCGTCCGTAGAAGTTGTTGGGTTAAGCGTCGGGATATCCGCGCTTTCGATCAGGTTAAGCGTCTGCTCACTTGATTTTTTGTCCGAACCGTTATCGCCCGATGAATCATTTGAATCAGTCGTCGAACAAGCAGCAAGGAATGCGCTTGATACGAGCGCTACCGAGGTAGCGAGTGCAAAACTTTTCTTTTTCATGATACGATGACCCCCCTAAAATTTCCAAAGCTAGTAATCTAAAGTTTTTGTCCGAAAAAAAGTAGTACTTTTTGGCCGAACAAAACTCTCCGTTACAAATAGTTTACAATGTTCTGATAATTTTGCAAAGCTTTTATCCGATTTTTCTAAATATTTTTTCAAAAAAATAAGAAGGACATGGGTGCATCCCATGTCCTTCCTTAATTGATTAATTCGATTTCTTTACTGTTCGAAGCAAATATTCAGGTCCATAAATTGGCACCGTCAAGCCGTTTATCCCTTCTTTTACCAACATATTTTCCGTTGTCTGATAAAGTGGAATAATGACCGCATCTTTTTCAATCAATTTTTTTTCAGCAGTTCGATAACCTACAGTTTTTTCTTTTATTGTCTTTACATTTCTTGTTTCTTTAATCAATTTGTCATATTCTTTTGAATTGTAATTTACTTTATTCAAAGGATTATCGGATACGAATTGATTTAAATATGCGAGAGGACCTGGGTAGTCAGGCATCCAGCCTGTCAGCGTCATGGAAAAATCACCAGATTGTTCAAGGCGTATTTTATCTTCGATATCTACATTTTTAGTAACAATATCGATTCCAGGCAGCTGCTTTTCAAGAATTTTTTCAATTGTTTTCCCTAGCTCCAATGCTTTTTGATCATCAAAATTCAACAATTCAACCTTCACTTTTTTCTTAGTTGCCTGTTTCCACTTTGTCGTTGTTTGCTCTTGAGGTGGAGAAATCCAGTCACTCGCCGTTACTACAAAACGATTCGTCGGTTTCCCTGATAATCCGAGCGGCAAGTTCAGTGTTTGTTGATTCATCAGTGTAGAAGAGATGGCTTGACGGGCATTTCGACTTTTAAATAATGGGTCGTTCATATTAAAGGCCAGATAAAAGACTCCGCTCCGACTTTTTTGATAAGTAGGCTCGTCCCCCATCAAAAGATTTGTATCAAATCCTTCAATTAATGGCAACATGTCTGCCTGATCATTTCGATATGCTGTCACCTGATCTGACATACTTTTAGCGGTGATACTTTTGACGGTATCGAGCTGAACCACAGTCGCTTGATGATAATGATCATTTTTTTCAAGCATGTAGGATGCCTTTTTCATCTCACGCATTTTAAATGGACCATTTTCATTCAAATCCGACCATTCGCTTACTTCAGGTTGTGGATAAAAGACAGACATGGCCAGTAATTGTGATAAATCCGAAACCGGCTGATTTAATTCAATGATTAGCGTTGATTTTCCTTCTGCTCTAACACCAAGTTTATTCGGTGGGAGTTCGCCATCATTGACTTGTCGTCCATTTTTAAAAACTTCAAATAAAAAACCATATGGTGAATTTGTCTCATTTGAAGCAACACGTTGAAAACTATCAACAAAATCTTGCGCTTCGACTGGCGTACCGTCAACGAACTTTGTTTCTTTTAGTTCAATCGTGTACGTCAAGCCGTTATCCGAAACAGTCATCGTTCGGGCGAGACCTTTTCGGACAGATGGACCGCCAGTAAACACAAATAGTCCTTCATATAATTGTGCAAGCAACGTTTGTGAACGATTATCTGTTGCCTGTGCAATATCCGGTACTCGTGGCATCGATGACTCAATGATTGTCATATGCTGTTGTTGCTTTTTTGTAGAGGCTTCCTCTGTTGTGTTTTGTTGAAACACAACGAATCCACTAATGATTACTCCGATTACTAAAAACATTAAAACAAACAGTTTAAATTGCTTAGACATATTTTTCCCCTTTTATTTTTAAAGTGACTCTATTATTCAAACAGAATTCAACCAAAAAAGCGACCTTACTGTCTTATTGACAGTAGGTCGCTCCAGGCTGTAGACAAAGTGTTATCAAGAGATAAAGCATTTTTTTCGTTGCTTTCCTCGGGCGTTGCGCAAGCTGTTGCTCCTTGGATCCTAGCGGCCAACGAGCAAGGTCTTGCCTGCCTCTGACAATGCGTTAAACACGCACTTTTCCCGTAGGAGTCAACGAAATATGACACTTTTTAGGTAATACCGTGACGGAAAACCGGGCATGCAGGCGGTTTAGAGCGCAATCCTTCAAGAATTATGCTTGCTGGTACCGCTTAAAGACGAGTGATGCATTGTGCCCACCAAAACCGAGCGAATTGCTTACTGCATACTCGACGTCCCATGCTCTGCTACCTTCACGAACGTAATCTAAATTACAGCCTTCGCTTGGTTGTTCGAGATGAATCGTCGGGTGAACCGTTTGTTCTTGCAACGACTTGATTGTTGCAATCGCCTCGACGCCACCTGCACCACCGAGTAAATGACCGATCATTGATTTCGTCGAGTTCACAGCGAGTTTCGCTGCATGTTCTCCGAAGACCGTATGAATGGCTTTCGTTTCCAGAACATCATTCATTGGCGTACTCGTACCATGCGCATTGATATATTGAACAGCAGTTGGCTCGATGTTCGCATCTTGAATCGCCATCGCCATCGCACGTGCGCCTCCATCACCATCCGGATCTGGAGCAGTAATATGATACGCATCTGCAGTCAGACCGTATCCACTGACCTCTGCGTAGATTTTTGCTCCACGAGCAATCGCGTGATCGTATTCTTCAAGGACGAGAATGCCTGCCCCTTCTCCCATGACAAATCCATCGCGTCCCTCATCGAATGGACGGCTCGCTGTATTCGGGTCATGATTTGTCGACATCGCTTTGTTCGCACAAAAACCGGCGAACGCTAAGTTCGTGATTGGTGCTTCCGCCCCACCGGCAATCATGACATCCGCATCACCACGTTCGATTACGCGTAACGCTTCACCGATTGCATTCGTACCTGAAGCACAGGCAGTGACAGAACAGTTATTTGGACCTTTCGCTCCTGTATAAATCGAAACTTGACCACTAGCCATATTCGGAATCATCATTGGAATGAAGAACGGGCTGACACGACGATGTCCGCGCTCAAAGTAGATTTTCGCTTGTTTTTCAATCGTCTCCACGCCACCAATCCCTGAACCAATCCATACGCCTGTACGTTCAGCATTCGACTTGACATCAAGTCCTGCATCTTTGACAGCTTCCATGCTTGCGACCAGTGAATAGTGAACAAATCGATCCATCTTGCGTGCTTCTTTTGCTTCGATGAATTCTGTAATATCAAACCCTTGTAACTCACCCGTCACTTTTGTTGGATACTCATCGATATCAAGTCGCTCCATCGGACGAATCCCGTTTTCACCTGCTTTTAATGCATTCCAAAATGTATCCACATCATTTCCAATCGGTGTTAGTGCACCCATACCAGTAACTACTACTCGTTTTCTCGTCATCTTATATGTTCTCCCCTTTAGTCCAAGTAATGTAAGAAGCTCCCCAAGTCAATCCGGCACCAAAGCCTGCGAGAACGAGTGTCGTTCCCGGCTGTAGTCGCCCTTGACGCCGCGCTTCTTCTAAAGCCAACGGAATCGAAGCCGCTGATGTATTTGCATGTTCATCAATCGTGACGATGACTTTCTTTTCATCGATGCCTAATCGTTCGCGTGCCGCGTCGATAATCCGTAAGTTTGCTTGGTGCGGAATCAATAAGTCAAGTGATTCCAACGATCCGTTCGCTTTTTGAATGACTTTATCGACAATCTCTGGTAATTTTCGAACGGCAAATTTAAACACTTCTCGTCCGTTCATTTCAATTGGCCCATCCAACTCTTTAAACAACAGATGCGCTCCTCGCCCATCCGTTCCGAGTTCAAACGCATTCAACCCTTGCTGTTCTGTTGGTCCGAGGACGACTGCACCCGCACCATCTCCAAATAAAATTGCTGTCGACCGGTCTGACCAGTCGACGATGCTCGACATTTTTTCTGCCCCAATGACAAGCGCATATTTAGAGTTCGTCGTCTCCATCATGCTTGATGCTGTTTGAAGAGCGAAAATGAAGCCGCTGCAGGCAGCACTAACATCAAATGCCGTCGCGCCTAGCGCCCCTAACCGTTCCTGAACGATACAGGCTGTTGAAGGAAAGGCACGTCCCGTCGCTGTTCCGACGACAATCAATCCGATATCGTCTGCTGTTAGGTCCGCATCGATCAATGCTTGTTTAGCGGCCTCTGTCGCTAAATCCGTTACATCGACTTCGTCTGTTGCAATCCGTCTTGCACCGATTCCCGTTCGTGTCCGAATCCATTCATCGCTCGTATCAAGCGTTTTCGCTAAATCATCATTTGTAATTCGACGTTCTGGTAATGACGTCCCTAGTCCTACAATCCCGATATTCATGTGGTCGCTCCTTTAGTATTAGTATCTGGTACTAATATAAAGCGTTAATCCTTTTTTGTCAAAGAAAAAAGAAGGGTCCCTTCAATCAAGGCCCTCCTCCGTCCACCTTACGCTTCTGAATCTGCTAGCGTTCGTACAACTTCCATGACCATCTTCGCAGAGTTAATCGACGCAATTTCTAAAAATTCATCAAATGAGAGTGAAGCTTCCTCATCTGCACTATCCGAGATCGAACGTGTTACGACGAAAGGAACATCGAATTGATGACAGACTTGTGCGATCGGTGCTGCTTCCATTTCAACTGCTGCGACGTCCGGGAAGTTCTTTTTAATGAGTGTCGAGCGCTCTGTATCCTGAATGAAGGAATCTCCTGTCACGATTAGACCGTGAACGACATTAATCGACTCCATCCGTTCGATGACGGCTTCAGCTGTCGCGACAAGTTTTTCGTCTGCCACGTAAGCAGCTGGCATACCCGGTACTTGTCCATATTCATATCCGAATGCTGTCACGTCGACATCATGATGACGGACTTCTGTCGAGACGACGACGTCACCGACAGTCAGCCCTGCCTTAAATCCACCAGCAGAACCCGTATTGATGACGGCACTGGGTTTAAAATGATCCAGTAACAATGTCGTTCCAATCGCAGCATTCACTTTCCCGATGCCTGATTTCAAGATGACGACTGGCACACTGTTCAACAAACCTTCATAAAAATGATAGTTAGCAATCATCGTGTCTTTTCGTTCAGAAAGTTCATTCCGAAGTAAGTTGACCTCTTCTTCCATTGCTCCAATGATAGCGATTGGCATACTCATTCCTCCATCATACAGAAAGCCGGATTGCTCCGGCTTCATCGTTTTATTTATTTAATCGATGTAATTTTTACAGCGAAATCTCCACCTGGAGCCTGTACCGATACTTTCTCACCTACACTATGTCCGAGTAAGCTTTTAGCGATTGGTGATTCGTTCGAGATTTTACCTGTGAACGGATCCGCTTCTGCACTTCCGACAATCGTGTACGTTTCTTCTTCATCATCTTCAAGAATCAAGAATGTGACCGTCGTTCCGATACTAACGACCGAAATATCCTTTTCTTCTTCAGAAATAATTGCTACGTTACGTAGCATTTCCTCAAGTTGTGCAATTCGTCCTTCGACCATCGCTTGTTCTTCTTTCGCTGAATCATATTCTGCGTTCTCAGACAAGTCTCCGAAAGATCGGGCAATCTTAATATTTTCAACTACTTCTTTACGGCGGACTGACTTCAGTTCGTTTAACTCGTTCTCAATTTTCGCTTTACCGTCAAGCGTCATATAATACTGTTTTTCTGCCATTTTTGTCACGCTCCTTTTTATTCCACTAGTATAGTATATTCACATCTTTTTTGGAATCAATATCCTCTTTCATCAAGTGCTGTTCGATAATCGAGTATGGCACGAATCTTCGTTACGAGGAGATCAATCGCGACATGATTCTCTCCACCTTCCGGAACGATGATATCTGCATAGCGTTTTGTCGGCTCACAAAACTGAAGATGCATCGGACGGACGACATTCGTATACTGCTCGACGACCGAGTCGATTGATCGACCACGTTCGTTGATATCACGTTGCATCCGTCGTAAAATCCGTACGTCCGCATCTGTATCGACAAACACTTTAATATCCATCAATTCCCGTAAACGCTCATCTTCAAGCGCTAAGATTCCTTCGACGATGATAACATCACGTGGATCGAGTTTGATCGTCTCCTCCGCTCGCGTATGCGCAACGTAATCATAAACAGGTTTTTCGACCGCAATGTTTTCACGTAACGATTTGATGTGGTTAATCAGCAAATCATTATCGAATGCAAACGGATGGTCATAATTTGTTTGATATCTTTCTTCCATCGAGAGTGTACTTTGATCTTTATAGTAAGCATCTTGCTCGATCATGACGATCGATTCGCTCGGGAAAGCTGCGACGAGTGAGCGTGCGACTGTCGTCTTTCCTGATCCCGTACCTCCAGCAACGCCAATTACAACCGGTTTTTGCATTGATTTTGTTCCTCCATCATTCCGACTTGATTTTTCGACTTACGGAAACACCGTCTCCGAGTGGAAAAATCGTCGTATCGTATTGTTCTTGTTCCATCATCCAGACTGTGAATTCCTTGACGAGACGGACGAGTCGTCGTCTTCTTCGATCAAACGTTTTTGGATCTGTTTCTAAAACATCACCATGTAAAAACAGATTATCCGTGTATAAAATCCCGCCTATTGGCACAAGCCGCCCATAACCGTTGAAGAATTTTTTATACTGCCCTTTCGCCGCATCGATGAAGATTGCATCGAACTCTTGGTCAAGGGTTTCGGCTAATTCTACTGCATCTGCAAAAACGATGTCAATTCGGTCCGCGACATCTGACCGGGCGATGAATGCTTTTGCCTCTTCATACCGTTTTGCATTTCGTTCGACTGTCGTGATGCGTGCGTTCGGCAATGCACGTGCCATTCGAATCGCGCTATATCCAATTGCCGTCCCGAGTTCGAGTATCCGCTTTGGTTGTTGTAGCGTCAGCAAGGATAATAACACTTCTGACCCCGTCAATTCAATGATTGGGATGTGATGTTCCTTAGCATATGCTTCCATCTCTTCGAGTAGCGAATCACGTGGCTTAATCATTGCTTCAACATACGCTGTAAACTCATTCATTCGAACTACTCCTTCTCCGCATAAACAGGTTGACCTGGAACGAAAATACTCGTCCCAAACCAACCCGATGCTCATTGCTCTTTACTTGCTTCGTATTCAACCCATTCCGGTTTATACTTTACGACATTACGTTGATGTTCTTCATACGTCTCTTCGTAAAGAATCTGTCCTTTTGGATTTTTTTCACTCGGTGGCCGAGCAAAGAAATAAACATACTTTGTTTTATTCGGATTGAGTACGGCGAGTACGGAATCTTTACTGACTGTTGAAATCGGACCGATTGGAATTCCCTCATATTTATACGTATTGTATTTCGAGTTATTCTCAAGATCCTTCAATGTCGTTAATGCCGTGTTTTCCCCCGTACCATACCAGACTGTTGGATCCGACTGAAGTTTCATACCATCATCAAGACGATTTTTGAAAACGCCAGCGATTTCACGGCGGTCTTTCGCTGTTGCCGCTTCACGTTCAACCATCGATCCAAGACTGAGGACTTCATGGAATGTCATTCCTGATTCTTTAATCGCATCTGCATTTGCATCATAAATTTTTTCCATCTCGTCAAGCATCGTCTCAGCAATTTGATTGATGTTTTTCCCTTTATCAAATTCATACGTCGCCGGGAACAAGTAACCTTCAAGGGAGTAGAGTACTCCTTTTTGTTTCACTTCATCCGTTAACATCGGATACTTTTCAATCAAACTGTTGATGTACGTTTGATCCGTCAGTGCTTTACGAACAGCCTCTTGCTTAAAGCCCGTTGCTTTTTCAATCACGGCGATTTGCCGATCCATCGTAATCCCTTCAGGAATCGTCATCTTGACATCTGCTGCTTTCATGACTTTACCGGTTTTCAACTTATTGATGATTTCGTCCGGTGTCATCGCTTGCGTCAGCGTGTACGTTCCCGCTTGGAATGACGATTCATTCTTATAGCGAACGTAATAGCGAAAAATCGTTTCATTTGCAATCAATTCTTTGTCCTTTAGGATATTTGAAATCGTACTTGTTCCAGCACCTAACGGAATTTCGACTTTCACGGATTTTGTTGCGTCCGCGTTGACGGGTTCGAGTGAATTTTTTAAAAAGATATAGATTGCCGCACCTGCTACTAAGAAAATCGTGAATAACACTGAAAGGATGATGAGCGTAATCCGGCGTGATGTCCGGCGGCGCTTGTTTTCGATTTCAGCATTGTGCTTCCATTCGTTCTCCATCGGTTCCTCCTTTTTCTCTTAAAACAAGGTGACCTCGAAAGAGCATTGCTCCTTCGACATCACCTTATACACGAGTCGGTTATTCAAGCTCGTCTTCTAATGTATTGAAGACTTCTTCGATTTCATCCCACGTTTCCGTGTCATCTTCTTCGATCGGAACAAGATTGAAGTCATTGTCTCCGTCGCCATACTCGTCTAGTTCGTAAACGAAGATGTCGACTTCTTCCGCGTTGTCGTAGTCAGCACCGACTGGCTCGAGGAAGATATACGTTTTGTTTGAGCGTGGGCTCTCATAACGTAACCGCTCCATAAATTCGAAATCATTACCTTCACCATCTGGAATTACGTAACGTGTTGGTTCATTCTGTTGCATCATTCATCCGCTCCTTTAATGCAGTCTCGAGTTCATCCCAAATCTGCTCATCATTTTCATCGATCAGGCTCAGTTCAAAATCATCGTCGCCTTCTCCATACTCATCAATCTCACAGATGATTAAATCATCTGCGCCATCTTCTGGATTCCCTATCATTTCGAGGAACAGATACGTTTTCCCTGTTCGCTCGCTGACATAACGGTACCATTCTTCGAAAAGATGTTCGCCACCGTCTTCATCCGGAAAGAGATACTGGCGCTTTTCTTCAGACATCTCATTTCCTCCTTTACCGGTTCGCCCGATCCAAATACGATTGTAGGATCATGACTGCCGCCATCTTATCGATGACTTGTTTTCGTTTTTTTCGACTGACATCTGCGTCGATCAACATACGCTCTGCCTGCATCGTCGTGAGACGCTCATCGACGAGAACTGTTGAAAGTCCTGTCGCTGATTCGATTTCACGCGCGAACGCTTCACTTGCTTCTGCTCGCGGACCAATCGAACCGTTCATGTTTTTCGGATGTCCGATGACGATGATTTCGACACCGTACTCTTTAATGATTGCCTCTAGTCGCTTGAAGGCGACAGGATAATCGGGTTCTGTCCATTTGACGGTCTCGACGCCTTGCGCCGTCCAGCCCATCAAATCACTCACCGCGACTCCAATCGTCTTCGAACCGACATCGAGTCCGATCGCACGCTTCATTTTTTGTCTCCACTCTCCGACAGATAGGATTTGACGAGTTCTTCAAGCAATTCATCTCGTTCAATCTTACGGATTAGATTACGTGCATCATTATGACGAGGAATGTAAGCAGGATCCCCAGATAGAAGGTATCCGACGATCTGATTAATTGGATGATATCCTTTCTCTTCCAAAGCGTGATAGACCGTCAACAACACTTCCCGTGTCGCTGCTTTACTATCGTCTTCCGGAAAATTAAATTTCATCGTTTGATCCATCTGACTCACGTTAATCACCTCTTTCATTTACACTACTTTTCTATTATGCCAGTGATTGCGCATAATGTGAAGCATACGCCAACGCTTCATTTAATTTCGAAGCATCTTTCCCGCCTGCTTGGGCCATATCAGGGCGACCACCGCCACCGCCGCCACAACGTGTCGCAACTTCTTTAATCAATTTCCCAGCATGATAACCTTGGTCGATTAAGTCTTTTGAGACGCTTGCGACGAGGTTCACTTTGTCGCCTTGCGCACTGCCGAGGACGATGATTGCTGACTCGAGTGAACCTTTCAATTCATCCATCATCCCACGTAATGCATCCATATCAGACACATCGACACGTTTCGAAAGGACTTGCACACCATTGATCAGTTCAACGTCATCTTTAAGTGATGCTGCTTCGATATTCGAAAGTTTTGCTTGGAGTGATTCGTTTGCGCGTTCTGTCTCACGTAATTGAACTTGTAACGCTTCGATTCGACTCGGAACTTCCGTCGTTTTCGTCTTCAGGACACGTGCTGCTTGTTCGAGCGTCTCAAGATGCGCATTCATGACACGATATGCACCAGCTCCTGTGACCGCTTCAATCCGACGTGTACCAGCACCGATACCTGATTCAGAAACAATTTTGAAAAGACCGATTTCCGCCGTGTTCTTGACGTGGATCCCGCCACATAATTCGATTGAATACGTTCCTGCCGATACGACGCGGACCGTTTCACCATATTTTTCACCGAACAGTGCCATTGCCCCTTTTGCTTTTGCATCGGCGATGTTCATTTCTTCGATATTGACAGCCAGCGATGCCCAGATTGCCTGATTGACATCCTGTTCAATCGTTTTCAGTTCATCTGCCGTGACTGCACCAAAGTGAGAGAAGTCAAAGCGGAGACGATCTGCTGACACGAGTGATCCTGCTTGATTGACGTGCGTGCCGAGTGTATCTTTTAGTGCTTTATGCAACAAGTGTGTTGCTGTATGGTTTTTCGTAATGGCTTTACGTGCTGCGCCTTCGACTTCTGCGATGACTGAAGCGTCCGCGAGTGCAATCCCCGTCCGAACGATGACCGTATGCAAGTTTTGACCGTTCGGTGCTTTTTGTACGTCTTTGACGTCTAAGACGAAATCTTTTCCTTCAATCGTTCCTGTATCCGCGACTTCACCACCGCTCTCAGCATAAAACGGCGTGATGTCTAAAATGACTTGTGCCTGTTCGCCTGCTGCGACTTCCGTGACATGTTCTCCATCATGAAGCAATGCGACGATCGTTGCATCCGTCTTCACATCCGTATAACCGACGAACCGGCTTGGTACCGTCAATGTCGCAAGAACTTCAGATTGCTGTTGCATCGATCCGCCATCTTCACGTGCCGCACGGGCCCGCTTACGTTGCTCATCCATCGCCCGTTTGAAGCCTTCTTCGTCAACTGCCATTTGATGATCTTCTGCATATTCGACTGTCAATTCGAGGGGGAAACCGTACGTGTCGTAAAGACGGAATGCATCTTCCCCACTAATCGTATGCTCTCCATTATTTTTAGCCGTCTGAGCGACCGTATTTAAAATCGCGAGACCATCTTGTAATGTTTCATGGAAACGTTCTTCTTCATTCTTGATGACACGTTTGATGAAGTCCGCCTTCTCTGGAACTTGTGGGTAAAAGTCAACCATGACGCCACCGACCGTATCCACGAGCTCGTACATGAACGGACGTTCGATTCCAAGCATCTTCGCATAGCGGACTGCCCGGCGAAGTAAACGACGGAGGACATACCCGCGTCCTTCGTTCGATGGCAATGCGCCGTCGCCAATCGCAAACGAAACTGTTCGGATATGATCAGCGATGACTTTGAATGCTACATCCAGCTTCGCGTCATCACGGTATTTTTTACCACTCATTTCTTCCGTCTTATGGATGATCGGCATGAACAAGTCCGTATCGAAGTTCGTCGGCACGTTTTGTAAGACACTAGCCATCCGTTCGAGACCCATTCCTGTATCAATGTTTTTGCGTGGAAGTTCTGTGTAGTTCCCGTTTCCATCATGGTTATACTGACTGAAAACGATGTTCCAGATTTCAAGATAACGTTCATTTTCGCCACCCGGGTAGAGTTCTGAATCGTTCGGGTCGTCACCGAAGTCTGGACCACGATCAA
Source organism: Exiguobacterium sp. s133 (assembly GCF_018618595.1). NCBI lineage: Bacteria > Bacillati > Bacillota > Bacilli > Caryophanales > Exiguobacterium > Exiguobacterium sp. s133. The sequence goes on from NZ_JACSMK010000001.1 coordinate 363,235, forward strand.
AGAAAATTTCCGTGTTCGGACCAGATGGACCTTCACCGATTTCCCAGAAGTTATCTTCGAGCGGAATGATCCGTTCAGCCGGAACACCGAGCTCAAGCCAGATTTGGCGTGCCGCATCGTCTTCCGGATGGATCGTAACAGACAAGTACTCTGGATCTAGACCGTACCACTCGTCACTCGTTAAGAGTTCCCAGCCCCATTTGATCGCATCTTCACGGAAGTAATCACCGACTGAAAAGTTACCGAGCATTTCAAAAAACGTATGGTGACGTGCCGTTTTACCGACGTTTTCGATATCGTTCGTCCGGATCGATTTTTGTGCATTGACGATTCGTGGATTGTCTGGGATGACACGTCCATCAAAATATTTTTTTAATGTCGCGACACCTGAGTTAATCCAAAGCAATGTTGGATCTTCCACTGGTACGAGAGAAGCACTCGGTTCCACAGCGTGACCTTTCGATTGGAAAAAGTCGAGATACATCTGACGGATTTGTGCGCCAGTCAACGGTTTTAATGGTTTCATCGAAAATACCCCCAATTAATTAATAAGTTCATCCTGAACGCAAAAAAAACGATGCATCATCCCCTAGGAAAGGGACGAAAGCATCGCTCTCGTGGTACCACCCTCGTTCGCAACATCCTCTGTTACGGATGTTACCTCGAAAAATCCAATAACGGGGATTAACCGCAAGTGTTTTCACTCGACTCAAGAAGGAGCTTCAAATGATTCATCATGGAGATGGTTGCAGCAAATCCATCTCTCTCTTCGTCATGATTGCATCACTCTACTTATCTTCTATCAACGTTTTGCGTCCATTCATCTAACGTGATTATTACCTATCCAACGTATTCCGTCAAGTCTTTGTCGCACCACCCAGACGTTCAATCAACCGCGTCCGTCGACGAGGTTCTTCTTCTTGTGATGCCTTGTGAAAGGCGCGTGGATCTCCGAACAACAACAAACTTGTTTTCGCACGGGTCACGGCCGTATAAATTAAGTTTCTCGAATGCTTAAAGGCGCCCGTAAAGAAGACCGGCATCAGAACGATCGGAAACTCCGACCCTTGGGCTTTATGGATCGTGATCGCATAGGCATGTGTGAATTGGTCCCAGTCACTGCGATTGTATTCGACTTCCGTCTGGTCGAACCGCGCGATAATTTTATCGACTTTATCGACGTTTTCTTTCGCAAAAAAGATGTTGACGATTTCGCCGATATCACCATTGTAGACATTTTCTTCCGCATTGTTGACGAGCTGAAGAATCTTATCTCCACTCCGGTACAGCCGATTCCCTTGCTTCACTTCCCGTTTTTTCGGTGCTTCCGGATTGTAGACATTTTGCAGCGCGAGATTGAGTTCATCAATCCCGACTTGTCCGCGATATGTCGGGGCGAGGACTTGGACGTCGAACTTCGAGTAACCTTTTGCTAACGCTTTTTCAGCGAAGGCGGCAATCCCGCGTAATGATTCCTGCGGAGCAAGTGAATAAAAACGACGGTCCGATAACGGTGCCAATAAATCAGCTGATGTGACCCGATTTTTCAAATCATGAGCCAATCGTAAAATCGACGAATCCTCCGCTTGACGGTGTACGACATTGAGTCGTACGACCGGAATCCCGTCCGTATCCATTAAATCAGCCAAAACTTGTCCCGGACCGACCGACGGCAGTTGATCCCGGTCACCAACGAACAAGATTTTCATCCCGTTCGGTACGGCGCGAAGGAGACTCGACAAGAGGTAGATATCAATCATCGATGATTCATCGATGATCAACACTTTTCCGGTGATTGGTTGATCTTCATTCAATTGAAAATTTGAGCCGTCGTATTTCAACAGCCGATGAATTGTCATCGCCGGAACATCGGTCGCTTCCGACAATCGTTTTGCAGCACGCCCGGTCGGTGCGACGAGAACGTACGGATACACATCACCTGATTTGACTTGACTTTTTTCGAGCGGCCAATCGTGGATTTCTTGTAAGGCATGTAAGATTCCTTTGATGACCGTCGTTTTACCGGTTCCTGGTCCACCGGTCAAGACCATCAATGGTGCTTTGACGGCCAGTTCAATCGCTTCTCGTTGTTGCGTCGCATATTCCATCCCGAAACGTTCTTCGAGCTGACCGATTGCCGTTAAGATCGTCGCGACATCGACTTCTTGCTCTGCTCCATTCGCCATGACGCGTGCCAGCTCTTTTGCCGCCCTGACTTCCGCATAATAAATCGTCGGCAGATACAGACAGCCTTCTTCGAGTTTTACTTTATCTTCTGTCAACAACAACTCGATTGCCTGTTCGAGTCGTTCTCCTGGGTCTTCGCCTAGCAGGCGGGGTGCCCGCTGCAACAATGAATCAATTGTCGCAAAAGCATGTCCTTCCCCTGCCTCTTGCTCAAGTATGTGCATGACGGACGCTGCAACGCGTTCCGGGTGAAGACCAATCAAGCCGAGATGGGAGGCAATTTGATCGGCCGTCTTAAAACCGATCCCGCTCACTTCGTACATCAAGGAATACGGGTTTTCACGAATCCGCGCCATCGCATCCCCTTCGTACGCCGCATAAATTTTAGCTGCAAGTTTCGGCGTGACGTCGAACGGTGCCAAAAACAACATCAATTGATCAACGCCATAGAGCGTTGCCAGTCGACTGAAGATGACGTCAGCTTGTTTTTGTTTAAGTCCAGGCACACGATCGAGGGCACGGCTATCTTTTAAGATGACATCAATCGCATCCTCGCCAAGTGCCTCGACGATATTTTTCGCTGTTTTCGGACCAATGCCGGTAAACGATCCATTCGTCAAAAAGCGGACAGCGGCATGCTTCGTCATCGGGACAGAACGGCGAATTAATTCTGCCTTTAATTGTTTACCAAACCGTGGATGGTCCACTAAACGGCCAAACGCCTGATACGTACCGCCAAGTTCAATCCCGACTCCCGTTCCCGTCACGACGAGTTCAGTTTCTTTCAATTCAAAGTTTTTTTCCTTAACAGCCACCAATACGATGGAATGCGCTTCTTCTTCGGAGGAGAAGAGCACACGTTTAACACGACCGACGACTTGATGAGGGTGCTCCATCACTCCACCTACTTTCTAAAAGACTACGATTTACTACGCTCTCATCATCATAGCACTCGTTTAATCGATTTAAAATCAGGGAAAGTGAACTTGAACTAAAAATTGAATTGGAGGAGAAGCATGTGGGACGATTACCAATTGCTGGTTTATGTGAATTAGTACTTGAAGTAGAGGATATGGAACGCGCTGTCAACTTTTGGCATGGGACGCTCGGAATACCGATTGTCGAGCAATGGGCTCCAGATGACGCGGAACCAAGTAAAGAACAAGCGACGCAAGACGGCGTTTGGGCGACATGGCTCTATATTGGCGGAAACACGCGACTTGGACTCTGGCTCAAACGAGATTTCACACTCGAGGAACGGACTGTGAAAAATCTACCGGTCACGAAGTGGGATTCGCTTTATGATGAAGGAGGGACTCACGTCCACTGCGCCTTTTACATTGAAAAAAACCGATTCGAGGACGCTCTGAACGTCTTACGGGAAGCAGATATTGCCGTTAAGATTCGAGAATGGGATGAACAAGAAACTTCGAATGATAAAGAATACTCCGCTTATTTTAAAGATACTGAACAAAATGTGATTGAGCTCTATACAAAAAATATGGACGAGGCGTACGAAGACTTTTCTGGTCCGCCGCAACGCGTCGTACGTGAAGTCGGAAACTAACGCAATCTTCAAAACGATCAGAGACGGAATGCGCTTTAAAGCGGTCGCATGACACAGGCAAGGATTAAACCCTCTTGAACGATAAGAAATTGCACAAAAATGGCCGATGGTCCCTTGAAAAGTGGGATCATCGGCCATTTGATTGTTGAAGGACGGAAACATCCGTCACACGGCTTGATGCTGGTCTGACTTATGCGTCAGACCCATTCATTGACCTTATTTCAACAAAGAATCCATTTTCGCTTTCGCATCTTGCGCAAGCGTATGATTCGGTTGATATTCAAGAACCGTCTCGAGCTCCGTATAACACGCTTCTTGCTGACCAAGAAATGCAAGGGCAATCGCATAGTTATAGCGTGCGTCCGTGTGCGTTTCTTCTAACAACAGGACTTGCTCGAAAATTTCTGCCGCTTCTTCGATCTGTTCGTTTTGTGCGAGCGCAAGGCCGTATTGGAAAGCAATTTCGACGTCCACCCCGTTCAATTCCGTCGCTTGTTTCAAGCGAGGAATTCCCCGGACAGGATCGCCGAGCTTTTGATACGTCAGACCAAGCATGAAGTGTAGATCGGCGTCATCAAGTCCATGGAGTAAGGCGAGCCGCAAGGCATCTTCTGCCTCGACCAGTTGCTCTGCCGCAAAGAACAATGCCCCTTTTGCATAGTGGGCACTGGCGAACGTCGGGTCAATTGTCAGCGCCTTTTCATAAAAGCGTAATGCCCGGTCTGCATCATCCATCGATTGAAGCAACGTTCCCAAGTTGACATATGCCGTCGGATCATTCGGGTTTTCTTCAATCGCATCGTTGAAGGCTTGCGCAGCCAGTTCGTAATTTCCCGCTTCTAAATGTCTGAATCCTACTTCGTTATAATTCATCGTGTTCTCTCCCTTATGCAAGATACGTAAGACGTTCGCCCGCTTTGTACGCTTCGTCAATCGTTGCGCCACCTAAGCAGACATCACCATCATAAAATACGACGGCTTGTCCTGGTGTAATTGCCCGTTGGCGTTCGTCAAAGGCAACATCAAGACGTCCATTTTCAAGCAAGCGGACAGTCACGCCTGAGTCTTCTTGACGGTAGCGGAACTTCGCCGTACACCGGAATGTATCGCCGACTTTAAGTGGTGCCGTCCAGCTGATGTCCGACGCATATAATCCTTCCGAGTAGAGCAGTTCATTATGGAAGCCTTGATCAACGAACAAGACGTTATCCGCAAGATTTTTTCCAACAACGAACCAAGGCTCTCCGTCTCCGCCAATCCCTAACCCATGACGCTGTCCCATCGTGTAATACATCAAACCATCGTGACGTCCCATGACTTTTCCGTCGAGTGTCCGCATTTCGCCTGGTTGTGCCGGGAGATATTGGCTGAGGAATTGTTTAAAGTTCCGTTCCCCGATAAAACAGATACCGGTCGAATCTTTTTTCTTCGCCGTCGCCAAGTTCGCTTCTTCCGCGATTTTCCGGACTTCTGACTTTTCCATGTGACCGATCGGGAACATCGCTTTCGCAATTTGGTCTTGTGAGAGTTGGTTCAAGAAGTACGTTTGGTCTTTATTCGTATCGATCCCACGGAGTAACTTGTGTTCCCCGTCTTCATAGACCGCACGCGCGTAATGACCTGTCGCGACAAAATCCGCCCCGAGACGCATGGCGTGATCAAGAAACGCTTTGAACTTGATCTCCTTGTTACACATGACATCAGGATTCGGTGTCCGACCCAGTTTATATTCATTCAAGAAATACGTGAAGACTTTGTCCCAGTATTCTTTTTCGAAGTTGACTGCATAGTACGGAATGCCGATTTGATTGGCGACCGCGATTACATCTTCATAGTCTTCCGTCGCTGTACAAAAACCGTCTTCATCCGTATCATCCCAGTTTTTCATGAAGATTCCGATGACGTTGTACCCTTGTTCTTTCAGCAAGTGTGCTGTGACGGACGAGTCGACGCCGCCAGACATTCCGACGACGACTGTCGTCTCACTTGGCGCTTTTGCTCTTGTATTCATTGCTTTCACCTCTTATTTGTTCTGAAACGATTTTACGACATCTATCAATCCTTGTGCGAGTAGTTCGACTTGCCCGGCATCATTTCCACGGCCGAAACTAATTCGGACCGATTGCCGCGTCCGGTCATTTTCACCGTACATCGCGGACAACACGTGAGATGGTTCAATGGAACCTGCCGTACAGGCACTCCCGCTCGAGACGGCAATTCCGCGCATATCGAGCATGATTAAAAACGGTTCAATCTCGACACGCGGGAAATAGAGATTGACGATATGCGGCAGTCCTGGATGCCCATTTTGTTCATAGGAAATCGAACTAGCCTCGAGACGATTGAGTAACAGGCGACGCAAGTCTTCCGACTGGGCTTTCAGTATGTCACGTTCTGCTACGATCAATTGAACGGCTTTTGCGAAACCGACGATTCCAGCGACGTTTTCTGTTCCCGCGCGACGCTTCCGTTCTTGTTCGCCACCATACGACTGCACTTCTAACTGGACGCCTGTTCGGACGTAGAGCATCCCGACACCTTTTGGTCCATTGATTTTATGACTTGATGCCGATAATAGGTCAATATGACATGCTTCGACGTCGAGACTCAGCTTGCCAAAGACTTGGACCGCATCTGTATGAAAGAGAATGTTTTGTTTGTTTAATAACTGGCCCATTTCCTTGATTGGTTGCAGTGTCCCGACTTCATTGTTTCCGAACATGACCGAAACAAGAATCGTATCCGGGCGAAGCGCTGCCGCGAGTGCATCGACCGTGACGATGCCCGACTCCGGCACTTCTAAATACGTCACGTCAAACCCACGTTTTTCGAGTTCTTCGAACGCACGCAGGACGGCATGGTGTTCGAAGCGTGTCGTGATGACATGCTGTCCCTTGTCTTGATGTTTCATCGCGGCACCCAAAATCGCATAGTTATCCGACTCCGTCCCCCCCGCCGTGAAGATGATTTCATTCGGTTTGGCATTCAGTTCACTCGCGATTGTCCGACGTGCCGCGTCAATCGCTGCCCGGCCCGAACGACCGAATGCGTGGACGCTCGACGGATTTCCGAATTGCTCGAGCATATATGGAGTCATTGTTTGGAGTACATCAGGGTGCATCGGCGTTGTCGCCGCATGATCAAAATACATCATTTCGTCTCACCTTTCATATATAGAACATATATCCAGTATCATCGTCTTCCGCTAAATCCTTTAATGTCGTCGAATCCAGTACTTGATCGACTGCACTTTGGATTTTATCCCATAACTTTCGTTTCGTCACTTCATCAGAATTGTCCCCTTCGACAACGACGAGTGGTCCTTCAAGCAAACGAATGATATCGCCGGCCGTGATTTCTTCCGCTTTACGCCCTAACTTATAACCGCCGTAAGCGCCACGGACACTTTTGACCAGCCCGCCATTTCGGAGCGGGGCAATCAATTGTTCCAAATAATGCTCCGACAGATTATACATTTGCGCAATTTTCTTTAAGGATAACGGCTTTTGTTCGCCTCCTTTAGCGAGTGCGATCATGATTGTCAGACCATACCGGCCTTTCGTCGAGATTTTCATCATGCGAAATAACATCCTTTCTAGTATAGTAGGAGCTGAATCCACGTCGAAAGAAGGAACGCTACCTATGGCTAATTTATTTGAATCAAAATATCCTGCTGGACCACTCGCCAACCGGATGCGTCCTCAGTCACTGGACGAAATCGTTGGTCAACGGCATTTAATTGGAGAGACGACCCTCTTACGTCGCGCTATCCTTGCCGATCGGCTCGGGACGGTCATTTTTTATGGTCCACCAGGAACAGGGAAAACGACACTCGCACGCGTCATCTCGAGTTACACGAAGTCGGCTTTTGAACAGTTGAATGCCGTCACCGCAAAACTCGACCAATTACGCGACGTCTTAAAGGCGGCGGAGTCTCGTTTACAGTTTGATGATCAAAAAACAATTCTCTTTTTGGATGAAATCCATCGTTTTAATAAAATGCAGCAAGACGCGTTGCTCCCTGCTCTTGAAGCAGGTACGATCACTTTAATCGGGGCGACGACGGAAAATCCAAGCTTCGAGGTCAACGCCGCTTTACTCTCTCGGGCGACCGTCTTTCGGTTCGAACCACCGACGGCAGACGATTTACGTGTCGTGCTTAACCGAACGTTAGCTGATAAAGACCGCGGTCTCGGAAAATATCCGATTTCCATTACAGATGAAGCGATTGATCATTACGTTAAACTATCCGACGGCGACTATCGCGCCCTGCTAAATGCACTCGAGCTCGCCGTCTTGACGACTCCGGAAGTCGACGGTGAAATCACGATTGACCTCGCCGTCGCGGAAGAATCGATTCAGCAAAAAGCATTGAAATACGATAAAGACGGCGACCGCCATTATGATGTCATCTCGGCTTTCATTAAATCAATCCGTGGATCCGATCCCGACGCAGCATTATATTGGCTCGCCGTCATGATTGAAGCGGGCGAAAGTCCTCGCTTCATCGTCAGACGATTGTACGTCCATGCCGCAGAAGACATCGGGCTATCGGATCCACAAGCCCTGTTGATTGTCGACGCTTGTGCTCGCGCGTGTGAATACGTCGGTTTTCCGGAAGCACGGATTCCGCTCGCTGAAACCGTATTGTATTTGGCGACGGCACCTAAATCAAATACCGTCATCACAGCGATTGATAAAGCGCTCGCTCTCGTACGACGTTCGGACGGCGGACCGGTCCCACCGCATCTTCGTGACGCCCATCATCCCGGTGCAGAAGCACTCGGAAATGGTGTCGCTTATCAATACCCGCACCAGTTTCCTCATGCTTACGTGAAACAAAGCTATTGGCCGGAAAACTTAGCGCGGACGAAACCGGTCTTTTACGAGCCGAGCCCACGCGGTTTTGAGAAACAACTCCAAGCCCGACTCGAGTTTTGGAAAAAACAGCCGTAACCATTCAAGATGCGAAAAAGCGACCGAAGTGGTCGCTTTTTTTAACGGACGCGTTCGATCGTAACGCCTGCTTCGCGAACGATCTCATTGATGACGTGACTTGCTGCAATCAAACCACCGACTGACGGAACGAATGCGTTCGAACTTGGGGGCATCTTCGCTTTTCGAATAACCGCTTCGTCATTTCCGACGACTTGACGCACTTCTTCGATGATTTTGACAGGTGGTTCATCCGAGAAGACGACAGGAACCCCTTTATGGATCCCTTCCTTGCGTAAACGTGTCCGGATGACTTTCGCTAACGGATCATATGTCGTGTCTTTGATGTCAACGATCTTAATCCGTGTCGGATCCATTTTATTTGCCATCCCCATACTCGAGATGATTGGAATGTTTCGTCGTTTACACTCTTTAATTAAATGAATCTTGAACGAGACAGTATCTGATGCATCGATGACATAGTCCGGTTGTTGTTCAAAAAAGGATTCGTACGTTTCTTCATTGTAAAACATCTTCAGACGGACGATCTCAATGTCGGGATTAATCAACATCAAACGATCTGCCATCGCATCGACTTTCGGCTGTCCGACGGTCGGGAGCAAGGCATGGATTTGCCGGTTGACGTTCGTGATATCGATGTCATCTTTATCGACGAGAATCAATCGTCCGACACCACTCCGTGCCAGTGCTTCTGCTGAAAACGATCCGACGCCGCCAATTCCTAAGATAGCGACAGACTTTGATGCCAATGCTTCAAGTCCCGTCTTACCGATTGCTAATTCATTACGTGAAAATTGATGCAACATTTCTCTAACCTCACAATTCTCATACTGTTTTACTCGGAATTATATCATAAAAAAAAACGTCATGCGACGTGTCTTTTTTAAAACGTTTTTTAATTTTAATAAAAAGACGATGGGACCCGAAGTGCCGTGTCGATACCTTATTTTTGAACCTGCTGTGCAGGTGGGTGTCTTATCCGATTCCTATTCGTACGTCCTCCTGCTGTGTTACGAGGCATGTACTACTAGTTGGAACGTCAAACTCCCTATCAAAAAAGAGTGGCTCAAAGATAAAAGGCGGCTCTCGTACATCTCAGGAACCCCATCTGTTGCATTTAATATAGCATTCCCCTAACCGAATTGCAACTCAATCTGCTTCTAAAAAAATGATATTTTTTTAACGGCTCAGCGTGATGTCCAACGCTTCGTGAAGGCGCCTGTCGGATCATACATTTGCTGCTGAAAAGTAGGATTGAAGCGTGGAATTCGAGTCGCGTTTCCGACACCTGCGATATAAGCCCAGTTACCGTAATTTGAAGCGACGTCATAATCGATCAGTTGGCTTTCAAAGTATGACGCACCGACGCGCCAGTCCTGTCCAAGCTCATGAGTCAAATAACTCGCAGTAATTTGCCGCCCACGATTCGACATCCATCCTGTTTCTCGAAATTCATGCATGAAGGCATCTACGAACGGTTGCCCGGTTCGTCCTTCGATCCACATCGAAATGATTGACTCGTCCGTCGACCAGACTTTACTCCCTTCTCCTAATCCGTGTGCAAGAAATAATCGGTTCTTTGTCTCACGCATCGTGAAATGAAAAAAGTCGCGCCAAAGTAACTCGAAATACAACCAGTATGTCGATTCATTAGCACCATGGCGTCTTTCCGCGTTTTGAAGTTCTGCCATGACCCGGCGTGGGGATAAGGAACCGTTCGCTAACCAGGCCGATAATTTGGAGGAATCATCCCGACCGAAACCATTCCGTGTTTCCTTATACGTAAAAACGGGTCCTTCTAGATACGCCTTTAATCTTGCTTTCCCCGTCATCTCGCCTCCTTCAAAGGGAAACGCAGCATCTGAGTCATAAGCGGGTAACGTAATAGCAGCCGTAGGGTATTCAAGCGCGATTGGTTGTTCAAAATGACCCGACCGCTCGACTTTCTTTCGAAAGGCCGAAAAGACATGCGCCAATTTATCGCTACCGATTTGTTCACGGCGGTACAACGTCTGTGTTTCATAGATGCGTGCCGTGAATTGTGCAAGCACTGCCTGCTCATCAATCAACTCGTAATACCCTGTCATTCGATGAAAATAAACGACGTCTCCCGGCTTCATAAACCGTCCCAACTGTTCGCTGACGTCCCCGGTTAAAATCGTTAACTCGATTCCGAGTCGTCCTAACTCTTCCTGAAGCGTCTGTAACGTTTCACGCTCAAATTTCAGTTGCGCATGTCCCCGTTCAAATCGTCTCGTATTTAACGGTTGTTGAACAAAAACAGCTTTGACCGTTGAATGTGCCTGCCGTGCCTGTGCTAAGGCTTCGTGATCATCGACACGTAAATCAGCACGGTACCATACGATTCCACTCATCATCTCGTCTCCTCTCCACTCGTCTAGTTTCATCATCTCAAGGATTTCGTGATTCGCCTACTCTGCAATATGCCGAAAAGGTTTCAGCTTTTTGTTTTCGTGGAATATAGTTAATACAAAACGGTGTAAGGAGTGACAGGCAGATGGCTAAAAAAGGAAAATTAAGAACGTTAATCACGCTCGCGACGACAGTTGGACCAATCGTCTATAAGTTTTATAAACAACAACAATCTAAAAAAACGACGAATACCCCTAAATAAAACGTCAAGACGCGACGGACTTCATCGTCCCTCGCGTCTTTTTTGTTGTCATTTTTTACTGACACCAAGACTTCCCTCTTCATAAAACCGCCACGGATAGTGTGTCGCTTCACCGGCATTCGGAATCCCGACTCGTGTCGTCTCGATGATTTGTCCGGCTTGACCCGCAACGAGCCGGAAACGTTCTTGATACAAATCTTCTCCCGACTCAGCAGTCGTTAACCCGAAGGCCTGACAAAGCTTCGCCGGTCCGTTGACTAAGTTTTTGAGTTGGGCTTTTGTCAGTTCGTGATACGATCTATTAAATCGACGGTAGGCGATGATCTCATGACCTGAGATGATTTCCGCCCCACGCAGTAAAACGGCATACCCTTGTCCGACGTCTCCACAGACGAAATTTAAGCAATGATGCATGCCATAGGTGAAGTAGACATAGAGATGCCCCGCTTCACCGAACATCGGTGCCGTCCGTTTCGTCGGGCGGCCACTGTAAGAATGTGCAGCTTGATCGTACGGTCCGAGATACGCTTCGACCTCGACGATTCGCATCGTGACGTCATCAACCGTCAGGACACTTCCAATCAAGTCTTTGCCGACCTCAAGCGGCGATCGTTCAAAAAAACTCCGTTCCATTGCTGTCTCCTCCTATTCTTCCAATCACTCTTACGGAAATCAGAATCTTGAATTAGTCAAAACCAATTCAACTAAAAGAAACAGACTCCCTTCCAAAAGAGGAAGAAAGTCTGTTGTGATGATTATTGTTTGACAGCCGTCCGGATTGACAACTCATTTAATTGTGCGTCCGAGACCGGGCTCGGTGCTGCAGTCAATAAGTCGCTCGCCGACGCCGTTTTCGGGAAAGCGATCGTATCGCGTAAGTTTGTCCGTCCCGCGAGTAACATGATCAAGCGGTCAAGTCCGAGTGCAATTCCAGCATGCGGTGGTGTGCCGTATTCAAATGCTTCCATCAAGAAACCGAACTGTTCGTTCGCCTCTTCTTCCGTGAAACCAAGTAATTTGAACATCCGCTCTTGGATATCGCGCTCATAAATCCGTTGCGATCCGCCACCTAACTCATATCCGTTCAAGACAAGGTCATAGGCGACGGCAAGGACGCTGCCCGGGTCCGTTTCGAGTTTATCAAGATCTTCGCGGCGTGGCATCGTGAATGGATGGTGGTTCGCATAGAAACGACCGTCTTCTTCTTCGAATGTCACGAGCGGGAAGTCCGTCACCCACAGGAAGTTAAAGACCGTTTCGTCAATCAAACCAAGTTCTTTCGCCAGTTTTTGACGCAGTGCGCCGAGGCTGTCGGCAACGATTGACGCTTTTGCTGCGACGAAGACGAGTAAGTCGCCTGTTTCTGCTTCCGTCGCAGCGATAAGACGGGCAGCCGCTACTTCATCAAAGAATTTGGCAATTGGTCCGTTTAAGCCGTCCGGAGTCACTTTGACCCAGGCGAGACCTTTCGCGCCGTAAATGGCCGTGAACTCTTGTAATTTATCGATGTCTTTCCGCGAGAAGTTGTCTGCCGCCCCTTTGACGTTCAATGCTTTGACTTCGCCACCGGCTTCAAGTGCCATGTCGAAGACTTTAAAGCCCGCCCCTTTGACGGCTTCCGCAACATCGATCAGTTCGAGACCGAAGCGTGTATCCGGCTTGTCCGAACCGAACCGGCTCATCGCTTCTGCGTATGGCATCCGTGGGAATGGTGTCACGATGTCTTTTCCGAGTGTCTCTTTCATGACACGTGTCATCATCGACTCCATCATCGCATACAAGTCTTCCACGTCCATGAAGCTCGTTTCGATATCGACTTGTGTGAACTCCGGCTGACGGTCTGCCCGTAAGTCTTCGTCACGGAAACAACGTGCGATTTGGAAGTAGCGCTCAAAACCAGATACCATCAGTAACTGTTTAAACAACTGTGGTGATTGTGGCAAAGCATAGAATTCACCTGGGTGGACACGGCTTGGTACGAGATAGTCACGCGCGCCTTCCGGTGTCGACTTCGTCAAAATCGGTGTTTCGACTTCGAGGAAGTCCTGTTCGTCGAGGAAGTTCCGCATGATGTTCGACGCTTTCGAACGGAGGCGGAATGTCTCTTGGAGCGACGGACGACGTAAATCAAGGTAGCGATACTTCAAACGAAGATCTTCTGACGTTTGCTCTGCTTCTTCACTGATTGGAAATGGCGTCATTTTTGAAGCGTTCAAAATGACGACTTCGTCCGCAACGACTTCAACGAGCCCCGTCGGCATGTTCGGGTTCGGATTTTCACGTTGGACGACTTTCCCTTTAATATCAAGCACGTACTCGGAACGAATCGATTCTGCTAAGCGGTGTGCCTGTTCGTTTTCCGGTTGGAAGACGACTTGGACGATTCCTGTCCGGTCGCGAAGATCGAGGAAAATCAAGCCCCCGAGGTCACGTCGTTTTTGAACCCATCCTTTTAGCTGGACGGATTGTCCGATGACATCTTCCGTCACGTGTCCATTCATATGTGTGCGTCCGATCATTGTGTTGCCTCCTTTAATTTTGCGACGATCGTATCTGCGACCGCCGACAAGGGAACATCTGTCTGTTCGCCTGTCTCCATGTTTTTTAACGCTGCGGCACCACGTTCAACTTCTTCATCACCGAGGATGACCGTATACCGCGCCTTCATCCGGTCTGCTGCCTTGAATTGCCCCTTAAATTTACGACCAAGATAATCACGATCTGCCGTGAGTCCTTCGAGACGCATCAATTGGAGAAGACGTGTCGCCGTTTTTTCGACTTCTTCGTTGCCTTGGGCGACGATGAAGACATCGATTGCCTCGTCGATTTCCGGCAGGACTTGTTCATTCTCAAGTGCCATCAAGAGACGCTCGATTCCGATTCCGAACCCAATCCCCGGTGTCGCAGGTCCACCGATTTGTTCGACGAGACCGTTATACCGTCCACCGCCGCAAAGCGTCGTAATCGCACCGAAACCTTCTGCCTCGGACATGATTTCAAACGACGTGTGATTGTAATAGTCAAGACCACGGACGAGTGTTGGATCGATGACATATTCAATCCCTAACGCATCGAGGTGTGACAAGACTTGATCGAAGTAATCTTTCGATGACGTGTTCAAGAAATCGAGAATCGATGGTGCCGTCGCCATACTCGGGTGGTTCCGGTCGACTTTACAGTCAAGGACACGCAACGGGTTCGCTTCTAAACGGTTTTGACAATCTTGACACAGCTCGTGTGCGACCGGCTTGAAGTGATTGACGAGTGCTTCGCGGTGTGCGGCACGACTTTCGCTATCACCAAGCGAGTTGATGACGAGTTTTAATTGTTTCAGACCGAATGACCGATAGATGCTCATTGCGAGACTGATGACTTCTGCATCGATTGCCGGTTCTTCACTGCCGAGTGCTTCGACGCCGTACTGGTGGAGCTGACGGAAACGTCCTGCTTGCGGACGTTCATAACGGAACATCGGTCCGATGTAGAACAATTTCGTCGGCTGGTTCGGTGCTCCGTACAGTTTGTTCGTCACGAATGAACGTACGACCGCTGCCGTCCCTTCCGGACGAAGCGTAAATTGATCTTTTCCGCGTTTTTCGAGCATGAACATTTCTTTTTGAACGATGTCGGTCGTTTCTCCGACACCCCGTTTGAAGAGTTCTGTTTCTTCAAAGATCGGTGTCCGAATTTCTTTATAGTTGTATCGTTTACTGATCTCACGTAATTGATTTTCGATATACTGCCAGCGCTCAACCGTCCCTGGAAGGATATCGAACGTACCGCGTGGTAATTTCATCTTAATTCCTCCTTATAAGTGAATACAAAAAAGTCCTCGTCCGCAAAGGGACGAGAACTTGAAGATCCCGTGGTACCACCCTGGTTGCTGAAAAAATTCAGCCACTCGGTGCAGTTAACGCCTGCTTACGATTTTCCCTACTGCAGTGTTCAGGAAAATACCTCGGAAGGGTCTTTCACCCAATTCATCTGATCACCCTTTCAGCCAAGGGGCGACTCTCTAAGCAGACGAGGTCTTGGACTACTCCTCTTCGTCATCGGTTCTATAATCGTTCTATTACCATTTATATTGCATCGTTCCCGAAGTCCTGTCAAGACTTTGGTCACTTTTCTAAAATTAACGTGACCGGTCCGTCATTGATGAGGGCAATATCCATCATCGCACCGAACTGTCCCGTTTCGACCGTTACACCGTTCGAGCGAAGCCGTGTATTAAAAGCTTCATAAAGTTCATTTGCAAGATCCGGCTTCGCGGCTTCGGTAAATGCCGGACGCCGCCCTTTTTTGACGTCTCCGTATAAGGTGAACTGGGAGACGGATAAAATCTTCCCATCGACATCATCGAGTGAACGATTCATCCGTTCTTCCTCATCCTCGAACACGCGTAGCCCGGCAATTTTATCTGCTAACCAATTGACTTGATCGAGCGTATCCTCATGCGTGACACCGACGAGCAATAAAAATCCCCGTTCGATTTGACCGATGATTGATTCGTCGACCGTCACGCTCGCTTCTTTGACGCGTTGTAAAACGACTCTCATCCTATCCGCTCCTTACGTCATCATGACGCGATGGACTGCATACACGTCTGAGATTTGTTTAATCCGGTCAACGACCTTTTGTAAGTGATTGACGTTATTGATCGCGATCGTCATCGAAATCTTCGCTTGTTTGCTGTCATCGCCTTTACCGCTGACGGCAACGATGTTCGTGTTTGTTGCTGAAACAGACTGCAATACTTCATTGAGTAGACCCGCACGGTCGTACCCCGAGATTTCGATTTCGACGTTATAACTCTTGACCGTTTTTCCTTCATGCTCCCACTCGACTTCGAGCAAGCGTTCCGGATTTTGTTCATTCAAAACATTCAGGCAATCCGAACGGTGAATCGACACCCCGCGTCCACGCGTAATATAACCGACGATGTCGTCCCCGGGAACCGGGCTACAACAGCGACTCATCCGGACGAGCATATTGTCGATGCCTTTGACACGCACACCTTCTGGATTTTGTTTTTTCGGACGGTCAAATGTTTTCATCTCACTGATGGCGTCATTCAACTCAAGATTTTTAGATTCTTTATCTTTGCGTAACTTTTCCGTCAATTTGTGAGCGACTTGGGCAGCCGTCAAGCCATGGTAACCGACTGCGGCGTACATGTCTTCTTCTTGACCGAAGTTGAACTTCCGCGTGACGTCTTCGAGTGTTTTATCCGTGATGACTTCCTTCGGTTCAAAACCAAGTTTTTTAACTTCTGCTTCAATCAATTCGCGCCCTTTAAGGACATTTTCTTCGCGCTGTTGCCGTTTGAACCATTGACGGATTTTATTTTTCGCTTGACTCGAGACACAGATTTTTAACCAGTCCTTACTTGGACCGTAACTATGCTTCGACGTAACGATTTCAATGATATCGCCCGTTTTCAATTTATAATCGATTGGAACCATCCGTCCGTTGACCTTCGCACCAATCGTCCGGTGTCCGATCTCCGTATGAATACGGTAAGCATAATCGATCGGGACAGAGCCCTTCGGTAGCTCGATGACGTCGCCCTTTGGTGTAAAGACGTACAACATATCACTAAAGAAATCGACTTTGACGGATTCCATGAACTCTTCCGCGTCCGCTGTATCTTTTTGTAACTCCAGGATCTCACGGAAATGAGCAATCTTGTCTTCGAAGCCCGATTTCGCCTCTTGCTCTTTTCCTTCCTTGTACGCCCAGTGTGCGGCGATTCCGTACTCGGCGATGAAGTGCATGTCCCGTGTCCGAATTTGAACTTCGAGCGGCTCCCCTTTCGGTCCGATGACGGTCGTATGCAGCGACTGGTACATGTTCGGTTTCGGCATCGCGATGTAATCTTTGAATCGACCCGGCATCGGTTTGTATTGCGTATGAATGATACCAAGGACCGCGTAACAATCTTTGATTGAATCCACGATGATTCGGACTGCCATTAAATCATAAATTTCACTGAACTCTTTTTTCGAGTTTTGCATTTTATTATAGATCGAGTAAATGTGTTTTGGACGACCGTCGACCTCAGCAGCAATCTGTACTTCATCCAACACTTCATTGACCTCTCCGATGACGGAATTAACGAGCGCTTCACGTTCCGTTCGTTTTTGTTTCATCATCGAGACGATCCGGTAATATTGCTGTGGATTGATGTATCGGAGGCTGATGTCTTCAAGCTCCCATTTAATCGTCGAAATCCCGAGACGGTGTGCAAGCGGCGCGAAAATTTCGAGTGTTTCTTCCGCTTTTTGAACTTGCTTTTCTTTGACCATGTGTTGCAAGGTCCGCATGTTATGCAGACGGTCAGCAAGCTTAATCAAGATGACACGAATGTCTTCTGCCATCGCAATGAACATCTTCCGGTGATTCTCTGCTAACTCTTCACGTTTGGATTTATATTTAATTTTCCCGAGTTTCGTCACACCATCAACGAGCATCGCGACGTCCGGTCCAAAGCGTTCCGTCAACTCTTCAAGCGTAATGTCTGTATCTTCTACGACGTCATGAAGAAGCGCTGCGACAATCGTCGTGGCATCGAGTCCGATGTCGACAAGAATCCCGGCAACTTGTACCGGGTGAATGATATAAGGTTCACCCGATCGACGAAATTGTCCATCATGCTCGTCTTTTGCGAATTGGTAGGCACGTTCAATATCGTTCACTTCTGCCACAGTCATGTATTCCGCACATCGAGCGAGAAGGTCTTCTACGTTTACGATTTGTTTATTTGTCATCCCTTTTCCTCACCCAGTCCCCGGGATTGCTTCCGCCTAAATCCCTAATATATATCTCCTATTATCGTGAAATCTTTATAAGATGTCAAAATAAAAAGAAATACCCCCCCGACAAGTTCGTCGGGAGAGTATTCCTGTCATTAGTCTTCGTAGCGAATCAATGACAAAATATCGTAACCTGCTAATTTTTCACGTCCACCAAGTCCATCCAATTCAATCAAGAACCCGATTCCGGCAACCGTACCACCAAGTTGTTCAATCATTTTGATCGTTGCTTCAATCGTCCCGCCTGTCGCAAGCAAATCATCCAGGATGACAACACGTTGCCCTGGTTTGATTGCATCATGGTGCATCGTCAAGACATCTTTGCCGTACTCAAGACCATACTCGACACGGACTGTCTCACGAGGGAGCTTGCCTTCTTTACGAACGGGAACAAAACCGATTTCCATCGCGTATGCCGCAGGGCAACCGACGACGAATCCACGTGCTTCCGGTCCTGCGATAACGTCTGCCCCTTGCTTGCGTGCGTAATCGACGAGTGCATCGACCGATTGTTTGTAAGCCGGACCGTTTTCCATCAATGATGTGATGTCTTTAAAGCTGATTCCTTCTTTCGGCCAGTTCTCGACCTCTTTTATATGCTGTTTGAACTCCATGTCATTTCCTCCTGCTTCGCCGCTTCCACTAAAGTATCAAAACGCTCTTTCAACTGAGCGAGTGACGAATAAATGTATTGTTGCTCGAGACGTTGACGTTCTTCATGACGCTTGTACGTCGCGGCCTCCGTCAAATCTCGTTTTTCAGCGTCAGGGTTCACACCCGGTAGCCCGTCCTCCATTGTAACAAGAAAATCGAGTTCCGAAAACACTGAATGCATAAAGTTAATCGAACGTTTCGACCATTTTCTTGTTTTCGACAAACGAACGAGTCCGATTCGCAACTCTTCGCGTGGACATTTTGCGAAGTAATTAAAGTAATGCTTGAAGTCTTCACGCGACGGAATCGCCTCGAAGTAGTACCCTTCATCCTTAAACGCACAATAAATCCGCTCCGCCTGTTTCAAGTACGGTAAGAATGCTTCTTCCGTCTCCGGTAAGTCGAGGAACACAACATTTTCATGAATCGCTCCATTCAGCGGACGCTCGGCATATTTTTGTTTTGTCTCGTCCGAAAATGCAACGAGCGTCGTCTGTTCTTGGGGCAACTCAAAAATGTCCGTTAATGGTTTTTTCCCACCGCGGTAATCAAATAATTGATAATCGGCGACAGCCAAATCTTGAATCATCAATTGCGGCTTCCGAAAACCATTCCACTCATTGATGTTCAGACTCCCCATCAAGGAGACTTCAGCGAGTAGTGAAATTTCGTCTACCGCGTCACCGAAACCGAAACCAATCCCGTCTAACTCTGACGTTCCATCCGATAAGAGCGCCTTCAAATGGGTCAAATCACGGCCGATCCGTTTCATGTCCCGAATTTTAGCGTCTTCGATGACGATCCGTGGTGCCGGATTCCCCATACCGAACGGAGCTAAGCGACCAATTTCCTCAATCAATCCGATTGAAACGTCAGAGACGCATAGCCGCAAGTCGATCTCAATCGTCGCGATGAAGGCTTCATCCGGTAGTTTGGCAGCCTGTGCATTCAAGCGTTCACGTAACGTGACGACGTCATCCGACGAGAGTGTCATGCCGGCAGCTGCCGGGTGTCCACCGAAATGCGGTAAGATGTCTTCACATAGCGTCAACTCGGCAAATAAATCGAAGGCTGCAATCGAGCGACCAGACCCTTTCGCCGTCCCCTTCTCCGCATCATGACAAAGCATGATGACCGGACGGTGATATTTCTCGACGAGTCGTGAGGCGACGATGCCGACGACACCCGGGTTCCAGTTGTCCGCGTCAACAACAAGCACACGGTCTTCTAGATATTTTTCTTCGACAAGTGCTGTCGCTTCTTCCGCGATTTGTTTGACGATGTCTTGCCGTTGTTTATTTTGTTGGTCGAGCTGGTTCGCAAGTACGACGGCTTCCTCGAGTGTCTCAGCAAGTAACATCTCAAGTGCCGGCATCGCGGAATCGAGTCGACCGGCCGCATTGATCCGGGGACCGAATGCGAACCCGACCGATTCTTCCGTCAGTTCGTCTTCCGTCAAACTACAGACTTGGCGTAGTGCCAAGATGCCGGGACGCTCACTTCCATTCAACGCTTCAATTCCTTTTGTCGCAAGCAACCGGTTCTCATCGACGAGCGGTACTAAGTCGGCAATCGTTCCGAGCACGGCGAGGTCAAGCAACTCCGTCGGGACACGTTCGAGCAGTGCGTGTGCGACTTTAAAGGCAACACCCGCCCCAGCGAGTTTTGAGAACGGATAGTTGCGATCGACACCCGGGTGAATCATCGCATAGGCGTCCGGGAGAACTTCTTTCGCCTCATGGTGATCGGTGATGATGAGGTCGACACCTAACTCTTTTAAGACGGCTGCTTCCTTGATACCTGAAATCCCGCAGTCGACCGTGATGATTAATCCGAATCCTTCTTCGACCGCCCAGCGGAAGGCCGCTTCATTCGGTCCGTAGCCTTCCGTGAACCGGTTCGGGATATAACATTCTGCCATTGCCCCGATTTCAGTTAACGCATGCCACAAAATCGCAGCCGAACTGACACCATCGACATCATAATCCCCATAAATTAAAATCATTTCACCTTGATCGGCAGCTTCTTTAATCCGCGCGACGACTTTTTCCATATCCTGAAACAGGAATGGATCGTGGAACGGCATTTGTCCTGCTTCTAAAAAGGCCGTTGCCTGAGCCGGCGTCTCGAGACCACGCTGGACTAGCAGACGGGCTACGTTCGGTGAGACGGACGCTTGCGCGACCAGCTCGTCTATTTTTAGCGGATCGACTGCTTTGTCGAGCCATGTTTTTTTTGAATGATACATCCAATCCCTCCAATCAACTTCCCCATTATAAGACAAAACCCGCGTCAGGGATACCCAACGCGGATTGTCTTCATGAAGCTTGTTTTGGTTGTTTTAATGTGCGTTTTTTCATGACGAGCCAAAGTTGCGCAGCGATGAAGATCGATGAATACATCCCCATGAACAAACCGACAAGCAAGGCAAGACTGAAACCACGAATCGCTTCACTTCCGAAAATATAGAGGGCGGCAGCCGTCATGATGACGGTCACGACCGTATTGATTGAACGGATGATCGTTTGCTGAATCGATTCGTTGACGACGTCGCATAATTCATCAAACGAAACGGTTCTGCCGCCTTTTTCAGCACGCCCTAAATTTTCACGCACCCTGTCGAACGTCACGATCGTATCATTGACCGAGTACCCGATAATCGTCAGGACGGCGGCGATGAAGTACAGGTTGACTTCGATTTGGAAGAGTGAGAAGAACGCGATGATCATCAAGGCATCATGGAGCAAAGCAAGCACTGTCGCGATTCCATACGTCGGTTGGAAACGGAACGAGACATAGATGACAATTCCGATTGAAGCGAGCAAGACAGCGTACATCGCATTTCGGGCGATCTCACGACCCACTTGTGGGGAGACCGTTGAAATACTTGGTGCTTTATCATATTTCGCTTCAATCGTTTTGTTCATTTCCGCGACTTGTTCTTGACTGAACTCACCGACGAACGTGACGTTCGCGAGCGTACCGCCTTGCGCGAACTGAATCCCGTCGATTTCTTTTGCGTCGATTCCCGCTTCTTCAATGACGGACCGGACTTCACTTTCCTCGATTTGATTTTCCGAAGAAATTTCGACCCGTGTCCCTTCCGTGAAGTCAATCCCGAGATTCAAGCCTCGGAATGAAAGCAACAGAACCGACAGGAGAACTAAAGCGATTGTGATCGTGAAGTAGACTTTGCGATGTTTTACATAATCGAATTTCGTAGGATTAAAGTTCACGAATTTCACTCTCCTTTACGCCAAACCATGATTTTTTCTTATCAAACCAACGGCTACTGACAAGAAGTTGCATCAAGTAACGAGAGATGAAGACGTTCGTGATGAACGTGACGGCAATCGAAACCATCAACATGATCGCAAACCCTTTGACGGTACTCGTTCCGAAGTAATAGAGGACACCTGCTGAAATCAGCGTCGTTAAGTTCGCATCTAAAATCGTTCCGAATGAACGGCGATTCCCGGCTTTGAATGCCGACAAAACAGATTTCCCACTACGTAGCTCATCTTTAATCCGCTCTGCAGTGATGATGTTCGCATCGACCGCCATCCCGACTCCAAGGACGAGTGCCGCGATACCCGGTAAGGTCAAGACGGCATTGATTCCGTTGAAGAAGATCATGACGAGGTAAATATAGAACAACAACGTGATGATTGAGACGAAACCAGATACACGGTAGAACAGCAACATGAATAAGAAGACTGCCGCAACACCGATCATTGATGCAAATAATGTTTGATCAAGCGCATCTTTCCCGAATGCCGCCGACACTGATGTCGAGTAGATTTCATCAAGCTTAACCGGTAATGCCCCCGCATTTAAAATGGATGACAATTGTTTTCCGTACTCGGCGTCGATATCGCCACCCGAGATGATTGCTTTATCCGAGTTGATTGGCTGATTGACTGACGCATCAGATACAATTTTTGAATTTTCTTTTTGAATCTCTTTTTCGTACGTGTCACCTTTCGCATAATCAAGCCAAATAACGAGACGATTATCCGGCGCTTGTTTTTGCGAAATCTGTTGTGTCACTTCATAGAACTTCTCTTTTGATTTCAATGTTAATTCGACGAGTGGTTCGTTCGTATTCGGATCATATCCGACTTTCGCACCCTTCGCCTTTAAATCCGATCCGTCAAGCAACAGCTTATCGTCGATATCACGGAATGATAACTCGGCTGTCGAAGATAGAATCTGACGTGCTTCGCTTTGGTTTTTGACACCCGCGAGTTGTACACGAATCCGGTCTTTCCCTTCGATTCGGATGTCCGGCTCCGATACACCGAGAACGTTGACACGGTTTTCGATTGCCGTCAACGTCGCGCTCATCGCTGTATCATCGATGACATCCCCCTCTTTTAAGGGTTGAACTTCATACAACACTTCGAACCCGCCCTTTAAATCAAGACCGAGTTTCGTGTCTTTCAAGAGCCATGTCGACGTCGTGCCGATCAAGATGAGTAATGCGGCGACGATAATGAAGAACGTGGCTAGTTTTCCTTTCTTAACCATGCTACATTGTCCTTTCTCTAAACCCCAGTATATTTTCAGACAACTTTCGTATCCTATCCTAGCTTACATAAGAATTGGTAATCATAGCAATCGTTTTTCTCATATAAAGACAGAAAAGACGCTCCGAAATTCGGAAAGCGTCTTTTTCTTGCCTTATTCGACGGTTTCGTCGTCCATGACAGTCGTTGATTTTTTTGTAACTTCCGCGACTGCACTACGATTGAACGTCAATTGGGAATTCCCTGATTTTAATGTAACTGTCGTTTCATCAACCTTTTGTACGACTCCGTGGAGTCCACCGATTGTAACGACCGTGTCGCCGCGTGATAATTGCGTTTGCATTTCACGGACTTGCTTCTGGCGTTTGTTCTGTGGACGAATCAACAAGAAATAGAACACCACGAAGATCAAAATCATCGGGAGGAATGTGATTAGTTGTTGCATCTGACTCAGCTCCTTTTCATTCAAATCACGTTCATTATACCTTGAAACGATTGATTTGTCAGACGATAACTCAGAAATTCTTTGCGTTTGGTAAATTATAACCGTATTCTTCGAAGAACTCATCCTTGAAATCAAGTAAACGGTCCTCTCGAATCGCTTGGCGAACGCCCTCCATCAATTTGACGAGGAAGTGAAGGTTATGTGTCGAACAGAGATGTAAACCGAACGTTTCCTGGGCACGAATCAAGTGGTGGATGTAGGCACGTGAGTAATTTTTACATGCATAGCAATCACACTTTTCGTCGAGCGGACGGAAATCGCGTGCATATTTCGCATTACGGACGACAAGCCGGCCGCTTGATGTCATCAACGTTCCGTTACGCGCAATCCGCGTCGGTAAGACACAGTCGAACATATCGATACCGCGAATCGCCCCTTCAATCAAGGCATCTGGTGATCCGACACCCATCAAGTAACGTGGTTTATCTTCCGGCATGAGTGGCGTCGTGAATTCGAGCGCCCGGTACATGACGTCTTTTGGTTCTCCGACAGACAAACCACCGACGGCATAGCCTGGGAAGTCGAGTGATGCAAGGTCACGTGCGCTTTGACGACGTAAGTCTTCGTACTCGCCCCCTTGGATGATCCCGAACAAGGCTTGATCTTGCGGCCGTTCATGTGCCGTCAAGCAACGTTCTGCCCAGCGACTTGTCCGTTCAACCGATGCTTTCATGTATTCGTGTGACGCCGGGAACGGCGGACATTCGTCAAACGCCATCATGATGTCTGAACCGAGTGCGTTTTGAATCTCCATCGCTTTTTCCGGTGAGAGGAACAGCTTGTCCCCGTTCAAGTGATTCCGGAAGTGGACGCCTTCTTCCGTGATGTTCCGGAGGTCAGCGAGTGAGAAGACCTGGAAACCACCAGAATCAGTTAAAATCGCGCCATCCCAGTTCATGAACTTGTGTAGACCGCCTGCTTCTTTGATGACGTCGTGCCCCGGACGAACCCAGAGATGATAGGTGTTCGAGAGAATGATGTTTGCGTTCATGTCCTTGATTTGTTCCGGTGCCATCGTCTTGACCGTCGCTTGCGTTCCGACTGGCATGAAGACAGGTGTTTCGAAGCTACCGTGCGGCGTGTGGACGATTCCTAACCGCGCACCTGATTGTTTACATGTCTTAATGTGTTCGTATGTTACTGCGTGTTTTGTCATCGGTTTAATTCCTCTCTTGTTAAGAACATCGCGTCACCGAAACTAAAGAATCGGTATCCGTTTGCGACGGCTTCTTCGTATGCGTGTAAAATGTGTTCCCGGGTCGACAGTGCGGAGACAAGCATGATTAACGTCGACTTCGGCAAATGGAAATTCGTAATCAAACCATCGATCGCCTTCACTTCCTGCCCCGGGTAAATAAAGATGTCCGTCCACCCCGTCGCTTCGACGAAGTCACCATGATCACGGATAACTGTCTCAAGTGTCCGCGTCGACGTCGTTCCGACCGCGATGATCCGTCCGCCGCGCGCTCGTGTCTCACGTAAAATTGCTGCTGAACTTTCCGGCAGTTCATAATATTCACTATGCATCTTATGACTGTCGACGTCATCGACCGAAACCGGACGGAACGTACCGAGACCGACATGTAACGTGAGCGGTGCTAGTGTAACGCCTTTATCCGTCAATGCTTTCAGCAATTCCGGTGTGAAGTGGAGTCCAGCAGTCGGTGCCGCAGCACTCCCGCGTTCGCGCGCATACACCGTCTGGTAACGATCTTGATCGTCGAGTTGCTCGTGAATATACGGTGGAAGCGGCATCGTCCCGAGCTCGTCGAGGACTTCATAAAAGATACCGTCATACGAGAACTTCAAAATTCGTCCGCCATCGTCGAGCGCTTCGACGCATTCAGCTTTAAGTAAGCCGTCACCAAACGTAATCACCGTTCCCGGCTTCACACGTTTCGCTGGTTTTGCGAGCGTCTCCCAGACATCATCACTCGTCTGCTTCAATAACAACAGCTCGATTTTTCCACCGGTTTCTTCTTTGACACCAAACAAACGGGCTGGTAAGACTTTTGTATCATTGATGACGAGCGTGTCGCCCGCATTGAAGTGCGAGACGATATCATGGAACCGTTCGTGACGTAACGCTCCCGTCTCGCGGTCAATCACCATCAGCTTCGAGCTCGTCCGGTCGAGTAAGGGAACTTGGGCAATCTGTTCTTCCGGCAAATGAAAATCAAATAAGTTTACATCCATGAGTCAATTTCCTTCTTTCAATCCTAAATGTTGCCGCGCGAACGGTGTCAAAACCCGGCCGCGTGGGGTTCGTTGTAAAAATCCTTGTTGTAACAGGTACGGTTCGTAGACGTCTTCAATCGTCTGTGCGTCCTCCCCGATCGTTGCGGCAATCGTTTCGAGTCCGACGGGTCCGCCAGCAAACCGTTCAGCGAGTGAACGGAGTAACCGGTGATCGACATCATCCAGTCCGAGCGCATCGACATGGAGCCGGTCGAGTGCACTCGTCGCGAGTGTCGCATCGATTTCTGTTTGATGGGCGACCTGGGCAAAATCACGCACCCGGCGTAATAAGCGATTGGCGACCCGTGGTGTTCCACGCGAGCGGAGCGCGATGGCTTCCGCCGCCATCCGGTCTGCTTCAAATCCGAATAGACGTGACGTCCGGGTAACAATCGCTGAGAGCTCCGGCATCGTGTAATACTCAAGTTTCAGTGTCACACCGAAGCGGTCACGGAGCGGGGCAGACAGCATCCCGGCCCGTGTCGTCGCACCGACGAGCGTAAACGGTGGCAAGTCAATCCGGACGCTGCGGGCCAGTTCGCCTTGCCCAATCACGATATCAAGGCAATAATCTTCCATCGCCGGATACAGAATTTCTTCGATTGAACGACTGAGCCGATGAATCTCATCGATGAATAAGACATCTCCCGGTTCGAGTGACGAGAGGATTGCTGCTAAGTCACCCGGTCGCTCGATTGCCGGTCCTGCTGTCGTCTTGACACCGACGCCCATCTCATTGGCGATGATCGTCGCAAGTGTCGTCTTTCCGAGACCAGGAGGGCCATAAAGCAGAACGTGATCGAGCGTCTCTTGACGAATCTTCGCCGCTTCGATGAAGACACTTAAGTTTCCTTTTGCCTTCTCTTGACCGATGTACTGATCAAGTGTTTGCGGACGTAGACTCCACTCTTCTTGATCTTCTGCATGGGCTGATTCTGATAAAATCCGCTCTTCCATTTTGTCCTCACCTCACATTCAATAACAACTGAAGGGCCCGCTTGACATATTGATCCGTCGAGAGCACTTCGGCTTGAAGCGCCTTTTTGACTTTTTCGACTTCACGGTCACTGTACCCGAGAGCCGTCAAGGCTTCACATGCTTCGTTCAACTCGGCATTACTTTGAGCGAACAGCCCTTCGCTCGGTACATAATCCGGAGCGAGCTCGGCTAATTTCCCTTTTAAATCAAGTGTCATCTGTTTCGCCGTCTTTTTACCGACGCCCGGGAACTTGATGAGGTAACTTTCTTTTTCCTGTTCAATCGCTTCGACAAGCGCGTCAACATTTCCTGACGCGACGATTGCGAGTGCCCCTTTTGGACCAATTCCTGTCACACCAAGCAATTTCGTGAACAATGCACGTTCGCGTCGTGAACGGAATCCGAACAATACTTCTTGATCTTCTCTCACATAATGATACGTATATACGATAACCTGTTCGTCTCCGGTCCGATAAAAAAACGGGTTCGGTGCTACGATTTTGTAGCCAATCCCCCCGACTTCGATCGTCACGAATTCCGCACAGACATAAGCGACCTCGCCGCGTACGAATTCTATCAATTTAGAACGCTCCCATCCAATTACAAACTCTCGTGCTATTGTAGCATATAAGTCCGATTTGCTTCAAAATGTTCTTCCGACAAAAAACGCCTCACCGATGAGTTTAATCGGCAAGGCGCTGTCTGATTTATGATCGGTCGAGCATCCGCTCCAGTGCCAAGACGGCATATTCTGTCGTCTCGGCATCGACACTGATGATGTTGACCGGTGTGCCACACTCCACCTGTTCGAGTGACCAGGCGAGGTGTGGCAAGTCAATCCGGTTCATCGTCAAGCAGGGACACATGAATGGATTGAGGGATACAATATCTTGCTCCGGAAAATCCTTCGCCAACCGGTTGACGAGATTCATCTCTGTTCCGACCGCCCATTTCGTGCCGGCTGCCGCCTGCTTCACTTGATTGATGATATACGCTGTCGAACCGTTTAAATCTGCTGCTTCCACGACCTCAAACGAGCATTCCGGATGGACGAGAATCTGGCGTGCCGGATCCGTCAGCCGGAACTGTTCAATTTGACCGACCGTGAACTTTTCGTGGACCGAACAATGCCCTTTCCATAAAATGACGCGGATGTCCGAGTCTTCTCCATCAAATACTAATTGATCGTTGATTGGATCCCAGACCGCCATCTGTTCGAGCGGAATTCCGAGCGCATGTGCTGTGTTTCGTCCTAAATGTTGATCCGGCAGGAAAAACAGAATATCCCGTTCCGCAAGCGCCCATTCGACCATCTTGACAGCATTCGATGAAGTCACCGTCGCTCCCCCATGGCGTCCGACGAACGCTTTGATTTCTGCTGTCGAGTTGACGTAGGTCAAAGGTAAAATCGAGTCACCGAGCCGATTGACGAGATAGGCATAGGCACGTTCCGTTTGATAGCCGTTCGCCATGTCCGCCATCGAACAGCCGGCACGCATATCGGGTAAGACGACCGTATGTTCAGCATCTGTTAACATATCGGCTGTTTCCGCCATGAAATGGACACCACAAAAAACGGTATACTCGGCCTCCGTCATCTGTTTCGCGATTTGCGCCAGTTGAAGCGAGTCCCCTGTTGCGTCAGCAAACTGGACGACTTCATCCTTTTGATAATGGTGCGCCGGCAAAAACAACCGACTGCCCATCCGGTGTTTGACCCCTTCAATGATTGCTATTAATTCTGCCTCTGTTTTTTCTAAGTACTGTCCGGGAATCCCTTGATTCGCCAATAAATCAAAGCTCATCTTTTTTTCCTCCTTGAATTTTCATACTGATATCGAGTGCCGGCGCTGAATGTGTCAACGCCCCGACTGAGATGACATTTGCTCCGCTATCCGCGTAGTCTGGCAACGTATCAACTGTAATACCGCCGGAAATTTCCACCGTGATATGCGATGGGATCAGTTGCCGGAGCTGTTTGATTTCTGCAGGTGTTCGGTTGTCGAGCATGATGATGTCGACACCGGCTTTGACCGCTTCGTCGACTTCCGATTCTGTCTCGACTTCGACTTCGATCGGCGTCGTATGCCCGACGGCACGTTTTGCCCGTTTGACTGCCTCCGTGATCGACCCTGCTGCCGTGATGTGATTATCTTTAATCATCACGGCGTCATCTAGGCGCCCCCGGTGATTGAAGCCACCACCGACGCGAACAGCATGTTTTTCAAGCATCCGTAGACCTGGTGTCGTCTTGCGTGTATCCGCGATGCGAATTCGTCCATCTGCCCGGTCAACAGCACTGCGTGTCAATGTCGCAATACCTGACGTCCGTTGAATCAAATTAAGCGCTACCCGTTCTCCGCTTAAAATCGAACGCAAGTCGCCCGTCCATTCCGCAAGAACTTGTCCCCGCTTGATTGCTTGTCCATCTTCAACCTGTTGAATGAATGTCACCTCTAGCAATCGTGCAAGCTCACGCAACACGGCGACGCCGCAAAAGATGCCATCCTCTTTCGCAAGGAATCGTCCCGTCCCTTGCTCGTGTCCAGTCAGACAAAGTTCACTCGTGATGTCTTGATGTCCGATATCCTCGATTAAAAATCCTTCAAGTTGTTGCTGCAGGTGCCATCTGTTCATTCGTTTGTCGCTCCTCTTTTAATCGACGTAATGCTCCTTCGAGGAGGAGACGTCCCGTCATGATGTGTAATCGATTTTGTTCCGCCTGCCGCCCCGTTTGCTGAACCGACTCGCTCATTAATTGCTCAAGGGTGGCTTGAAGACGGTCTTCTTTAAGTTCAACCGTTAAGACTTCACTCAACTTCTCCTGTAAAACATCATCCTCACATCCAAAGACCTGTCGGAATGCAGGGAGTGGCCTCCGAGGTGCGAGCTGTAACTGCCGTGCCACGGCTTTTCCCATCACAAAACATTCAAGCAACGAGTTCGAAGCAAGACGATTCGTGCCGTGTAATCCGATTGATGCCGTCTCTCCGACTGCGTACAAACCAGCGACTGATGTTCGCCCTGCAAGATCCGTTTCGATTCCGCCCATTAAAAAGTGGACGCCGGTCGTCACCTCGACAAGCTCCGGATTTATGTTCAATTCTTCACATTTTCGAGCGAATGTCGGGAATCGTTCCGCCAACTGTCTGACCGGTGTCGTGTTGAGGTAAACCGATTCCTGTTTTCGGACTGCCGTGATCATAGCCGCCACTTCGTCCCGTGCCGCTAAGTCCCTTTCCGGATGATTGTCCATCACACGGTGACCATCGCGCGTCATTAAGTATGCTCCCGCACCTCTCAACGCCTCTGTGATTAAGCCAACGGATTTTCCATGGTGGACTAAAATCGTTGGATGGTGTTGGACGTATCCTAAATCAGACAAGTTTGCCCCGACGGCAGCAGCAAGTGCTAATCCGTCTCCGGTGATCGTAGTATCATTCGTCGAAGTCGACAAAAGGCCGCCGATTCCCCCTGTCGCCAGGACGACGGCACGTGCTGAAATTTCAATCCGCTCTTCGCCGCGATATCCTGCTGCTCCGACGACACGTCCGCCAGACGTTAACAATTGTGTGATGACGGTCTGCTCAAGGACTGGATGCGTGATTTTTTCAGATAGTGTTTCCATCATCCGGCACCCAGTCTGGTCACCCCCGCTATGGAATATCCGCGGAAGACCGTGCGCTCCCTCGCGCCCAACCGCGTACTCACCATTCTCTTGACGGTCGAAGATGACACCCAGTGCTTCGAGTTCAGAAATCACTGTCCTTCCTTCGCGTGTTACGAACTCCACGGCTTCAGGGTTCACCCATCCTTTTGCAGCGCGGACTGTATCTGCGCGATGTGCCTCGTGATCATCCTCGAGCGCCGAAGAAGCAATCCCCCCTTGTGCCCGCATCGAGTTCGTCTCACTTCTAGTTCCTTTCGTGACGAGTAATGCGCGCAGATTGTCCGGTAAGTGGAGTGCGACCGTGATTGCTGCAAGCCCTGTCCCGACAATCAAGACATCGGTCACGAAATGTTTATATAAAGACATTTGTTTTACACCTCTGTTTTTTTAGTTTACTATTGTCTTGACAATAAGTTTGGCATATTTTTAGTCGAGTGACAAGACGAAAGGATCCGATTCATTTATGATTTATTTAGATTACGCGGCAACGACTCCGATGTACCCTGGTGCAATTGAACAGTATCGATTGGCGGCTGAACAAGCTTACGGCAACAGTTCTTCACTTCATGACATAGGAAATCGAGCAGCACAAATTCTCGAACGAGCACGTACACAGCTCTTAGCTCTACTCGGTCAAACTGATGGAAATATCGTTTTCACCGGTAGTGGCTCGGAAGCGAATTACATTGCGATACAGCACCTCCTTCGTCAAAGTCAAAAGACAACTGTCTTGACACTTGCTTGCGAACACGATTCCGTTCTCCTGCCACTGGAGCGGCTCGCCTCAAACACGATTCTCTTACCACTGCTTCCAAATGGTTCATTTGACTGGACGTACTTCAAGACCGTCTGCACGGATGAAGTCGGTGTTGTCTCAATTCAACACGTCAACTCGGACACAGGCTTCATTTTTCCAGTTGAAGAAATCGCTCAATTTTGTCAGGCGAGAGGGATCTTATTTCACTGTGACGGTGTGCAAGGATTTCTCAAACACCCCCTCTCAATCGACTCGTTTGATGCCTATACATGCAGCAGTCATAAAGTCTACGGACCAAAAGGACTTGGTGCCGTCTATTTACGCCGTCCGCTCTTTAGCCCTTACTACGCTGCCCACCACGAGCTTGGAATTCGCCCCGGAACGGTCGACATCCCGGGAATCGTCGCTTTCCTGACTGCTTGTGAGCACTATCAATCTGAAAATCCTCGCTTCCAAGCCGCAAGTCAGAAATTTCGTGGTATGCTACAAAAAAGACTTCCTCATGCGGGTTATCATGTCGTCGAGTCACCCGATCAACTGGCTTCGATTTGTGCCATTCATACGAAACGGATGGATGGACAATTCGTTTTACTTGCCCTGAACCGGGCTGGAATCGCTGTTTCAGCCGGAAGCGCTTGCCGGGCAGGCGAAAATGGACCGAATTCTACGCTTCGTGCCATCCAGTATGATGAAACGGCAGCACACGGCCTGATTCGTCTTAGTTTTGGACTTCATACGACAAAAGAGGAAGTCGAGCGGTGTATCGATTTTTTAAGTACACTTGATACATGATTTTTTGAAGAAGGGCAGGAGTGGCAATGGGAAGAAGACAATCTGGAGAAGAACGTCGAAACTTACTCCTACAGATTATCGAGGATAGTGATCATCCGATCACCGGTACGGCACTTGCGAAACAGGCGGGTGTAAGCCGACAAGTCATCGTTCAGGATTTATCGTTATTAAAAGCCAAAGGTCATCCAGTCGTAGCTACGGCTCGCGGGTATTTACTCAATGAACTAGAAAACGATTCTTCACGAAAACGGCGAAAAATCGTCTGCCGTCATGGATACGATCAACTTAAAGAAGAATGTGACGCCATCGTCGACGAAGGCGTCACCGTTCTTGACGTCATCGTCGAACATCCGGTCTACGGTTTCATCACGGGCGAGTTGATGCTGAAAAGTCGGCGTGATGTCCGCGTTTTAATAGAACGCCTTGAAGAAACACAGGCGACCCCATTATCGAGTCTGACGGATGGTGTCCACATCCATACGTTAGAAGCTGACAGTGATGAGGCGCTTGAAGCAGCAATTGAAAAGTTAGATCATCTCGGCATCCTAGTTTCCGAGTTGGACGTCTAACCAAAATGCATGCATCTGACCGTCATGAACGAAAAAAGTATGTACAGAAAACGCCGATGACTCCGCATAAAAGCGGGAACATCGGCGTTTCTTACGCACAGGGCGAAACTGTTTTTCATTACGTTTGATTTTTAAGCGATGATTGCATATGCCTCTTCGACTTTTAGACTGTAGACAAACTCTTATAAAGCGTAAAAATGTGATATCGAGAAGCAACAGTTCGCGCCTCGCCCGAGGAAAGCAACGAAAAAAGACACTTTTATTTTCAGATATCACTTTGTCTACACGCTGAAAGAAGGGATTGCACATCCATGATAGATGGCAATCCCTTCTTTTTTTTATCATCGGCTTTTAATCAACGTGTTGTGTTCAGACCTCTTCCAAGTCGATCAAGATCGTTCTTCGACCGTTTCAGCAACTTCAGACGCGAATGTTGCTAATATTTTTCGGACACGGCGGTTTTCAACATGAAGTACCGTGAACGTGACACGCTCATATGTCATCGTTGTACCAACTTCAGGAATTTGACCGACACGTTCCATAATCCAGCCGCCCAGCGACTGGGCTTCTGTTTCCGGCATCGTCAACTCGAATTGGTCACAAAAATCTTCAATATCATACTCTGCGAGACATTCGAAACGGTTTACACCAATCTGTTTCGTATATTCAAGTGATTCATCATGCTCATCCCAAATTTCACCGACTAATTCTTCTAAAATATCTTCAAGCGTAATTAATCCGGCCGTTCCACCAAACTCGTCAAGTACGACAGCCATATGTGACTGTTTCACTTTCAGTTCAGGTAACAAATCCATCAAATGGGTTTGCGGGACGACGAAGGATACCGGTCGAATCCACTCACGGATGTCGACGGTTCCATTTTTGACGAACTCGCGTAAGAAATCACGTTCGGATAGAACACCGATGATATGGTCAATCGAGTCCTTATAAACCGGCAGACGGGAAAAACCGCCTTTTTGTACCTCACGTAAAATTTCTTCGAAGCTGTCATCGATATCAATCGCTTGAATATCTGTTCGTGGTGTCAACGCTTCTTCGACAGTAATGTTCTTAAAATCGACGGCACGGTGGACAAGCTCAGCCCCTGCTTCATCCATGACGCCTTCTTCTTCGCTAATGTCTACGAGTGCACGAAGTTCTTGTTCCGTTACGAGCGGTCCTTTCGGATCAGCACCAATCAGGACGAGTGCAACGTGGCGCAACTTTAAGAATAAGAAGACTCCCGGTTTGAAGAGACTCAGGCACATGCGCAGTGGACGACTAATCCAGAGGACGTACTTTTCAGCATGTTCCCGTGCGTAAGATTTCGGAATCAATTCACCGAATAACAAAATCAGTAAGAACGTTCCGAAAATGATGCCGACGCGTGGTAACGGCTCCGGTGACATCGTCATCGCAAGCCATCCCCCAATCATCGCAACACCGAGGTTCGAAATCGTATTGCCAATCAAAATTGCGGTCAGCGTTTCTTCATAGCGTTGGAACAAGCGCAGTGCTTGTGAGGCACGACGGTCGCCTTCTTCTGATTGATGCAAAATCCGTAAGCGGTTTGCGCTAGATAAAGCAGTTTCAGAAGAAGAGAAGAACGCTGAGATGACCAATAACACGAGCAGCCAGATAAACGGAATCGCGGGAAGTGGGTCCACGATGATTTCACACTCCATTTCCTAAGTGAATGATTTACGTGATCTTTAGAACGAAGACTCGATGAATTCGAATTCGAAGTCACGGATCCGAACGACGTCCCCATCAATCGCACCTAACTTACGGAGCTCATCATCGACGCCCATTTGACGTAATGTCCGAGCGAATCGTTTAATCGACTCTTCCCGCATGAAGTTCGTCATCGTGAAGAGTTTCTCGATCCGTGGTCCTTGGATGACGAAGCAATCATCTTCATCTTTCGAAATCGTAAAGCCAGCTTCTGGTGCTTCGTAACCATAGACAACACGTGGTGTCGCTGCTTTTTCTTCAAGCTCTTCAAGACCAAATTCTGGTGTCGCATCGACGAGATCGGCGATCCGGAACAAGAGGTCACGCAATCCTTGACGCGTCGCTGCAGAAATTGCAAAGACTTCGAGGTCCGGGAAAGCTTCTTTGAATGCTTCGAGGTTCGCTTCTGCATCCGGCATATCCATCTTGTTTGCGACGACGACTTGCGGACGATCCGTCAAACGTAAGTTATAGTCTGCCAGTTCTTTGTTGATGATGTTGTAATCCTCAACCGGGTCGCGCCCTTCCATTCCACTCATGTCGATGACGTGGACGATGACTTTCGTCCGCTCGACGTGACGGAGGAATTGGTGACCGAGTCCGACACCTTCACTTGCTCCTTCGATGAGTCCCGGTAAGTCGGCCATGATGAAGCTACGGCTGTCTTCCGTTTCAACGACACCGATGTTCGGTGTGATTGTCGTGAAGTGATATGCTCCAATTTTCGGACGTGCTGCTGAGACGATTGATAACATCGTTGATTTCCCGACACTCGGGAATCCGACAAGTCCAACATCAGCGAGCATCTTGAGTTCAAGTTTCAAGTACTTCTCTTCGCCCGGCTCCCCGTTTTCCGCATGTTCCGGAGCTGGGTTCGCAGGTGTCGCGAAACGCGAGTTTCCGCGTCCACCACGTCCACCTTTAGCGACGACGGCTTGTTGCCCGTGATGAACGAGATCGGCAATGACTGCATCCGTATCATCATCGTAGACGACCGTGCCTGGTGGTACTTTAACGACGAGGTGCTCCGACTTACGTCCGTGCATCCCCTTCGACATTCCATTTTCACCTTGAACGGCTTTAAAATGGCGTTTGTAACGGAAGTCCATTAACGTACGAAGTCCTTCATCCACTTCAAGAACGACGTGAGCACCGTGCCCACCATCTCCTCCGGCTGGACCACCGTCTGGAACATATTTTTCGCGACGGAACGCAACTTGCCCGCGTCCACCATCTCCTGCTTTTACATAAATATTTACCTGATCGACGAACATGTCAGATCCCTCCTATTACTTCTCTTCCCCTACAGGAAGACTTTCAATTTCGATCACACACTCATTGGCTGTCTGTGACTCGATTTCCATCGGCGTCACTAGATTCTTAAGGCGCGACATATCTAGTAGATCCCGATAGACCTCGATGGTCACGCCCTCATGGAAGGTCACGGATACTTCTCCATCTCCCACTTCAATCATATCAATCGCAGCCTCGATGATTTTCGCTAGCCGTACGTCATCAATCTGCTTCGGTTTCTCGATCACATCATATTCGACAGTCAAGCCTGTCCAATCCGCTCGTTGAAGTGTGAGCGCTGTTTTCGGTAGTTCAATCAACGTCAGGCGTCCTTCTCGTGACGCTTGCTCGCGATAGACTGAACAAATCGATTCAACCGCCGCCTCGTCACCCATCGCGCTATACGAACGAACGAGTTGTAATCGATTCAACCATTCGTGACGAAGTGTCTTTAAAAGATCAAGTACCTGCTCATCCTTCATCGGTCGTTCCCTCCTAAAAAAACAGACCCTAACCCCCGAAAGTGGCTAGAGTCTGCTTCATCGATCACTTATGCTGGGTAAACGCTGACTTGTTTTTTGTCGCGTCCAAGACGTTCGAAACGAACGACACCAGTTGCAGTTGCGAAAAGTGTATCATCGCCACCACGTCCGACGTTCATACCTGGGTGAATCTTCGTACCGCGTTGGCGGTAGAGGATTGAACCAGCAGAAACAGTTTGACCGTCTGCACGTTTCGCCCCAAGGCGTTTCGATTGCGAGTCACGACCGTTCTTTGTCGAACCTACCCCTTTTTTCGATGCGAAGAACTGAAGATTAAGTTTCAACATGTGGAATCCACCTCCTATATTTGTTCAAGTTGGATATACTCACCGTAACTTTCAGCGATGGTTCCGAGTTGGACCAAAGTCGCCTCCAGTAACAATTGGGTGCGTTCACTGACATCCGGTGCTAAGTCAGCGTACGGCTCTACATAAAAGTAGCCACCCTCTTGTTGTTCTGCCATTTCAAGGAGCAGGACCTGCCCGAGTAGTGACTCGATTGCATTGTATGCTCCGAAAATCACGCTTGAAGTGCCGGCACAGACTAAATCTAGACCAGGCTCAGCAAACTCGGCATGTCCTGTCACTTCGATGGAACGGATCAAATCCGCTTCATCTCGTCGAATCTTAACACGTATCATGGCTTACGCTTCGATTTTCTCGATGCGGACCTTCGTGTAAGGTTGACGGTGACCTTGCTTACGACGGTAGTTCTTTTTAGCTTTCATTTTGAAGACTGTGATCTTTTTCGCGCGAGCGTGTTTGATGACCGTTGCTACGACCTTCGCACCTTCTACGAGTGGAGCGCCGACTTTAACATCGTCACCACCAAGGATCAAGACTTCGCCGAATTCTACTGTGCTGTCGACGTCTGCGTTTAATTTCTCAACGTAGATCTCTTGGCCAGCTTCGACTTTAACTTGTTTACCACCAGTTTTAATAATTGCGTACATTACGTGCACCTCCTCTTAGGAACTCAGACTCGCCATCACGGGCAGCGGATGCTTTAAAACCCGGTCTGTGCGGTTGTAGTCATTTGGTGCTTCCAAACGAACTAACGTTATTCAGAATACCAAATGAAGTTGACTATTGTCAATAACGTTCTTATTGTTTTTGCTGACGACCGATAAATTCTTCACATTCCTGCTTCGTTCCCGTAAATAAGATACCGGTTTCGCCTTCGACAATCAACAGCTCGACCGGTGCATCTTGTAGCAACAACGGACTTAATTCGCCAGTCGGCACGCGGACGACTGCTGCTTCCGCATAGGTCGCAATTTCAATCAACTTCGGTTCGAGTTGCCGGTGAATCGCAATCCGTGACGGCTTCCCTTGTACGATGGAACGCTCGAGTAACGATTTTCCATGCCGTTGCCGCGTCAATTCGCAAAGGCCCATCTTCGTAAAGCCGTAGACTTCGATTTGCTTCGTTTCTTGGGCGGCGCGTTCCTTTAGCAATTGCGTCACACGCGTCTGCCCTTTACTTGAGCCCCGCAGGAAATCGACGGCAATCATGCCACTGATGTTGCGCAGGCGTAATTGGCGCATGATTTCACCGGCTGCCGCTTCATTGATTTGGTCAAACGTCCGCTTTTGCTCTTTGACGGAAATCATCTTTCCACTATTGACGTCAATCACTGTCATCGTCTCGACTTCTTCAATCAATAAATAGGCGCCTCCATCGAGCCAAACGACTTTTTCGAGCGCTTTCTCGATGACGCGGTCGACATGCCCCATCTCCGGGAGCCGTCCTTTCAATACAGGACGATCGACGCGTAATCCGAGTTGCTCTAATCGTTCTTTCTCCATTCGATTCGATACACAGGCTTCTTCGACGAACGGGAGCCGTTTCGCTTCCTGGACAATCAATGATTCACCCTGTTCTAAGTTATCCTGCTTTAGCATTTGTTCATGACGGGCACGTAACTGGAACAGTTCTTTCTCAAGTACACCGGCTTCTGCTTGCGATGCTTCCGTCCGGTATAAGATGCCTTCCATCTCACTTGTCTGAATCAGCTCCGCTAATTGTTGCTGCGTGACGAGATCGAGTTTCCGGCTGAAGCGGACACGCCGACCATACGGGAAATAGACGAGATAGCGTCCGCCATAGGTGATGTTTTGCGTCACTTTATGCTGTTTCGGTGCCGTGCCTTCCTTGACGACCTGAACGAGAACGGTCTGACCGACTTGGACAGCCTGACCGATTGTCGGGACATCCGGGTAACGGCGTAACGTTTCTAATGTTTCGTTGATCGGTAAGTAAAGCGGTGTTCCATCGGTCGCAATCAAAAAGGCAGCCTCAAGCGTCGGATGCAGCCGATCGACTTTCGCGTAGAGCAGCGTACCGACACGAATCTCATCTCGCATCCGCTCATGGTACTCGACGACCCGTCCGCCTTCAACTAACGCAACACGCTCAAGCGACGGGGTTTGTTCACTAATCCATTTCATACGAATTCCTCCAAAAAAAATAGACCAGAAGCAACATAGCTCTTCTCGTCTATTTTCCCTAACTTATTTCATACCAAGCATTTTTTTCAATTTCACGAAGAACCCTTTTTGCGGTTGTTCGTTTAAGTCGAGTAATGGAACTGACTCTCCTAGAATCCGCCGCGTGATGTTCCGGTAACCGAGTCCGGCCCGATTATCCGGATTCATCGTCACAGGGACGCCACGGTGCGAGGCCGCGATGACTTCTTCGTCGTCGACGATCAAGCCGAGCAGGTCGATCGACAAGATACGCATGATTTCATCGATGTCGAGCATGTCGCCTGATGCCATCATGTGTGAACGGACACGGTTGATGACGAGACGCGGGACGATTTCACGCTCCGACCGTTCGAGCATGCCGATGATTCGGTCTGCATCCTGAACAGCGGCTTTTTCCGGTGTCGTGACGATGACGGCTTCATCCGCTCCCGCAATCGCGTTCATGAATCCTTGCTCGATTCCAGCAGGGCAATCGATTAGAACGAACTCATATTCAAGTTTCAACGTGTCAATGATCGCTTTCACCTGTTCCGGCGTGACGGACGATTTGTCCTTAGACTGGGCAGCAGGCAACAGATACATCTCTTCAAAACGTTTATCACGCACGAGTGCTTGGTGCAACTTACATTGCCCCGTCACGACGTCGACGATGTTATAGATACTCCGATTATCGAGACCAAGTACGATATCGAGATTACGTAATCCAATATCCGTATCGACGAGACAAACAGAATGGCCCATCAATGCGAGCGCAGTTCCGATGTTCGCAGTCGTCGTCGTTTTCCCGACGCCACCTTTACCAGACGTGACGACAATCGCCCGCCCGACGTTCGTTTTGGCATCTCTATGTACCTGTTCTTTCACTTGTTCCATGTCTGTCACCCTCTTTCACTATCGATCGCAAACTGATCCATCCGCGCAAGCGGAACGGTTTGGAGTCGAGAAAATTCAATTCCCGCTTCCCCTATAAACGCACAACCCATTTCTAAGGCCGGTACCGGTGCATCATACGGTTCATCATGGACGATGTCGGAAATCGAAATCCACTTCGGTTGTAGCATACTTGCAGCGACGACTGCTTCATCATTACCACCTTTACCGGCGTGAACCGTTCCTCTTAATGCTCCGAGACAATAGATACTGCCAGTCGCATGTACGACAGCACCAGGGTTGATGTCACCGATGACGACGATGGACCCTTCAATATCAAGGACATGACCGCTCCTAGCAGTTCCACCAAAATAGTGGAAGGTCCGTTCCCCGTATAATGCTTTTGCTTCATCTTTCGTCAGGCACTCACTGTCATACCCGTTAAATGAAAAGGAATCATGTCGTCCGACAATCGATTCGACCGCTGTCACGACACCTTCGTCGACGTAACGTCGCCCAAAGAAGAACGTAATCGGTACGGCGCGTCCGTTCTCGACGGATTTATCGGCAAGCGTCAATTCTAAGTCGTCAAGAAATTCATCCACACTGCACCGTTCGTTTACATAAACGGCAAGGCCACCACGATGACCTTTCATCGTTACATAACGCTTACGTTCAATCATGACTCATCCTCTTTTCTCGTCAAGTGTGGATTGCACGAGTCGGGTCATCGGATAATACAGAATGATAATCCCGATCAGCTGTGCAATGAGACTCTTCGGAATGATTTGTGTCGCCAGTTCTTTAAACGGAACATCGACACCTAAGACCGAAGCCGTAAAGAAATAAATATCAAATTCGAATAATAAGGCACTGAACGTAAAGGTGACGATAATCGTCAATACGTTCTCCTTTACATATTTTAGCACGAAGCTACTAAAAAGCGGAATGGCAGATAGCGCAAATAAGTAAATACCGATGATATCGGAATAGACGAAGTCATATAACAGACCGAATACTAAGCCGAAACCAAGTGCCTGTTCGATTTTGCCGTAGCGTCCGAGAAACATCAAGGCAATCAAAGTCAGGTGGACCGCATACGGTGACCCGTCACCGAGCGGACCTGCAAAAATCGTTCCTTCCAAGATAAAAAGAAGGAACACGGCGAAAAACAACTTGACGTTATTCACTAGTGTCCCCTCCCTTATCGGTCTCAGCGAAAGGTTCCTCCGCCTCTCGTTCAATCACGAAGACGTGACCAAACTGTTCGAAGTCTGCTGCCGGTTTGACGTATGCGATTTTCGAAGCACCGTATTTATCCGACTTCACTTCCTCGATTTTGCCGATGACAACACCGCTTGGATATTTTCCTCCGAGACCGGATGTCGCGACAATCTGCCCTTTTTTTAACTTCGCGTCATTCGGAATTTTCGTGAATTTCAACAAGTTTGTTTCCTCATCGAACCCTTCAATCGTTCCGAAGACCCCTTTTCCTTTTGTATCGTCCGCAACAGCTGAGACATTGTTCGTACGACTCGTGTCAGATAACAACTGAACGAGCGAAGTGTAGGCACTCGTCTGAATGACACGTCCAATCAATCCATCTGCCGTCACGACGGCCATATTGGACTTGACCCCTTTTTGTTCGCCGATGTTCACGGTCACGAAACGTTGCCACTCGGACGGTGTGCGACCAATCATTTCAGCTGGAAGTAACGTATAGTCGCGAATCGAGCCACCCAGGTCGAGCATATCTTTTAACTCTTTATTCTCACGTTCTAAATCACGAACTTTGACGGAATTTTCCGCATAGTCATTTAAACGTGATTTTAAATACTCATTTTCCTTATACACGTCACGCACTTCTGTAATCGAAGTGACCGTATCATCAATCCAGCCAATCGGTGTCGCGAAAAGACGTTGACCGACCCCGACGGTATCACGGACAAAACTTTGATACCAGTGGGATTGGTTACGCCCTTGCAACGAAATACCGATCAATATCACCAAAAGGAGAAAACTAAGGAGTGTGATGAGCAGTTTTCGATTATTTAAAAATCGCTTCATCGCTCATCCCGTCCTTATCTTTTTTGTGAGATGCCTGATTTCGAACGAAGGACATTCATCATCTCAAGTGATTTTCCTGTACCGATTGCGACACAATCGAGTGCGTTTTCAGCAACAAGCGTCAAGATGCGTGTTTCGTCTTCGATGACAGAATCAAGGTTTTTAAGGAGCGCACCGCCGCCTGTCAAGACGATTCCGCGGTCCATGACATCAGCTGAAAGTTCCGGCGGTGTCTGTTCAAGCGTGTGCTTGACACCTGCTAAAATCGCATCGACCGTATCGGATAACGCGTCGCAAATTTCTGCACTCGTTACTTCGATTTGTTTCGGAAGACCTGTGACGAGGTCGCGACCACGAATTTCCATCGTTTCGTTTTCTGACTCTTCGTCGATTCGTGCATAACCGATCGTCATCTTGAGTGTCTCGGCTGTCCGTTCACCGATCATCAAGTTATATTTCGATTTGATGTAACGAATGATTGACTCATCCATTTCATCTCCACCGACACGAATTGATTGACTCGTTACGATGCCGCCAAGCGAGATGACTGCGACTTCCGTCGTTCCGCCACCGATATCGACGACCATCGATCCTGTTGGTTCAGATACTGGGAGTCCAGCTCCGATTGCCGCTGCGAATGGTTCTTCAATCGTATAGGCTTCACGCGCCCCGGCAAGTTTTGCTGCATCTTCAA
The DNA here is from genome assembly GCF_018618595.1 of Exiguobacterium sp. s133. NCBI lineage: Bacteria > Bacillati > Bacillota > Bacilli > Caryophanales > Exiguobacterium > Exiguobacterium sp. s133. The sequence goes on from NZ_JACSMK010000001.1 coordinate 405,773, forward strand.
CGGCACGTTTTTCGACTGATGTGATGCCGCTTGGCACACAAATCATGACGTTCGTCTTCGAAGAGAACAATCCTTTTTTCTTCGACGCTTGATCCATGAAGTACTTGATCATCGTCGCAGTTGTTTCATAATCAGCGATTACGCCATCTTTCATCGGCCGTCGTGCCGTCACGTTGCCCGGTGTCCGTCCAATCATGTTTTTCGCTGCGTTCCCGACTGCTTCAATCTTACCTGTATCGGTACGGAAAGCGACAACAGAAGGTTCGCGTACAACGATTCCTTGCCCCTTTACATAAACGAGCGTGTTTGCCGTACCTAAGTCAATGCCGATTTCACGGCTAAATGATCCAAACATTATTCAAAAAACCCCTCTCTGAAAATACAACTCCACTAATTATAACGGAAAAGCACTCTTAGAAAAGCGCTAAAACGTTACAGCTTGTTTACAGTTCACCTATTTTTCAAAACATAAAAACGCCTGAGGTCAGGAAGTCCACTTCCCCCTCAGACGTTATTCTTACATAAATCCGCGTTGTTTCATACTAATAAATTGTCCGTGACCGATGACGAGGTGATCGATACAACTGATTCCAATCAATCTGCCCGCCTCGACCATCCGTTCCGACACCTCGATATCTTCCCGGCTTGGCGTCGGATCACCCGATGGATGATTATGGACAGCGATGAAGCTGGCCGCCGAACAGCGGATGGCTTCCCGAAATATGTCGCGCGGGTGGACGATTGACGTGTTCAATCCTCCGATGAAGAGCGTCTTTTTGGAAATGACCTCATTTTTCGTATTCAAATACAGACAGATGAAATGTTCCTGTTGATACAGGCGCATCTCTTCTAACAACAGCTCCGCTGCATCCTCCGGTGAACGAACGACCGGTCGGACCCACTTCGGTTCTGTGACGAGCCGGCGGCCGAGCTCGAGTCCCGCCATGATTTGGAGCGCCTTCGCCTTGCCGACGCCGGGTGACTTCTCCAGTCCTCCGACTCCCGCTGCCTCAAGCTCAATCAACGAGGGATGACGATCAAGTAATTCTTCCGCGATTTCAAGCGGCGATTGATTTCTCGTTCCACTTCGAACGAGACATGCTAGCAATTCGACTGTCGTCGCACGGGTCAGCCCTTTTAGTTGAATCATATCCTTCGGCAATTCAATCACTGCATCCGACCTCTCTTTAATAGGCGTTACGCAAATTCCGGCTTGATTCCGAATGCTTCGAGTCGTTTCGCAATCGGATGAATCGGTAATCCGACGACATTATAATAATCGCCTGAAATCGCTTCGACGAATAATCCTCCGACCGCCTGGATGCCGTATCCACCGGCTTTATCATACGGCTCATCCGTCTCCGTGTAGCGCATAATCCAGTCCTGCGACAATTTGGCAAAACGGACTTCTGTCGTCACGGTAAATGTTTCGACATGATCATTCATCACAATCGTCACGCCCGTCAAGACATGGTGGGTCCGACCAGATAATTGAAGCAACATCTGCTTTGCGGCTAAGCGATTGAGCGGTTTTTCCAAAATCAAACCGTCAATCGACACGACGGTATCTGCCGCCAGAATGATTTCATCCGCCTTAGCTACAGCACGTGCTTTTTTGTCGGATAAGTAGGCGACGTATTCGGCAGGCGCCATCGGATAGGGCGCTTCTTCGACGACGTCAGCAGGACGAACCTCATGCTGTATCCCGATTTGGTCCAAAAGCTGTGTCCGGCGCGGAGACGCCGAAGCAAGAATCAAGGGTGGTTGCGTTACCATTAGTATCACGCTCTTTCTGATAGATTTCGAACTAGCTTAATTCACTCAACGGGTAGTATAACGAAAAACAAGTGCCTCTCCCGTGAAGGGAAGCACTTGTTTCCAAACTAATTTCCTGTGACATCAACAAAGGGATCTGATTTCGGGGTCGTCTCCTTGAGTGGTGTCTTCTTATCTGGAACGAGTTGTGTTAGATCAGGTCGGTAATACGTCTCGATTTCAATCGTAAACGCCATCATCTCATCGTCAAGAAGAATCGTCTCACTTCCGGCACCCGGTTCATCCGGCCCCGTCAATTGAATCTGACGCAAGATCGTAATCCGATCCGTCCGTTCGATTTGTTTAAGGAATGCCATCAGTTCGAGATAGGATGGTGCTTCGACGGATAACGATGCCGGAAGCGGTGTCGCGGCCGTTGTCGCGACGGGTGCTTCTGCTCCATCCGCATCGATGTCAGACTCTGTCGCCATCGCTCCGTCGACGACCGGTGTCGACTCGACAACCGGAGCAGGTGCAACATCCGTTTGGCTGAACGTAATCGACTGGACTTTGACTCCTGCGATTTGACTCGAGGCATTGATGGCGTCGATGACGTCATCATTCGCCGGGAGGACAGGCACTTTTTTCTGTAAGAAGCTTGATTCGGCGACATCGACTTTTTGCTCATTCGCTTTTGCGATTTCGAGGGCCATCTGTTCCCGGTCAAGCGTCGCTTCCGTTTCATTCAATTCTTCGTACGTCGTATAGGTCGTATAACCGAAATAGGCGACTCCTCCAATTACGAGCAGGAGCGTCAATCCGAGGAGAAGGTAACTACTATAGCGCTTCAATTATCCTCCACCTCCTCAATCTCGGTCGAGACGACTTCGCCTGTTCCGTCTTCCGGTGTCACTTCACCGTCTGGCGTTGCCGACTCCGTCTCGCCATCTTCTTTTGGTACATCCGGATTCGCTTCATTCGTTTCACCTTTGACGACCTCCGCCGGTAAGACTGACAACGTGAATTGCCCGATGTAACGCGGTTCTTCCGTTTTTTCATCAGCCGATGGTGTAATCGTCGTCGTCGGAATTTCTTCCCCTGTTGCCGGGTCGATCGTCGTCGACGTGACGACATCTGCCTCTTCGTTCATCGTCTTCGTTGTGATACCTGTCAATGAAACTCCTGTAAAGACGTCATCCGTCAAGAGTTGACGATAAAAACCATTCAACTCTTCCAGTGTTTCGAATTGTGCATTCATCGTCACGAGATGATCGGCACCATAGGCGAACTGTAAGATGTAGCCGCGTTCCGGTAAGTAGCGGGTAATCCGTTCAAGCGTCGGGACTGCCGGGCGCGGCGTCTCCTCTAATCCGTCGACGGTCTGCTTCAATTGGGCAATTTCTTGTTTTGCTGATTGTGCCGATTCCGCTTGAAGGGCACGAACGATTTGCACTTGATTGTTTGCCGTCTCGATTCGGTCCGCGAACTGGTCCGTTTGCCAGAACAAGTAGCCGCCAATCATTCCGCCAAATAACAACAGGACGAGCGACGCGACGAGCGGAAACTTCGGCATGACGTCGTTCTCTGGTAACAGATTGATTCGAGTTTTTTGTGGAATCGCGAGTCCGATCAGCGGTAAATACGCACGCGGAATCGGTTGTGGCGCGACTTCGAGCTGCTCCGAAAGCTGTTCGAGTCGGAGATCAAAATTCGCTTCGAACCGTTTGACGAGCTCCTCCTGGAACGGGAAGTCTCCCGCTAGAATGACACGGCTGATTTCCCGTTGGTCGCGTGCGAGCGAAAACCGGTAGAAATCGAGCACACGTGAAAATTCGAGCAGCATTTCGTCAAGCGTCATCTCGACTTGTGCGTCATCTAAGCGATACCGGTAATGGAGACGATCCTCCATCACTTCAACTTCCCAGACGTTCGAACTGAACGTATCGACGGAACGGATTAAGCGCGGAACTTTGTCTTCGATGATGATCAGTTGATGATTCGTCGCATTGACGTTCCAAATCAAGACGCTGCTACTGTCTTCGACTTCATAGAGCGACTCGATTCCGAAAAACGTAGCGAGCGGTTGCGGTTCAGCTGCGACAAGCCGCAGGTGCTTTTGCTTAAACAATTGCATGTATTGTTGAATCGCTTCGTTCGGTGCCGCATACAGCATGATTTCCCGTTTGCCGTCTTCTTCGAGCAGAGTGTAATCGAAGTACGGTTCTTCAAACGGCAGGACGATACTGTGACCAAGCTCCATGAACAAGTACCCGCGGATTTGATTCGTCTCGACCGACTCCGGGATTTCAAGTTTTCGGGCAAGGACGAGTGAACCATCGAGGGCAAGAACAGCTTGCGAACCTCGCGGAACCTTTAATTTCGTCAACAGGCTGTCAAAAATCAAATCAAGTGACGCTTCCGGTTGCAACCATCCACCTTGGAGTGTCCCGGCAGGCAGGGACGCAACAGCGCGTCGTTTGATGACACCGTTCTTGACGACGGCGCCGAAGACGGCGACATCCGTGAAGTTGAAATAAATATATGTACCTCTACGCCTAGCTTGCGCCATATGTAGGTTCGTCCTTTCTCATAGGAACAGATCGAGGTATAACGTCACCCAATCGTCCGCGAAATAATAAGTGAGTAATGTCCCGATCGCAATCGACGGGACGAAGGGAATCGGTTGCTTGCGTTCGACGCGCTTCAATCCGAGCAATGTCAGCCCAATGACGGAACCGACAAGTGCCGAGACGAATAAGGCAATCACGACGTCGAGTGGTCCGAGAAAAATACCGAGTAAACCAAACAGTTTGACGTCCCCTGCGCCCATCCCTTGACGTGATGCGAGAAAAATTGCAAACAATAAACTAAAACCGACGATTCCGCCAATAATTGGATTATACCAGTTCTCGTATGGAGAAAGGTAGCGAACTATCAGACTAATCGGTAAAAAGAAGAGTAATATTTTATTCGGAACGAGCATGTAGGCAAGATCCGACATGACGAGGATGAATAACAGGCTCGTCAGGACAAGTGTCAACACGAATTGCATCGACCATCCGAATTGATAGAACGCATAGGCGTAAAGCACGCCACCAAGCAGTTCCAGCGCCGGATACTTCGCGGAGATCGGCAGTTGGCAGACACGGCATTTTCCGCGTAAAGCGAGATAGCCGATGACCGGTGTCAGTTCGAGCGCACCGAGGACGTGACCACAATTCGGGCAATGCGAGCGCGGTCGCACAATCGATTCCCCCACCGGAATCCGGAGTCCGACGACATTTGTAAACGACGTGATTAACATGCCAATAATGAAAAAATAGACTGTAAAAACGATTGTCATGTTAGGCTCCTTTCTTAAAAAACTTCAGAAAAAAACCCCCGAGGTGGGGGGAGTATTACTTTTCGACTACGCCAGTTCGTTTTAGTTCTCCAGGAGCAGCTTTTGTGAAGTAAGTATAATCATCTGATTTACTTGCTAATGTAACCTCATAAGTGTACGTTCCATTTTTTTCAGTAACCGTAACATAAGAATCTTTGTAGTCGGCATCAGAGTTCAATGCGTCCTTCATGTCATCGATATATTTGCTTAATGAATCAACTCGTGGAGTAGCATCTGTTCCCTTAGCAACTTTGTTAGTTTTAATAGCTTTTCCTGCCTCGTTCACACCAACTTTCACAGTTTCTCCAGGTTGAACTGGATTTGAAGATGTATACAACTTCGCTGCCGCTACTAATTGTTTCGCATCGGATACAACTGCATCCTTACGTGAGTTTTCAATCAATCCGCCAATCGCTACTACCGCGATTGCGGCAATAATTCCGAGGATAACGACAACGACGAGTAACTCGATCAACGTCAAGCCCCGCTCATCGCGCATTTGTTTTGCATCTAACCAAATTTCTTTGAACCGTTCTAACATTTTAGTATTCCTCCCTAGTGCTTTTTTCTGAGTTCGATGTATAGGTAATACTATCCATATGAATACTATTATAGTAGCACCATAATTTTAGTTAATTATGTCTTTTTTAGACAACAGGTAAATGATTTCGCAGTTGTTATTCGCCCTGGATATCCGAATAGATTTTGAACATCGGGACGACGACGGCGATGACGATGACACCAACGATTGCGGCGAGGACGACAATCAACAGCGGCTCGATGATTGACTTCAAGCGATCCGTCGTTGTTTCAACTTCCGTCTCATAAAAGTCTGCGACCTCTGTCAGCATGGAGTCCAGGCGCCCGGACTCCTCCCCGATGGCAATCATCTGTGTCACGAGAGGTGGGAAATATTTGTTTTTTTCTAATGGTTCGTGCATCGGAATCCCGCGCGACATCGCTTCATTCGCACCGGCGATTCCTTTACGGATGATTCGGTTCGTGACGATTCGCTCCGTAATGTCGAGCGAAGCAAGAATCGGGACCGATGCATTCAGTAATACAGCGAGTCCCCGCGTCATCAAAGCAATCTGTGACTTTTGAATCAATGGTCCGAAGACCGGCAACATTAACAGTAAGCTGTCGAAGATGACCCGTTGCCGCTCATTTTTTAAATTAAAATACAGCAGACCGAGCAATCCGAAGGCGACAAGCAACAAGACCCACCAGTAAGCGACAAAAAAGTCCGATACGGCAACAACAAGTTTCGTAATTAATGGAAGTTCGCTTCCGAGTTGATCGAAAATCGACGCGAACGTCGGGACGACGTTCAACATCAGGAAGACGACGACACCAATCGCGACGATTGAAACGACGGCCGGATAAATCAATGCCGAAATGACTTTCCGTTTAATCTCGTACTGTTTTTGAAGCTGGGTGACGATGTTATCGAGGGCTTCTTCTAAATTCCCGCTCGCCTCACCCGCCATCGCCATACTGACGAAGAATGTATCAAAGACGCGCGGATGTTTCTCAATCGCTTGCGAAAATTGAATCCCGCTCCGTAAATCATCTTCGACTTCGACGAGTGCCCGCTCGAGCGGCTTCGATTCTGTCTGTTTCCGTAAAATTTCGGTCGCTTTAACGATTGAGACACCGGACCGGACGAGCGTCGCAAATTGACGTGCGTACATGACTAAATGTTCGATTTTCGGTTTTGCCGTTAAGAATGTGATCTCGGTATTTAAGCCTTTTGATTCTTGTTTCTCAAGTGACGTGACGGCGATTTGTTCTGTCCGGAGACGTTCTGCCGCCTCCCGTTTCGTTAATGCTGTAATCTTACCTTTTTTCCGTTTACCGGCCATCGTCCGACCTTCATACATGAATACTGCCATCTGCTCACCCCGATATGTAAGGTGTCGCGGCTGATGCTGGGATCAGTCCCCGACTAACTAAGTCTTGTAAGGCCATTTGCATCGTCTGCATCCCATACTGTTTTCCGGTCTGCAAAACGGATTGAATCTGATATTCCTTACCTGTGCGAATCAAGTTTGAGACGGCTGGTGTCTCGACCATGATTTCAAGCGCCGCGACCCTGCCTGTACCATCGGACCGGGGCATCAAGCGTTGCGAGACGACACCCGCCAGGACATTTGCAAGTTGGGCGCGAATTTGATCCTGTTGCTCCGATGGAAAAACATCGATGATCCGACTGACTGTCGAGGCAGCGGTCGACGTATGGACGGTCGCGAAGACGAGATGTCCCGTCTCTGCAGCTGTGACTGCCGTCGAAATCGTCTCTAAGTCGCGCATCTCACCAAGCAAAATCACATCCGGATCCTGACGGAGTGCAGAACGTAAGCCACTCGCGAATCGCGGGGCATCAATGCCGATTTCACGTTGGTCAATCAAACTTTTATGATGACTATGTAAGTATTCAATCGGATCCTCGAGCGTAATGATGCGTTTATACATCGTCTGATTGATTTCGTTGATCATCGCAGCGAGCGTCGTCGACTTCCCTGACCCGGTCGGTCCCGTGACGAGAATCAAGCCATGCGGTTTCGTTAAAAACCGTTTGAGGACAGGAGGTAACGCCAATTGTTCGAGTGTCGGCACTTCAGTCGGAATCGTTCGAAAAGCCATTGAGAGTGCACCACGTTGATAAAAACAATTGACGCGGTAACGGGCGACACCCGTCACACCAAAGGAAAAGTCGATGTCACGATCTTGTTTGAGCTGAAGGTACATTTCCTCGGTAATCAGCGACTGAACGAACCCGTCGATGATGACCGGTTTGAGTTTATCCGTCCCGTAAGCAATCAATGTTCCATTGACGCGAAAGACGGGGGGAGATCCTGCCGTCAAATGGACGTCAGAAGCCCCTTTTTCTTTTGACGATCTGAGAATGTCTTCGATTTGTGCGCGTTCCATCGTACTCATTCTGATATCACCGTCCGTAAGATTTCTTCCGTCGTCGTAATTCCTTGGGCGACTTTTGTCAGTCCATCCGCTAAAAGGAACCGTTGACCTTGCGACTTGACGTACATCGTGATTTCGCTTTCCGTCGATTGGTTCATAATCATCCGTCGCAATACTTCATCGATCATGACGACTTCCTGAATCGCGAGTCGCCCCCGGTACCCCGTCATGTTACAAGACGAACAGCCGCGTCCGCGCATGACGGTCGTCGCTTCGATCCCTTCTTGCGCAAACAACTCTTGTTCGCGTTTTGAAAGGGGTTGGACTTCCCCGCAGTCACGACAGACGCGACGGACGAGACGTTGCGCAATCAATCCGGTAACCGACGCCGCGACAAGGAATGGTTCAACTCCCATGTCAATCAGACGGGTGATCGAACTGATGGCCGAGTTCGTGTGCAACGTCGACAGGACAAGGTGTCCCGTCAATGAGGCCCGAATCGAAATTTCCGCCGTTTCAATATCACGGATCTCTCCGACCATGACGACGTTCGGATCTTGTCGTAAGATCGAGCGTAACCCACTCGCGAACGTCAAGCCGATCTTACTGTTCACTTGAACTTGATTGATGCCGTCGACTTGGTACTCGACCGGATCTTCGACCGTAATGATGTTACGGCTCTCATCATTCAATTCGTTTAGAGCCGCATACAATGTCGAGGACTTACCAGACCCTGTCGGTCCAGTAATCAAGATGATGCCGTTCGGTCGTTTCAGCATCTCCCGGAACTGGGATTCATTGCGTTCACTAAATCCGATTTTCGAAATCGAGATATTCGAGTTCGAACTGTCGAGAATCCGGATGACGACTTTCTCACCATAGACGGTCGGAAGTGTCGAGACACGGAAATCGTAGGCGAGACCATTATAGATGTACTTGATCCGTCCGTCTTGCGGCAAGCGTGATTCCGTAATGTCAAGCTCACTCATAACCTTGATCCGGGTCGTCAAGATGTTCTGAATTTGTTTCGGGTAGTTGTTTTCCGTCCGCAACTCCCCGTCAATCCGAATCCGAATCGATAAGGAGGCTTCCTGCGGATCCATGTGGACGTCGGATGCCCGTTGCGAAATCCCATTCTCGAGAATTTGATTAACGAGACGAATGATTGGCGCATCTTCTCGTGTCACGACATCCCGCGTCGCATCAGACTCCATCATTTCATCGGATTCGAGTAACTCCCGGAGTGATGAATCGATATCGTAATACTTTAAAATCGTCCGTCGGATTTCATCGCGTGTCGCGATGCCGACTTCAATCATCAACCCCGTCTGAAGCCGCAGGTCATCAATCGCAATCAAATCGAGCGGATCCGCCATCGCAATGAATAAACGGTTGCCTTCCCGGTAGACCGGGACGAGCGTATGGCGCTGAGCAAGATCTTTTGAAATCAGCTTCGTGACTGCCACGTCGACCGGATAGTTATACAGTTGAATGATTGGTATCTTCAATTGATGATGGAGCGCTTCGAGTAGTTGTTGCTCCGTCAAATGCCCTAATCGTAAGAGCGCATCCCCTAATTTTTCAGTCGCCCGTTTGACCGTCAAGGCTTCTTCAATCTGAGTTTCCGTGACGAGACTTTCTTCAAGCAGCATCTCGCCGAGACGTTTCCGTTTCATTGCCATTTAGTTCGTCACCCTTCCGCGTGCCATGTTTCTTCTTCATCAAGTACTGTCGGTCGCTGTTGTTGTTTTTCGTCAATCGTACTCGTGATCGCTGTAACGATTAGGAGTGTGACGATATATCCCGCAATGACAAACGGATTCGCCATCCAATCGAATTTGACGAGCATGTAAAGTGCTAACACTAGTACAAGTGCCATCACCGAGAGAATAACTTTCGCACGTGACGTCACGATGAATGGGATTTGAACCGCAAACATCAAGCCACAAATAATCGTCGCCAGACCAATAATGATTCCGAGCTCAATTGCTAAATCTGTCCAGTTCATAGGATCCCTCATTTTCTATTGATTTTTAGCCAACTGCTGGTTCCGCTGGATCACTTTCGGCGGGAGAAGCTGGATCGCCTTCTGTCGGAGCATCTGGTGTATCCGGTGACGTCGGTGTATCGGGAGTTGCCGGTGCGTCTGGACTTGTCACATCTGACTCTGGGTCCGTTTGATCCGTCGTATCGGACTCAGCATCGGTTTGATCCGTCGTCCCGTCCTGTGGATCTTCAGCAGGTGGTGTGACGACCGGCGCTTGCTCCGCTTGACTGCTCTTCGTGACGATTGCCGGTGTCGCGGCATAAAAATCAAGTGCGACCAGCATTTTCTCTTCGCCTTTGTTCGACTTGATGATGCGGTACAGTTCAATCGATGTCCCTTCCGACCCGGACTGTGTATCACTTGTCGTTCCAGCAGATAGTGTCGCTGAATAGCGGGTGATCGTCCGGTACGGAATTGATTTTTCACCTTCAAGCACTGCTGTGACCGTGTCTTTGAACGGCATTCCCCGTAGTTCAAGCGTCACGTCACTACCATTTTTCGTTGCGACAAGCTGGTAGTTCACTGCTTGTGTGTTCCGTACGGCAAAATCTGTTTTTTCATCAATTCGGACATCGTAGCCGAGTGTGATTCCCTCAGGCAATTGATCATGCGGCATCCGCTCGACGATTTCAAACGGTGTTTTTGCGAAGAGTTCATATAGTTTACTGCCGATATATGAAGCCGCCACACCGTCCATTCCGTATGTCTTCGTATTCATCAACTGTCCGGCTTTTAAATCGACTTGCGTCATCGCCTCAACCATCTGTTCTTCGGCGACTGAACGTGTTGTAAAGGACACCGAGGAAACGACTTCTTCCGTTGATGGAGATGTTGTCGAGACAGCCGGATCATAGTTGCCCTCTTCGAGTTGTTGTCCCATGTTCGTCAGCCATGCTTTAAATGCCGTCGTTTGTTCCGGCGTGTATACGACCGGTTGCGTCGAGAGGAATGCTTCAACGCCCGGTTCGTCAAGCGTGATGTCCAAGTCGCCTCCCTTTTTTAAAGCAGCTGCTTCGACGGCCTCATCCACTTTAAACGTCACGAGCGTCGTCGGAACAGGAACAAGTTCTTCTCCCGTCCCAATCGTCAATGGCGTTTTGTTCGACCAGGTCGTGATGGCTTTTTGAACTTTCGGTTTTGCTTCTTCCCGTGTCATACCACTAACCGGAACAGAGGCAATCCGCGCACTTTCAGAAAACTTTTCACTGACGCTTGCTTGTCCCGTAAACGAAATCAGCGCAAACGAAGGAACATAGATTAAGGCAATCAAGAGGACTAAAAGAAGCGTATGTACTGCAAAACGTTTAGGATTTATCATCATCTGTTTCCTTTCCTTATGAAATAACCATTTCAGGTGTCTAGTATTTCCATTATAATGAATATTATGATGAAACATAAGTCCTATCCTGACAATAACTTTCATCATGTGTGAATACATACCGTTTTTTATTTTTGAATAGATAATTCATATTGAGTCAGATACGAGGTGAATCCATGCAAAACAAGCAACAAGGCTTTTCATTAATCGAAGTATTAGTCAGTATCACGATTCTTTCAATCATTTCAGTTTCACTCATCAGCATTTTTTCCCAATCCTTATCCGCTTCTCGTGATAGCACGGAATTGACGTTTGCGAATTACCTGGCGAAAAATGCCGCTTCTTATATCGAACAGGAAGCCGTCGAAGCGGAGAACGGCCCCTTCGTATTCGATACACTTCTTGAACAGACGAAAGGCACCCCATATCAGAATGGTAGCTATACAATACCGACGCCGAACACGCCGTCATGTGGTGTATCGGCTATTTGTGACTCAATCTTCAATGATGCGGAAATAAATAATATGCCATTCGATGTAAAAATCAGTGTTACCCCGCATAAAATCGAAGGAATCGAAAATCCGAACCTCCTCGATTTATACGTCTATGTCTATCTCGACGGTCAAGCTGAACCGATTACATCATTGAAAGGATCGATTACGAATGCGACGCTCAACCAAAGTTTTCCCGCAACAAAATGACGGATTTTCCCTCGTCGAACTGCTCGTTGCCATCGTCATCGCTGCTATTTTTAGCGGAGTCATCCTGACCGTCTTCATCTCCGGTACAAAGAGTTTTCAGGCGACGGGAATCATCAGTGAGCTCAGAAGCGAAGCCGATAGTTCGGTCGGACTCATTTTAAATGAAATCACCGGCTTCGATGCCATTCGCATCACAACAGCGAATGAGCTGTCTTTCTATAAAAAGACATTGCCTAGCCTTAACCTAGATTCCGGTCTACTCGAGCGAACGGACGGCTTCATTCCGTTCAACGCCAATGTCGAACAACAAAATGAAGTCACATCAACTCCAATCACCTATACATTCGCAACACAACGACTTGACGAAAACATACTCATCTACGAAGGTGCACTCGAAAACATCAATGATCAAACAGAAATCAAAAAGACCTTTACGATTTCAAGTCCCGAGTACGTCGACATCACGACCGGTGACTACCCGGGCAGATACGTCGTCCATGGCATTTTGACGATGACGCTCCGAATTCAGTCGACGGATAATGAAGAAACACAGACCTTGAATAGTACGATTGGATTTTAGTTCAGAAAGGACGACCCATGAAAAAATCTGAAGAAGGTTATACGCTATTGTTCGTACTCGTGACATTGACCGTCCTATCGGTCTTAGCAATCGCGACGATTGGTGTCAGCCTACAATCGACACGATTGACGGAAATTCGCGGAACGAATATCGAAGTCGATACAGCGACGCGAAACGAGCTTGATCAAGCGATCGCAGCACTCCAACAACTCGTCGCAAAAACCAGTCAAGAGAATCCAACCAGTTCCTCAAAAGAGCTATTTGCAGATATCCCGAATAAAATCATACTCCCCTTGAAGACGTCGGCTCCTCTTGTTGAAGTTCAGTTAAATGAAGCCGCCTCGAACGTCCGTGTTAAAGCGTTCGATTTGACCGCTCACGTCGAAGAGACGAAAGGTGATCAACCGACGGTCAAAAAGACCTATACTCAACGGGTCTATTTATCAGCGATTCCTAGTTTTCTATACTATACGCTCGGGTCCGACAATCAAGTCATCTTAAATGGAGCACCACGAATCGAAGGGAACGTCTTCTCGCGGGAAGCACTCAAAGTTTCTGCGACGCCAAACTTCATCTATAACGGTCAGATAGGCCACTATACAGATAAGCTGGCCCATCCATACATTGATGGACAAGTTCGTGTTTTCCAGCCGCAAACTCAACCGCTTCTAACATGTACAGACTTTTTACCATGTGATGCGACCGTCTTTGATCCGACCACCAAAACGGATCTTGTTTCAACGAAAGATACGCTCGTTCCGTTCGATTTTGAATTTGCCCTGAATGATTTCTTAACGATTCCAAGTAACACACCACTCGCCTCCGTTCCGACCTACTTAAAGAGTCAATCAATTGAAAAATCGGTGCTGACAGGACCATTCTTGAATGAATTGAGTACGAAGAAACAAATCATCATCCCAGCTCCGACTGAGCAAAATACAGTGACGATTACCGATGATATCGTTAAAGAATCGCTCGAACCGTTAATCATCGACGGCAACTTGACGATTTCTTCACTCAATCCGATTACGCAACCGCTTGAGATTAAACGTCCAATCGTCGTCCTCGGTGATTTATTGATTCGGGGTAACGTCAGTTTTGCGACAACCATCTTCTCGACCGGTTCAAGCCGGTTAGATGATGCCAACATTCAAGGCATCACGAGTTCAACGAATCAAAACACTCTGATTTTACTCAGCAAAGGAACGTTAACGATCAATCGTGTCAATAAGTTTTCCGCACCTAAAACAACCGCACCGGACATGAATGCCTTTCTTTACAGTGATTCGCCTACCTTGAATCGCATTTATTCAGTCGGGTCGACGATGAACTTACAAGGCGGTATCTTCACAAAAGGACAGCTTGAGGTTAATGCGTATCGCGGGACGCTGGACTTACCGGAAGCGAACTACCCGGCAGACGTCACCGCGTTGACCACTTTGATGAACACGAAAAAATCTGCTGACGCGGTACAATCTCGTCTCCGCCTGAAATATGATGCGAGTGTCCTGAAAAATCCGACGTCGATGCTTCCACTCAGTCGGGCTGTCAAAATGTATGTCGAGACTCCGAAACGAACAACTCCTTGACGCTAAAAACCCCTCGACATTGATGGATGTCGAGGGGTTTTTTCATTGAAATGTTGTCGCACCATACGCTCGTGCCAACTTTTTGACTTTGGTCTTCTTGACTTCTGCACCTTGTTTTACCAACAACTGATAAATATCCTGTCGGTCTTGTTTGACTGCTTCATAAATCGGCTGATGCTTTCCGACGTTCGGATTTGCTCCTGCTGCCAGTAACTGCTTAATCACAGTCTCATTTTGATCGACCGTCGCATAGTAGAGAGGCGAATTTCCGGCTTTATCGAGCGCATTGATATTTTTTCGTGTAGCTTCTTTAATCAGTAAAGCATAAGCATCCGCAGGTTGGTTCACGCTCGTCGCAACATGCAAGACTGTCTGTTGTTGCTCATTCGTTTGCTCGACGGAAGCCCCCGTAGCAAGCCATTTCTTGACTACAGAAGCTGGTCCGAACCGGGCGACATAAAACCAGTTAACTTGATTTTTAACACTCGTGTCGTCCAACAAAACGAGTGCTTTGTCATAGTCGAGTGCTTCTTGGAACTGCTGAATGTACTGATTCCGGTCTTTTGTCGATAAAGAAACGTGTTCGACTGCTGACGCAAATGCGTTAACATCTGACGTATCGATACTCTTTTCAAACGCTTGCTGGTTTCGCTGTTCGATCAACAAGTAGGTCGCTGCTCCAATTCCGATTAGAAACAGGAGAACGACGCTAATGATTTGCTTTTTCTTCACGTCATTTCCCCCGTCACTTAATAGACATCCGTATCTGGTGAAGTGCTCGAACCTTCAGAAGAAATCGTCACTTTAAAGGTCGCCGTCAACGGTTGTTTCTCCGTCGCACCGGTTTTGATGACTTCAAGGACCGATTGATCTGCTTTTAATGCCGTCACTTTGACACGTGCGACACCTGGGCGAATCGGTTTTAAGGCTTGTGCCGATGAATCAATCTTCACATACTCTTTTCCCTGAAGCACTTCCAACCGATAAAAACGCTCTGTCGCCGTCACGGGTAACCAGTTCAAGACAGGCTGCTTTTGAACATCCTGCATGGAAAGTGTTAAATCGTTCGCCGTCAAATCAGTTGGATTTTCACGTACCATGATTTTCGTGATGGCTTGTGTCGCTGTAAAATCTCGAAGTTTCAATAAGCCGTCGACTGGACCAGCCGGTGTCCCCGTTATTCCCTTGACTGTGTAACCAGCCGCCGTTTGAATGAGTTCGATCGCCGGACTAGACGTCGAAACGGTGAACGGTAATCGAATACTCGGTGTAAAGGTCGCTGTGACATCTTGCGTCGTGTTGACCCATAACTCTAGGTTATTCGGTGTTACGGCTAGTTCCGGTAATTTAACTTCAATCGTATAGATTTGCGACTGTGCTAAATAGGTCGTGCTGCCGCTCGATGCCGGAACAACGGCTTGAACGGTCATTGTGCCTGGTTTTTTTCCTGTTAGCGATAACTCATCTGTTGTCAGACCGGTAGCCTCGACTAAATCGTTGTTCGTGACAAGCCATTTAATCGGTGCATCCGTCCCGGACAACATGGCTGCTTCGCCCGTCATCGCTTTCGTCTGTCCGACGTATAACTCGCTTGGTACACCACGGACGATCAATCCACCAAAGACATCGTTAATCGTCAACTTCGAAGTCGCGACTAACTCACGTCCATTCGCGACGGGGACAATCAATTTAATTTCCGTCGTTCCGATTTTCTTCGGTTCGATGATGCCTTGATCGTTAATCTTCGCAATGCTCGTATCTTCAATCGACCATCTCAATGTGCCGTACTGGCTACCTGCCGGATTGATTTCTGGCAATACCTTATAAGACGGCGTGTTGATATCCATCCGGACAGCTGGAATTTTAGCTTCCGTCGCAAAGCGGGTCGATAAGGCATATCCTAGTCTCGGGAACGACTGAACATCGTTCGCAAGTGAAGTCGATTTATCGACGCCATTTTTTTTATCACGGTAGATGGTCTTCGTTGAAACAATTGTATTCTCTTTTTCATCGAAGACATGAACACCTGCCGCATCCTTCGCTCGTACTTTTACGGTAAAAGTCAGTTCCGACGGCTTTGCAATCCATAATCCTTTGTGGAGCCCTTCAATCGCTTCATCATATTCGATGTCCGGTACATTCCCAGTCAATGTTTGATTGACGATTTTCGCACCGTTAAGACCTGTTGCTGAGACGA
Source organism: Exiguobacterium sp. s133 (assembly GCF_018618595.1). Classification (NCBI taxonomy): domain Bacteria; kingdom Bacillati; phylum Bacillota; class Bacilli; order Caryophanales; genus Exiguobacterium; species Exiguobacterium sp. s133. The sequence goes on from NZ_JACSMK010000001.1 coordinate 422,264, forward strand.
CTTCGACATTACTCGGGAAGTTTTCTGTAAACAAAATATCTTCCATCGTTACTGAAAATTGTCCCATGATGTAGCCGTTGTTACCGATTGCATCTTTTTGAAGCATCGGGCTTGTTTTGACCGTATACGTAATCGTTGCTGTTTCCCCTTGCGGAATCGTTGCCGGATCGATTGACCGTGATAACGTGAACGGAGATGAAGCGGATGGCTGAACGATTTGGACGGTACGTGTCTCAATCGTTTTCGCCCCCCGTTGATCCTCTGCTTCGATCCGGATTGTCGCGGTTGTTTTCCCTGTCAACTTAGCATCGAAGCTTTGGCTGACAAACGAATTGTTTTTTAGTTTATTATTTTCATACACTTTTTCATTGTCGATGTAGATTCGTGTCTTCAATTCCCGATCGCGTAAGTCATAGTCATTAACCTTATAAGATACCGTGATTGGTTCATTGTCTAAATAACTCGCTTGATTGGCTGGCAGGATATTTTTAATGAGCGGTTTATGATTCGCCCCGATAAAGGCGCGGTACATCGTGTTCGAGAACAGTTCTTTTTCCTGTTGTTGGTTGAACGTCGAGGTATGTCCTGCACCAGAATACGTCACATTGCCTTTTGTATACATGTAGTAATGGTTACGGGCATCGCCGATTGTGCGTCCGGCTGACTGATTCGAATCAGCCGTACTATTTTCCCGAATGTTGTACCACGGAATTAAATCGGGTTGTTCTAAATCAAGACCAAAGTATTGGTCATGGGTTGTTGCGATTGAGACTTCATCCGCTAACGTAAACGGATACGACGTCATGACACCGTCATTTTGTTTGACCGCCTTCCCTGACGTCCGCTGTGCTCCGTACCCCATGTTCGTGAAGTTCTTTTGTCCGGCAAGTCCGGCAAATTTCTTTTCCCAGAACAGTTCCGGATTCGCTGACTGACTTGGACGGAAAATCGTATCGTGGGACAACATCAGTCCTTGCCCGGTGTTCGTGAAATCAAGGATTGCATTCGAGGCCGCATCATTCAGCGACGCCGCTCCGTACGAATCTTGAAATCCAAAGATTAACATGTCGTACGTCGTATTTAAGTTTCGTGATGCGTACGTACTGTTAAATGTATCTGCCGTAATGACTTCGACGTTAAAATCATAGTACCCGGTTTCTTTCAATAACGTACCGGTGTTCATGAAGCCATTGATTGAACCCGTCGATCCACTGCGCGTCACCTGTAAGATTTTTGCTTCTGCGACTTGGTCCTTCATTAAGAAACTACCTGTTTTGTAGTCGGTCAGTCCGTCGCTACTCGACACACGGATCATCCAGTTCCGCGGTCCCGTGTAACTCGGGGCATCGAAATTATAGCTCAATGCCCCCGTTTTGGTAGCCGGCTTCTCATCAACCTTTTCCGACTCTTCAAATTGGTCATTGCTATCAAAGTCGATATACAGTTGCGCTAACTGATTCGTGTTCTCGAGCGTCGTCGTGTACATGAAGTCGATTGGAACGTTCGGAACAGCTGACTTCCCTTTATCGATTCCTGTTAATGACACACCGTTTTGTTTGACGGAAACACCTTCTAGCCGCGGACGGATGACCTTTTGAGTCTTTAACTTCGTCATGACTGTCTGAATATCCGTATATCGCATCAATGCATTTGATTTAAGATCTTTAAAGATGGCATTAAAATTGCTTGACGTATGTGTCAAGACATCTTGATGTAGAAAAACCGGCAGCCCTTTATTGACGAAGGCACTGACGATTTCATTTCCTTTTAACTTCGTGATGTCGTTCTCAATCTTACTCGTATTATGTGCTTTCTTCGTATCCGAGATTGTCATTGAATAACGGTCGGTTCCTGTGAAGACGGATGGATCAAAGACAACAGCATCAAACGCACCATCTAACGGAAAACGAGAAGCGTTCAATTCTTTGACCGTCATCATTTCAATCTCATAGCGGGTCGAATCGAGCCCGTTGAGCAATGAGGTGATTGTCGTATTTGGATCAATCCGGTTCGTCGTCGACCATGCATCCCGGATTTCAAGAATTTTCAACTTATCTGCCGCAGCAGCCTTCGTATGTGGTTCCTGTATATAACTAAAACTCGTAAAGATCAGTACACTGACTAAAAACAGACGTAACCACCGTTTCATCTTCCATCGTCTCCTCGTCGTAAGATCATAAAATATAGGACTATATTACCCCAACCTTAGTATACAAGGACTTTTAGCGTTTTCCCTTTTTTGTAAAACGTTGTCGCAGTATTTTTTCACGAACGACACTGATGAAGTAAAGAGATCCTGTTACGATGAGTGTTTGATTTGTTCCTTCGTATTCAGCGAGAAACGAATCGAGTTCTATGACATTTGCCCCATCCGCAGTCAGTTCTTCTAGCGACCGGGCTCGCGGAAAATCAAACGTCGTCTCCATAATCGTTGGTGTCACTTCCTGAAATTGTTTAATCATCGCAAGGCGATCTTTATCCCGCAGGATGGAGCAAAGGATGACGATTGGCATTGTTTCCTGTTTTAGACGGTCGACGAGCGCTTTAACACCTTCCGGATTATGAGCCCCGTCTAAGATGATGCGCGGCTCGCGCGAAATCGTCTCAAACCGTCCCGGATGTTTGGCGTTTCGGAGACCACGACGAATTGCCGTCTTCGACCAACCGAGTTTCTTTGCACAGATGACGGCGTTCGCTGCATTTTCGACTTGATGGTGCCCTTCGAGTCCAAGTCGTGTTTCGGGAATTCCTTCATACGTCGCCCATGTTCCGGTCGCATTCAGTCGGTACGAGACGATGGCTTCCTGACTCCACTTCAACGTTGCCGCCCGGTCGCCACAATAGGCCATCAACGGGACCGTCAATTCCTCTTGCAGTTTCCCGGCAATGACCGATGTTCCCCGTTTGATGATGCCGAACTTTTGAAGGGCAATCTCTTGGAGCGTATCTCCGAGAATCGCTTGATGATCGTGACCAATTGAGGTGATGATGGCCGCTTTCGGTTGCTTCAGTACGTTTGTCGAGTCATAAAGCCCTCCGAGTCCGACCTCGTAAATGACGAAGTCTGGACGAACTTGATTGAAATGATAGAAAGCAAGTGCCGTCAACGCTTCAAATTCCGTGACTGTACCAATCGTCGGCTCAAGCTCGGTCATTGCTTGCTTCACTGCAGTAGCTGCCTTAACGAGATCCGCTTCAGCAATCGGCACTCCGTTCAGCATGATCCGTTCCTCGAACTGAATGATGTATGGGGATGTAAACGTCCCGATGTGTAACCCTTCCGCCATTCCCATCTCCCGTAAGAAGGCGACGGTCGACCCTTTCCCGTTCGTCCCCGCGACATGGATCGTCGGAACAGCATCCGGATCAATCTTTAGTTCTTCCAGTAACGCTTCCATCCGACTTAATCCCGGTTTGATACCGAATGCCAGTAACCGTGACAACCACTCTAATACGTCTTCTCTCGTCTCCACTCTGTCTCCGCTCCTTTAAAAAAAGTGGCTCAAGGAAACTTGAGCCACTGTTGAAATTATTGAGATAGTTCGTTGATCCGTGCTTCGACTGCCGCACGTTTTTCGTTATAATCCTGTGCTTTTGCTTGTTCTTCTTCGATGACATGTGCCGGTGCTTTTCCGACGAAACCTGGGTTGTTGAGTTTTTTCTCGACCCGTTCGACTTCCTTCGTATACTTGACGAGTTCTTTGTTCAAGCGGGCGATTTCTTCTTCGATGTTGATTAAATCAGCCAACGGAATGAACAATTCTGCGCCGGTCACGATGGCACTGAGTGCTTTTTCCGGTGCTGCCATGCTGCGTTCGACAAGTAATTCGGAAGCATTCGTGAACTTTTTCAAGTATGAGACGTTCGTCTCTAAGTCATGCTGTACTTGGTCGTCACTCGTCGAAATCATCAACTGGATTTGTTTTGACATCGGTGCGTTCACTTCGGCACGAATGTTGCGGACCGACCGGATGACGTTTTGGACAGCTTCAAACGCAGGAACTGCTTGCGGGAAGTCGAGTGTCTCATTACGTGTCGGCCAAGCCGCACGCGTGATCGTTTCCCCTTGATGCGGCAAGTGCTGCCAAATCTCTTCCGTGATGAACGGCATGAACGGGTGCATCAGACGCATGATTTGGTCGAGCGTGTACGCAAGAATCGAACGCGTCGTCAATTTAGCGGCCTCATCTTCACCGTTCAGCGGTAACTTCGCCATCTCGATGTACCAGTTACAGAAATCTTCCCAGATGAAGTGGTAGAGGACTCGACCGGCTTCACCGAACTCATACTTATCGGATAATCGTGTCACATCAGCAATCGTCGTGTTCAGACGTGTCAAAATCCACTGATCGGCTAATGATTTTTCGCCCGTCAGATCGATTTCTTCATACGTCAGACCATCCATGTTCATCAGTGCGAAACGGCTTGCGTTCCACAATTTATTCGAGAAGTTCCATGTCGCTTCGATTTTTTCCCAATAGAAACGTAGGTCGTTTCCTGGCGTCGAACCTGTCGTTAAGAACCAACGGAGTGAATCGGCACCATATTTTTCGATGACGTCCATTGGATCGATTCCGTTCCCGAGTGATTTCGACATCTTCCGTCCGTCCGAGTCACGAATCAGACCGTGAATCAACACATCGTTGAATGGACGTTCGCCTGTGAATTCATACGATTGGAAAATCATCCGCGATACCCAGAAGGCGATGATGTCGTACCCCGTAACGAGTGTCGACGTCGGGAAGTATTTTTGGTAGTCCGCAGCATCCGTATTCGGCCAACCCATCGTCGAGAACGGCCAGAGCGCTGACGAGAACCACGTATCGAGGACATCGTTGTCCTGCTCCCAGTTTTCGATGTCGGCAGGTGCTTCTTTCCCAACGAACACTTCACCTGTTTCTTTATGATACCAGGCTGGAATACGGTGTCCCCACCAGAGTTGACGGCTGACACACCAGTCACGGATATTCTCCATCCAGCGGACGTAGGTGTTTTCGAACCGTTGTGGGACGAAGTTGATTTTATCCTCGCCCTGTTGTTCAGCAAGTGCTTTTTCAGCGAGTGGCTCCATCTTGACGAACCATTGCAGCGACAAGTACGGTTCAACGACTGCATCCGACCGTTCCGAGTGACCAACCGAGTGCAGGTGCGGCTCGACTTTAATCAAGACGCCCGAGGCTTTCAAATCTTCGACAATTTGTTTGCGGCACTCGAAGCGATCCATACCCTCGTATTTACCGGCGTTTTCGTTCATCGTTCCGTCTTCGTTCATGACGAGGACACGTGGTAAGTCATGACGGTTCCCCACTTCAAAGTCATTCGGGTCATGGGCAGGCGTGATTTTAACGACACCTGTTCCGAATTCCATATCGACATATTCGTCAGCGACGATCGGAATTTCTCGTTCGACGATCGGGAGCATGATCGTTTTACCGACGAGGTGAGCGTAACGCTCATCTTTCGGATTGACGGCGATTGCCGTATCCCCAAGCATCGTCTCCGGGCGCGTCGTCGCGAGTTTAACGTGACCTGTTCCGTCCGTCAACGGATAGCTGAGGTGGTAGAACGCACCTTCGATATCTTTATAGATGACTTCGATATCGGAAATCGCAGTTTTCGTCGCCGGGTCCCAGTTGACGATGTATTCGCCACGATAGATCAAACCTTTTTCATACAGCTTAACGAATACTTCCTGGACCGCTTCAGATAAACCCTCGTCGAGCGTAAAGCGCTCGCGTGAGTAATCCAGACCAAGTCCGAGTTTCGCCCATTGCGCACGAATCGTTGACGCATATTCTTCTTTCCATGCCCATGATTGTTCGAGGAATTTCTCACGTCCCATTTCTAAGCGCGATTGTCCTTCTGCCCGCAATTTTTGTTCAACTTTTGCTTGCGTCGCGATTCCCGCGTGGTCCATTCCCGGTAAGTACAGGACGTCGAACCCTTGCATCCGTTTCATCCGTGTCAGCATGTCTTGTAACGTCGTATCCCAAGCATGACCGAGGTGTAGTTTCCCTGTCACGTTCGGTGGCGGGATGACGATCGTGTACGGTGCTTTCTCCGGATCTTGATCGGCTTTGAAATATTCCCCTTCCAACCAAAAATCGTACCATTTTTCTTCCGTCGCCTGCGGATCATATTTCGTCGGCATTGATAATTCCTGCATCTAAATCGCTCCTTTTATCCATAATAAAAACGGCTACTCTCGTCCTCATCTAAGGACGAAAGAAGCCGTTGCTCTTCCGCGGTACCACCTTAGTTCACCCCGAAAACGGGAGTGCCCTCTAGCCCGCGTAACGTGCGGAATCCGGATATCGCTCGCTCGCGCTTACGATACCAGCTCGTGGGGTGACCTTCGTCGGGACACACTGTCACATCTCTCAGCCGGTGGATGTGTTCTCTCTTACAGTCTGTTGTCTGACTACTCTTCCCGTCAACGCTGTTTCCAAATTATTCTTTCCTTATTTTATCCGAGACGTCCATCACCCGTCAAGAACTCCTTAACGGTTAAATTCGACCTGGAGTTCTTTGAACGTCAGTTCGACGGCTTCAATCGTCCGTTCGATATCATCATCCGAGTGGACGGTCGATAAGAAGAGTCCCTCGAATTGTGACGGTGGGAGGAAGATTCCGCGCGCCGCCATCTTTTGATAGTACGAACGGAACATCTCGAGGTTCGATGTTTTCGCTTGTTCGAAATTCGTCACGGGTTGATTAGTGAAGAAGACACCGAACATTGCGCCGGCCCGGTTCGTCGTCAACGGAATGTTATATTTCGCAGCAGCCTGTAAATAGCCTTCTGCTAGACGATTTGCTTTTTGGTCAAACACTTCGTAGTGCTCCGGTTTTAATTGCGTTAAGGTCGCAAGCCCCGCTGCCATCGCAAGCGGATTCCCCGACAGGGTACCTGCCTGATAGATTGGACCTTGCGGCGCGATTTGCTCCATGATGTCACGGCGTCCACCGTAGGCACCGACGGGCATACCACCACCGATGACTTTACCGAGACATGTGATGTCTGGCGTGACACCGAAGTATCCTTGGGCACAGTTGAAGCCGACACGGAAACCGGTCATGACTTCGTCGAAAATTAACAACGTACCGTGTGCTTCCGTGATTTCACGAAGCCCTTCGAGGAATCCGGCTGCCGGCGGGACGAAGCCCATGTTACCTGCTGCCGGTTCAACGATGACACCTGCGATATCGTCGCCATGTTTTTCAAAGGCAGTCCGGACAGCGTCCATATCGTTATACGGAACCGTCAGCGTCATGCTGGCGATTTGTGCCGGAACTCCCGGTGAATCGGGAAGACCGAGCGTCGCGACGCCTGAACCGGCTTTAATCAACAACGAATCGCCGTGTCCGTGGTAACATCCTTCAAATTTCAGGATTTTCGTTTTGCCTGTAAACCCACGCGCGAGACGTAATGCCGCCATCGTTGCTTCGGTCCCCGAGTTGACCATCCGGACGACCTCGACGGACGGGACACGACTGATGACGAGTTCTGCCATCGCTGACTCGATTTCAGTTGGTGTCCCGTAACTCCAACCGCGTGTTGCCTGTTCTTGAATCGCCGCCGTGACGATCGGATCGGCGTGACCTAAAATCATCGGTCCCCATGATAAAACGTAATCGATGTATTCTTTCCCATCGATATCGTATAATTTTGAACCACTTGCCCGTTCGGCAAAGATTGGTGTCATACCAACTGATTTATAGGCACGGACTGGACTGTTCACGCCACCCGGCATGAGTGGTAATGCCCGCTCAAAGGCAGCTTTTGATTTTGAGTTCTGATTGGTTAAGCTCATTTCGATTCCTCCAAGTAACGACAGATGTCTTTCGCGAAATACGTGATGATTAAATCTGCTCCAGCACGTTTAAAGCCAAGCATCGTCTCCATGACGATTCGTTCTTCATCAATCCAACCGTTGAGTGCCGCTGCTTTGACCATGGCATATTCCCCTGAGACGTTATAGGCGACGATTGGTAAATCAATCCGCTCGCGCACGTCCCGAATGATGTCCATGAAGGCAAGCGCTGGTTTGACAATCATGAAGTCTGCCCCTTGTTCTACGTCAGACGTTGCTTCCCGGAATGCTTCACGGCGGTTCGCCGGATCCATTTGATATCCTTTACGATCACCTTCACCCGGTGCTGAATTGGCTGCGTCACGGAATGGCCCATAATAGGCAGAAGCGTACTTAACGCCATAACTCATGACTGGAATATGGCTGAACCCATTCTCATCAAGCCCTTGACGGATTGCAGCGACAAAACCGTCCATCATCGAGGATGGGGCAATGATGTCTGCACCGGCACGCGCTTGTGAGACGGCCGTTTGGACGTGCAGTGGGAGTGAGGCGTCATTATCGACTGTACCGTCCGCAACTATGCCGCAATGTCCTGTCGATGTATATTCACAGAGACATGTATCCGCGATGACCGTCAATTGCGGTGCGAGTTTCTTGACGAGACGCGTTGCTTCTTGAACGATCCCGTGATCATGGAATGCCCCTGTGCCTTGTTCATCTTTTAAATGATCATGTGGGACACCAAATAAAATCACCGACTCGATACCGAGTTTTACGATTTCGTTGATTTCTGCTTCGAGATGATCAAGCGATAGGTTGAACACACCAGGCATCGAACTAACTTCCCGCTTAATGTCTTCTCCTTCTGCGATAAACAGTGGATAAATCAAATCTGATTTATGCAAATGATTTTCTCGTACGAGTGAGCGAAGTGAAGCCGTATTTCGCAAACGGCGGTGACGTGCGAATTCTAATGTGTTCATAACAGTTCCTCCTCTAAAATACAGTCAATCAATCCGTCGAGCGTAAACGTCTTCGCGATGCGCAGAGGATACAGTCCTGCTGCTCGCGCTGCTTGTTCCGTGACCGGTCCAATCGCGACATACGTCGCAGACGTTTGAAGTGCTAACGAAGCGAGTGCTTCGACGGCCGATGGACTTTGTAATCCGATAAAATTTGCGTCTGACAAACGTTCTCGTGGAATCCGTCGGATGTTCGTTTCATATGTCACGACTTCGAGGACGTCAGCTGAGACGAATTGTTTTAAGTGTTCGAGTGGTTCTTGGCGCGACCGATTCCCACGGGCAAAACAAATCCGTTGGTTCGGCAATAGTTGGTGCTGTAACTCGGCGACGAGAACATCACCCGTAAAGGCAGATGGGATGAAGTCCGCGGTTCGCCCCGCTCGTTCGAGGGCTTGCGCTGTTTTTGTCCCAACAACTGCAATTTTCGTTTTTTGTAATCGTGGTAAATCGGCCTCGATTCGTTCGACGCCTGTCGGGCTCGTCACGACCAACCAATCAAGTGCCGGTGGCAATTCGAATGCAACCGGTACCGTCTCGATACTTGGTTCGTGAATGACTTCAATCTGCCGTTCCGCTAAACGCTGCACTTGCTGCGAGTTCGGTGGCCGACTCCCGGTCAGGACAAGCCGTTTATAAGTCATCCGGCAACGATGCGAGAATTTCGCGACCGCCGGCATCGAGTAACCGATCCGCGACGAGTTGACCGAGTTGCATCGGGTCAAGCGAAGTTTCGCGTTCGAGCAAGATTTGTGTCCCATCGACTGAACCGATGAAACCAACGAGTGTCGTCGATAAATCTTCGTTGATCGTCGCAAAACCACCAACCGGGACGTGACAGCTTCCTTCGATCGCGGATAAGAATGACCGCTCGGCAAAGGCCACTTTTTCAGTCATTTGATCATGAATTAAATTTAAAAGATCACGGATTTCCTGGTCTTGTTCACGGCATTCGATTGCCAAGATACCTTGACCGACAGCAGGAATCATCTCGTCCGTCGAAATGTATTCCGAGACGATTTCATCTGACCACCCCATCCGTTGCAGACCAGCTGCCGCAAGTAAAATCCCGTCGAATGGTCCTGTCTTCAACTTTTCGAGACGTGTATCAATGTTTCCGCGAATCGATTCAATCTTCAAATCCGGACGAAGTTTAAGCAATTGTGAGCCGCGGCGTAAACTGCTCGTCCCGACCGTAGCACCTTCAGGCAGGGTCGCAAGTCCGCCGCCTGTTGTTGTGATGAGCGCATCCCGTGCATCGACACGTGCAGGTGTTGATCCGATGATAAGACCTGCTGGAAGTTCTGACGGAAGATCTTTCATGCTATGGACAGCGAAGTCGATTTCTTCATCCAGCATCTGTTGTTCGATTTCCTTGACGAACAATCCTTTCCCGCCGACTTTAGACAATGTCACATCAAGGATTCGGTCCCCTTTAGTGATGATGTTCTTGATTTCGAATTCATATGGAGCACCCGCTTGTTTCAATTGCTCGATGACCCATTTCGTCTGTGTCATCGCTAGTTTCGAACTGCGTGAACCTACTATGATTTTTCGCATGCTAAAATCCCCCTGTACAATAATAAAGGGGCGGCACAAGTCCGCCCCATGCTTTTCTATTGTAACACAATTACAGCTTTGTTCACCGATTCACAGCTTTGCGTGGTTCAGAAGTTTCGTCTTGTAACACGACGTCTTCGACCGAGGAATCAAACAGTTCTTCATCGAGTGCAAAGGTGTCCATGAACTGTGCAATGCGTTGTTCTGCATCTGGTTTTGCCGCGGCATCTTTAATGTATGAGAGCGGTTCACGTAATAATTGATTGATAATTGATTTCATGTGTTTTCCAATGACGGCTTTTTCACGGGCCGACATGTCCGGCAGTTTCCGTTCGAGGCTTTGCATCGTCTCTTGCTGAATTTTAAGCGATTGATCGCGCAGTTCCGTAATGATTGGAACGACACCAAGCGTCGTCATCCATCCTTCAAACTCAGCGATGGCAGCTTCAATCCGTAACTCGATTTTAGCCGCTTCTTTCATCCGTTCCGCCATGTTCTGTTGGACGATTGATGTTAAATCATCGACGTCATATAAATGAACACCAGGTAAGTCACCCGCTGTCGGTTCGATATCACGTGGTACCGCGATGTCGATCAACAGGAAGGGACGGTCACTGCGGAACAGTTGAGCAGCGGCGATATCTTCCCGCTTGATGATCGCCCGTTTGGCACCGGTAGAAGAAATGACGATATCAGCGCGAAGAAGACCACATTGCATTTCGTTAATCGAATGTGCAGACCCTTCGAAACGATTCGCAACTTCTTCTGCTTTCGCAAGCGTTCGGTTAAAGACCGTGATATCTCGCGCACCGGCCTCATACAAGTTCAACGTCGTCAATTCACCTGTCTCACCGGCACCGATGACGACAATTGATTTATCTTCAAGAGAACCGAGCAATTGTTCTGCAAGTGTCACGGCAGCAGCACTGACAGAAACGGCACTCTCCCCGATTCCTGTTTCAGCATGGGCACGTTTCGCAAGCGTTACCGCTTCCTTAAATAGTTTGTTGAAGACCGTTCCCGTCGTTTCTAATTTTTGCGCTGTAAAGAAACTTGTCTTCACTTGACCTAAAATTTGCGTTTCCCCGACGATCATCGAATCGAGACCACTCGTCACTCGGAACAAGTGCTTCATCGCATCAAACCCTTCATGGATGAATAAATACGGTTCAAGTTCTTCCATCGTCAAACCGAACCAGTTCGCAAGAAAACGTTTTGTATAGTAGCGTCCTGTGTGTGGTTGATCCGTCACGACATATAATTCGGTCCGGTTACAAGTCGACACGATGACGCTCTCGAAAATACTCTTTTCATCTCGTAACGCCACGACCGCTCCCTTCATCTCATGTTCCCCAAATGAGACTTGTTCGCGTATTGATACAGGCGCCGTCTTATTATTTAAACCGACAACTACGATATGCATGCGCTCTACCCCTTACGTCTAAAGATTTCATTCTCCTCTATCTTTTGTTCTCTACTCTACATTATAACCATTATAAAAAAGATTCCAATCAATTTATAAACTAAAATGAGTCAAAGTTGTGAAAAGTATTCTTTCATCCTATCCCTCTCTCGAATAAATCACAAACCCTCTGCTCGAATGTTTCAGCAGAGGGCTTATCGTTAGGATTTGGAAGAATCGGTAATGATTGTCGAGCTCTCGGTCTGCAAGTCGAACTGTTGCTGACGTAAACGATAAATACGAGCAATGTTCTGGATGACGACTTTGGAGACAGCATATGTCGGAACAGCCAAAATGACGCCGATGATACCGGCGATTTTACCGGCGACGAGCAAGACGATGATGATCGTCAACGGATGCACTTTTAACGTTTTCCCTTGAACATACGGAGAAATCAAATTCGATTCAATCTGTTGTGCGATAACGATCGTGATGATTGCATAAAGCGCCTTGATCGGATCATCGATGAATCCGACGATGACGGCAGGAACAGCACCGATATATGGTCCAAGATACGGAATGATGTTCGTCACCGTACAAAATAATGCGAGTAACAAAGCGTATTGAATATCTGAGATGAAGAAACCGATTAACGACATCAATCCGACGCAGAGTGAGACGATGACTTGACCATTGACGTAGTGCTTAACCGTCACGTGCATGTCATGTAAGATGTTACGTGTTTCTGCCTCATAGCCTTTCGGTAAAAGTTTAACGACCGAGTCAGGAAACTTGTACCCGTCAAGCAGCATATAGACGAGAATGAACGGAACGAGCACGACGATTAGAACCGTCGAAGAGATGACACCGAAAATGGTTCCGACAGATGCCGAAACGGACTTGAAGAGCGTTCCGATATATGACGTCGCTTCATTCGTCCACTCGTCAAACAATTCCGTATTGTGTTGAACCCAGTTCGAAATAAAACGATTGTCCATCAATTGATCGCGTAGATTCAACGTTTGATCACGTAGTTCTACGACAAGATTCGGGATGCTCGTGACAAACTCCGTCACCTGTTTGACGAGGATTGGACCGATCAACGTAATGATGAGCGTCAAAATCCCGACAAAAGCGAGTAAAACAATCAGAACGGCAAGTCCACGTCTTTTGACACGTTTTTGTAAGGTGTCAACGATTCCAAGTGTAAAGTAATAAAAAATTCCTGCAATGATAAGTGGTGGGAAAATTAACGCAAGCATCACTTTAATCGGTTGGAATAAAAACGAGATTTTCGTCCCGACCCAGATGACTAAGAAAATCGTTAGTATCCAAAGTAATGCTTTAAACCATTTGTTTCGAAGTAAGTCCACGAATAAGCCTCCTACAGTTTTCAATTCCGGTATAGCATATTTTTTAAAGCTGCTATTCCATTAATTTGTTATTATTTCATCTTTTTCATCAAGATTTACGCTGGATGAAAGCTATGTCCAAAAGAGAACTGGAAATAATCTTTATCTTTTTACAATATTAAGTATAGATACATCGCTATTTTTTATCTATATTATTTTCGAAATAATAAATTAAAAGGCAATGTTCATCTTGTGAACATTGCCTTTTACCTTCAATCAGTTGTACCTCTTACAAATGAGCATAAATCGCTTCCCATGCCGCATCGACACCTTCGCCCGTTTCTGAAGAAAACGGAATGAATGTATCTTGACCATCAAATTGCAGTTTCCGCTTGATGGCTGCGATTTGTTTATCCCGCTGACCACGCTTGATTTTATCAAGTTTTGTCGCGACGACGATGACGGATAAATCATAGTACTTTAAGAAGTCGTACATGATGACATCATCTGCCGATGGTTCATGACGAATGTCAACGAGTAAGACGACACCTTTTAGTATTTCACGTGTCGTGAAATACTTCTCCATCATTTTTCCCCAGGCTTCCCGTTCCGTTTTCGAAACTTTCGCGTAGCCGTATCCGGGTACATCGACAAACATGAGCTCATCATTGATATTGAAGAAGTTCAACGTTTGTGTTTTCCCTGGTTTTGATGAAGTACGCGCGAGCGCCTTCCGCTGTACGAGCTTATTGATGAACGACGACTTTCCGACGTTCGACCGTCCCGCAAGTGCAACTTCCGGAAGAAGTGGTTCCGGATAATGCTCCGGATTGACACCACTTGTAATAAAATCTGCTTTATAAATTTTCATGTTACTCTCCTTTTAATGCATGTTCGAGTACTTGGTCCATCGTAGCGACCGGAATGAATCGAATCCCATCTCGAACGGTTTCTGGAATCTCATCGATATCGCGCGTATTGTCTTGTGGCATTAAAATCGTCGTCAATCCTGCACGATGTGCCGCGAGCGATTTCTCTTTTAGACCACCGATTGGTAAGACACGACCACGTAACGTGATTTCGCCTGTCATTCCGACGTCGCGCCGGACTGGACGTTTCGTCAGAGCAGAAATCAAGGCTGTCGCAATCGTAATCCCAGCTGACGGGCCATCTTTCGGTACGGCGCCTTCCGGTACGTGGATATGAATATCCTGTGTTTCATAGAAATTCGGGTCAATTCCAACTGTTTCAGCGTTCGCTCGTACGAAGCTGTATGCTGTCTGAGCCGACTCTTGCATGACATCACCAAGTTTACCCGTTAATTGCAATTTTCCTTTACCTGGCGCAAGACTGACTTCAATCGTCAGTGTGTCGCCCCCAAATGCAGTATACGCTAAACCGGTCACCGCGCCAATCGTATCTTCTAATTCTCCTTGACCATACCGGTAGATCGGTTTCCCTAAGAAGTCTGGTAAGTTCCGTTTCGTCACCGTGACACGTTTCTTTTCACCCATCGCGATTTGTTTCGCCGCCTTACGACAAAGCGACCCTAACACACGTTCCAAGTTCCGGACACCGGCTTCTCGTGTATACCGTCGGACGACTTCCTCGAGCGCGTCCGGTTTGACTGTTAATTGACTCTTTTTCAAGCCGTGTTCTTTGATTTGTTTCGATAGCAAGTGACGGACCGCAATTTGTGCTTTCTCTTGCTCCGTATAACCACCGATTTGAATCAATTCCATCCGGTCAAGTAAAGGTCCTGGAATGTTCGAGACATCATTCGCCGTTGCGATGAATAACACGTTCGATAAATCGAACGGCTCTTCGATATAGTGATCAGAAAAGCTATTGTTTTGCTCAGGATCGAGCACTTCAAGCATCGCAGACGATGGATCCCCACGGAAATCATTCGACATCTTATCGATTTCGTCGAGTAGGAAGACCGGATTGTTCGTACCTGCTTGTTTCAGTCCACGAATGATTCGTCCCGGCATCGCTCCGATATACGTCCGGCGATGGCCGCGGATCTCTGCTTCATCTCGTACACCACCAAGCGATACACGGACGAACTTCCGTTCAAGAGCGGTAGCGATGGAACGTGCAAGTGAAGTCTTCCCGACCCCCGGAGGACCTGCGAGACATAGAATCGGTCCACGTAACGAATCCGTCAATTGACGGACAGCTAAATACTCGAGAATCCGTTCTTTTACTTTTTCGAGACCGTAGTGATCTTCATCGAGTTGTTCCGACGCCGCTTCGACGTTCAAGAAATCATCCGTCGCCTCATTCCATGGAAGCGAGAAGAACCATTCCAAGTAATTTCGAATGACACCATGTTCCGGACTCGTCGCCGGTACGACGGCTAACCGATTGATTTCTTTTTCAACGTTTGCAACGGCTGTGTCTGATAAATCGAGCATCGCTAGCTGTTCTTTATACTTCACAGCATCACTTTCAGCAGAAACTGCTTCCCCTCCGAGTTCTTGTTGAATCGTTTTCAACTGTTCCCGAAGGTAATAGTCACGTTGGGATTGTTCAATCGTTTTTTTCGTCCGTTCCCGCATTTCTCGCTCTAGCTCAACGACTTCGTACTCATGCTTCATGACATCGAGCAACATCAAGCCCCGCTCGACCGGATCATTTTCTTCTAGGAATTCTTGTTTTTTTGCAAGTTCAATCGGCAATTTCGACGTGATGTAATCCGTCAAAGAATCCAGGCGTTCATACGTTTCAAAACGACGTCGTTCGTCTGTCCCGATGCCTTTGATACGGGAGACGAGTTGACCGAATTGTTCTTTAATCAAGCGGACGAGCGCCTCTTGTTTTGCACCTTTGATATCGATTTTCTCAATCGGTTCGATGGCTGCTTGATACCCTTCATCCGTTTCACTGACTTGTTCAATCCGAACACGTTCCTTACCGATGACGCGAACGCGGACCGTATCATTGCCAAGCTCACTCATCTTCGCGATTTGGACAAGTGTTCCGATTGTATGCAGTCCGTCAACCGATGGTTCTGCTTCTGGGTCGCGTTGCGTCACGACGACCAAATCAATTTCATGTTCCTTTGAAGCGAGTAATGCTTTTAGTGAAACTGGTCGACCAACATCAATCGTCAAGCCGATTAATGGATAGGCGACGACGCCACGAAGTGGTAAAAGTGGATATTGTTTTGTCTTCATCAAATTCCTCCTAAACAAAAAAGGCTCGGAAAGGCGTACAAGTAGCCTCCGAGCCGATTTGTCACGGTGTTACGCCGTTTCTTTTTCTTTACCTTGTTCAATTGTACCATCTTTCAACTCAAGCGTCGGACCACGCTTACCAGTCAACGTTTCAGCTGTAATGATGACTTTTGCGATATCTTCACGTGATGGTATTTCGAACATGATTTCAAGCATCGTTTCCTCAATGATCGAACGTAAACCACGTGCACCGGTTTTCCGTTTGATTGCGAGTTTCGCGATTTCAATTAGTCCTTCATCTGTGAAGTCGAGTTCGACATCATCAAGTTGAAGCATTTTTTTATATTGTTTGACTAACGCATTTTTAGGTTTCGTCAAGATTTGGACGAGTGCATCCTCATCGAGTGGTTCGAGTGTCGCCATGACTGGCAGACGACCGATGAACTCGGGGATTAGTCCGAATTTTTGGAGATCCTCTGGTAATGCGGCAGCAAGAATTTCTTTTTGCGTAAAGTTACGGTTTTCAGAATCATTTCCGAATCCGATGACTTTTTTACCAAGACGACGTTTAATCGATTGATCGATTCCATCAAATGCTCCACCGACGATGAAAAGAATATTCGTCGTATCGATTTGAATGAATTCTTGATGTGGATGTTTACGTCCACCTTGTGGCGGTACGCTCGCAACTGTTCCTTCTAGGATTTTAAGAAGTGCTTGTTGCACCCCTTCTCCTGATACATCACGTGTGATGGAAGGATTTTCAGATTTACGGGCAATTTTATCAATCTCATCAATATAGATGATTCCTTTTTCTGCTTTCTCGACATCGTAATCAGCAGCTTGAATGAGTTTCAAGAGGATGTTTTCAACATCTTCCCCAACATATCCAGCTTCCGTTAAACTTGTCGCATCCGCAATCGCGAAAGGAACATTTAAGATACGTGCCATTGTTTGTGCAAGAAGTGTCTTACCACTACCTGTTGGTCCAATCATGACGATGTTAGATTTAGAAAGCTCGACATCATCTGCCCGACCACCGGCGTTGATTCGTTTGTAATGATTGTACATTGCGACAGACAAAGACTTTTTCGCTTTCTCTTGACCAATGACATAATCATTTAATGTCTCACGAATTTCATGCGGTTTTGGTACGTTCTTTAGTTCGACTTCTTCTTCTGTACCAAGTTCCTCTTCAACGATTTCATTGCAGAGTTCGATACATTCATCGCAAATGTAAACGCCAGGTCCAGCAACAAGTTTGCGCACTTGCTCTTGTGTCTTTCCGCAGAAAGAACATTTTAGCTGACCTTTCTCTTCGTTAAATTTAAACATAAAGGTCCACCCCTTTAACGTGGAAGTTGTATAGATACGTTTCGCATCCAATCTCACGTTTTACTATTAATGATTGTAGCACGAACAAGGAAAGTCTTTCAAATCTTGGACGAGCGTTTTACAGTTTGATTTGAAGATTTTGATAATGTTTGTCCTTGTTTGACCTATCGTACAAAAAAAACGACTTCAAGACCAGAAATAGGTCTTGAAATCGTTTAGTTCAGTTAAAAAACTTATTTCGTTTTAGCATTATCAACGAGAACGTCGATTGCTTTACGGAACTGGAGATCACCTTTAAGCGTGTCGAGACCACCTTGTGGCGCGAGCATCGTTTCAAGTTGATCAGCAGGGATGTTGTAGAGTTCAGACATCGATTGAAGTTCAGCTTGCGCTTCTTCTTCGTTCACTTCGATGTTTTCATCTGCAACAATTTGTTTCAGAACGAGACGTGCTTTAACACGTTCTTCTGCTTGTTCTTTCATTTCAGTACGCATCGCTTCTTCTGTCGTTCCAGTTAACTGGAAGTACATGTCGAGTTCGATACCTTGTGATTGAATGCGTTGTGTGAATTCTTGGACCATACGCTCAACTTCGTTGTCGACCATAACTGCAGGAAGATCAACTGTCGCGTTTTTAGTCGCTGCTTCAACCAACTCATCACGCATTGAAGCATCAGCTTCTTGTTTACGTGTGTTTTCAAGACGTGTACGAATTTTTGTTTTCAACTCATCAAGAGAAGAAACTTCTTCGTCCATTTCTTTAGCAAACTCATCTGTCAATTCAGGGAGTTCTTGTGCTTTCACTTCGTGGATTGTTACTTTGAATACGACTGGTTTACCAGCGAGTGATGCTTCATGGTACTCTTCTGGGAAAGTAACGTCGATATCTTTTTGCTCACCAGTTTTCAGACCGACCATTTGCTCTTCGAATCCTGGAATGAAGTTTCCTGAACCGATGACGAGTGAATAGTTTTCAGCAGTTCCGCCGTCGAATTGGTTGTCCCCATCAAAACCTGCGAAGTCGAATACGACCGTGTCGCCATTTTCGATGACGCCGTCTTCTTTTACGACGAGCTCTGCTCCACGCTCTTGCATTGTTTTGAGTTCAGCATCGACATCTTCGTCAGTAACGTCAGTTTCGACAGCTGTGTACTCAAGACCTTTGTACTCACCAAGAGTTGCTTCAGGTTCGATGACGAACGTGATTTTAAACTCAACCGGTTTTCCTTTTTCGAGTGTTTCAACGTCGATGTTTTCAAGCGCGATTGGCTCGATACCTGATTCGACGACAGCACCTTCGATTGTATCTTGATACAAGATATCAAGAGCATCTTGATAAAGTGCTTCTTCACCGTACATTTTGTTAAACATTGTGCGTGGCATTTTTCCTTTACGGAAACCAGGTGTGTTCAAAGTCTTAACGACTTTCTTGAACGCTTGGTCTACCGCTTTATCAAATGCTTCAGCAGGCGCTTCATACGTGAGAACGCCGAGGCTACCTGATTGTTTTTCCCATTTTGCAGTCATGCTGAGTCCCTCCAAAATTGTCAATTAGCGTACATGTGTGTACAACAAGTCACATTATAGCACATCCATTCCGAGCATTACCACTGTTGAACGAATGGATTCCTCGCATTTCCTATATCGCCGTCTTCTCGTACGCTTTTCCCTCTTCTAACATCTGGTGAGCACTATCGTATAAGTCACGCGCAAGTGCCCCGAGTTCTTTTTCGGGCACATCACGTTCGAACGTCATTCCAGCGAGTGCATCAAGCGTTTCAATCATCTCGACCGGATTCATATCGAATAAATCGACTTCCTGATTGAGGTGGAGCATTTGATGCCAGGACAACATTAGTAGCGCTCGAAAAGGATCGAGCCGTCTCAAGCTAAATAAAACTTCTTGCACTCCGAGCAGTTGCGCCTGCTGTTGTTCCAACCGTCTACGTAGCTGCTCGGCGGAATCGAATGTCACGTCAAGCTGCAAACGTTCGATTCGAAGCGTTAAAGGAAAACATGAGTCGTCCGTCATTAATTGCAATAATAACGTATGAAGGACGATTAAACTTTGTTGTCTTACGTCCTCGCCGATTGCATAAGAGGTGCAAAGATACCGTCTCAATTCAGGCGCCTTTTCAAGCGTCAGTCCACGTAACTGCTCGAATTGTTGTTCGTACGTTCCTGTTTGAAAAACGTTTATCCATTCCGCTTCCGACTTCCCGAGCGATTTCCGCGTTAAAAACGATTCGTCCGAACGTGCTTCCCTGTCTGGTTCCGTTTGCCGTCCAAGCATTGATGCCGCTTCCTCCAACTTAACTGCTAGACCGTATGGTAAGTATGGTGAGGATGTCCGAAGCGCGACACGAAGCGGGTATGCCTGTCCATGCTCAAAGAGGAAGAGCGCAAGCACTTGCTCAACTCCTTCGACTGTCAAAAACGATTCCGCTATTTTGATGAAGCGTTCTCGTTCTTCTTTACTTTCAGAAAAAGCATCTTGCATCGTATATACCCTATACAAAATGTCGTCATCACTCATCGCCACGTCATCGAGTCGCTTCATCCGTTCATCTCGCTCGGCCCTCGTCATCCGTGCGAGTCGCATCCGTTCCTGTTCCAGCGGTCGTTCCATCCAACGGGATTCACTCATGCGCTCTCCTCCTCTACCAATCATTCTTATTTTGTGAAGGGATCGAGTCGTTCCGTCCAACTAGATATTGCGTCTTGCAGTCGTTGTCCTTGTTCGACTCCAAGCTGATTCAACGTATCAAGCGAGACGTCCGTCTCAAGAAGACGTGTCATCGACTCTGATTGATCGACATACTGCTTTAACTTATCACTCAAACTCTTTAGTTCGGCCGGCGGACTGTCGAGACTAGACAGACGTTCGTCGATTTGATCGAGCTCTTTCTCTAACTTTTGAACCGTCTCATCATTTTTCAGCTTTTCCATTTGTTGATCCAGTGTTTGTTCTGGATTTGCCGATTCGCGTGCCTTCTCCGCTGCTTGATCGAGCTTAGCCGAGAGCTCTGACGTGACACGTGATGTATCTTTCGCAATTGTTTGTAGTTCCGCTGCATAATCAACATTATTTTTCACTTCGACGACTTGTTGTTTTGCGTCGTCGACCGTATTCGTTATTTCGCTACAACCAGCTAGAGCAACTGTCAGAAGGAGGATTCCACCGATTCGTTTCCTCATTGTCCACATCCCCTTTTTAAGTTCATGATACCTTGATTATAATCGAAAATCATAATAAAAAAAAGAGACCGCCCTCGTAAGGGCAGTCTCTATTTTAATTATAGCGTCCCAAGAGGGATTCGAACCCCCGACCGACGCCTTAGAAGGGCGTTGCTCTATCCAGCTGAGCTATTGGGACGTGTCAACACGAATAAACTATACTAAAACAATTCTTTCGTGTCAATCACATTACAAAAAATCTTTTCTTAAAGCGTGCCTTCTAAATGTAAAGCATTAATCTGTTCACCTGTCAGATCGTAAAAATCAACGGAATACGCATCTTCTTCAAGCGTCAAAATCGCATACGTTTTTTCAGGACGGTGTCGCGGCATACGAATCGAACCCGGATTGATGAAGAGTTTACCATCCTTTTGTTCCGCTTTCGCCACGTGCGAATGACCATACAACACGACCTGTGCTGCTTTTTGATCCGCATGATGGACTAATTGATCGAGGCTGTATTTCACGTCTTGACGATGACCATGGACACATAATAGATTGACTGTGCCAAAAGGCTCAAGTACCTCATCGGCAAAGTCGTTACCATAATCACAATTCCCTTTAACGACACGATAGGGATATAATGATTCGTCCATCCGTGTCAACTGTGAGTCTCCACAATGATACGCAACCTCTGCTTCCGGATGCCGTTCGACGATTGTCAGAAGTTCCGATTCGAGACCATGGCTATCACTAACGATTAACGCTTTCATCGTTGATCACTCTCCTAAAAAAGTAGTCAGTGCTAATTCAAGTTTTTTCAACGCATTCCCGCGATGACTAATCGCCGCTTTCTCATCTTTTGTTAACTCGGCGGCCGTTTGATTTCGAGATGGGACGATGAACAAAGGATCATAACCGAAACCATGCTCACCTTTCGCTTCGAATCCGATGAGACCTTCCATCGTACCGCGTACAGTCAACGTCTCCCCAGAAGGTTTTGCAAGTGACAATGCACAGACGAAGCGCGCTGTCCGCTCTTCGATTGATCGATTGCCCAATTTCTCGAGCAACAATGCATTATTCGCTGCATCTGATTTTTCTAGACCTGCAAAACGCGCTGAGTAGACACCAGGCGCCCCGTCGAGCGCGTCGACTTCGAGTCCCGAGTCGTCGGCAAGAACCGCGTGACCGAAGTAAGCAGCTGCTTCTTTCGCTTTCAGTTCAGCATTTTCTTCAAAAGTTACACCCGTTTCATCCGTCTCAGGTGCAGCTTCGTAATCCAGTAAAGAAGATACGTCATAACCTAGTTTCCCGAGCATCGCTTCGAGTTCTTTCACTTTCCCAGCATTGCGGGTCGCGACGATGATTTTCATCGATGTTCCCCCACTTCTTCTCCAACATACCACCACGAAGCACCTAATGCGTCTTGACCGGCACGCAGGAGTTCTTCAATACCCTTTTCCCCAAGTTCGAGCATATCGAGCATTTCACGTTTCGAAAATGTCGCCTCTTCACCTGTCGCCTGCATCTCGACGATTTTCCCGGAAGAGGTCATGACTAAGTTCAAATCAACATCGGCTGCAGCATCCTCTTCATAACAGAGATCAAGGAGCAGCTCTTGACCGACCTTTCCAATCGAGACGGCTGCGATTCCTTCTTTGATTGGTGTATCCGTCAGTTTCCCGCTTTGAATCAGACCGTCTACTGCGAGGACGAGGGCAAGAAAACCGCCTGTGATCGCAGCCGTTCTCGTTCCGCCATCCGCCTGAATGACATCACAATCAATCCAGACCGTTCGTTCACCTAGTTTTTCTAAGTCGACGACAGCACGTAACGCCCGACTGATCAAACGCTGGATTTCCATCGTCCGACCTGTCTGTTTACCACGGACCGACTCGCGCGCTGTCCGTTGCGCCGTCGCACGTGGTAACATCGCATATTCCGCATTGATCCAGCCATGACGTTTCCCCCGTAAAAAGGGTGGGACTTTCTCTTCGACCGTTGCCGTACACAAGACCCGCGTGTCTCCGACTGCGATCATAATGGAACCTTCCGCATGTTTATTCACGTTCGTCTCAAACGCAATCGCTCGCATCATCGTAGATTCTCGTTGATCGATTCTCATGTCGTTTCCTCCGTTCCGAGTACTAATCGTTTTGCTTGGATTGGTTGACTCAACCAATCGGTCGCGATCCGTTCAAAGGAACGCGTGTCACCTGTCGCATGATACACATGTTCCGGTATAAAATCATTTCCTGCTGCAATTCCATTGTAGTCGAGGAGAGCCGCGACTTCGAGCGCCGTCTCGTCTCCTGAAGAAATCAATTGGACGTCTGGTCCGATGACTCGTCCAATGACATCTGCGAGCAGCGGATAATGGGTACACCCTAAAATCAACGTGTCCATGTCGTACGAAAGCAATGGACGTAATGTATTGGCGACGACACGTTCGACGTAAGCACCTGTCGTCTGTGAGGACTCGACGAGCGGGACGAACGGCGGACATGCAAGTGATTCGACAACAACTTGCCCTTCGACATGTCGTAATGCCTTTTCATAAGAATTGCTCTCGACCGTCATCTTCGTCCCGATGACACCGATTCGTTTCGATCGCGTTACCTTGACTGCCGCCCGTGCTCCTGGGTCGATGACGCCAATGACTGGAATCGTCAATTTTTCCCGTGCTTCTTTCAGGACGACTGCCGTCGCTGTATTACAGGCGATGACAATCAGTTTGACATCCTGCGCGACAAGATAATCAATCATCTCCCATGTAAATTGCCGGATTTCTTCTTCCGGTCGTGGTCCATAGGGACAGCGTAATGTATCCCCGACATATATGATTTGTTCATGAGGAAGCTGCCGCATCAGCTCACGCGCGACCGTCAAGCCGCCGACCCCAGAATCTAATACTCCAATTGGTTTGTTCACGTCATATCTCACCTTCCTATCCTCTATGGTAACAAAAAAGGACGACGGTGCAAGACCGGCGTCCGAGAATGTAGATAAAAGGATTACTGAGCAAGACCTTCGCTTGTCAGCATGTCTGAAAGAGTCGTGATTGCTTCAGAAGCATCGTCACCGTTTGCAACGATTTTGATGTCTGAATCTTTAGCGATACCGAGTGAAAGTACACCCATGATCGACTTAAGGTTAACAGTCTTTCCGTTGTACTCCAAGTTGATATCTGATTGGAATTTTGAAGCTGTGTTGACAAGTTGTGTTGCAGGACGAGCATGAATGCCTGAATCTGCGATGACTTTGAATGTTTTTTCCATGATTAAGAAATCTCCCTCCACTAATAACGTACTAGTGAGTCGTTTTCGAATATGTGAACTCATTATCAAATGATAACGGATTCGAATCGATTCTGCAAGGAATTTTTATAGGCTTTATCCCATGGAAAAGCATTCCCAGCACGATCGATTTGTACCATCGACGTTCGTCCCGTAAACATCAGTTGCTCTTCGTCATCGAATGCCGCGTAATGGACGTCACACGAGGCTTTTCCGACTTGAACAGGATAGGCGTAGACTGCAAGCCGCGTCCGTGGATAAACTTGGCGGATGTAGTTACACTGCGCATCCGCGACGACGACGATTCCGTCATCTGCTAACGAGTAGCCTGTCTCTTCAAGCATCAACGTCCGGACATCCTCAAAATAGACGAACGGGACTCGATTGTTCATATGACCGTAGGCATCCGTCTCAGCGAAGCGAACCGCAACATCGAGTCTCGTCCCGTGTTTCATTTGACTTAACCACCCATCTAAATCTTCGATATAACTAGGTACACGCACGTAAATTCCCTCCTGAATATAAAAAGAAGGAGCAGCGCCCCTTCTTTTTTATGAATTAATTGCTAACCGCTTCTCCTGTACGACCTTCGTCGCTACCGAAGAATTTTTTGAACGAGTGTAATGTCGTCTGACGGTTCATTGCCGCAATCGATGTCGTAAGCGGAATCCCTTTCGGGCAGACCTCAACACAGTTTTGTGCATTACCGCATTGCATGATACCGCCATCTTCCATCAATGCTTCCAGGCGCTCTTCTTTATGATAGGCACCTGTCGGGTGTGAGTTGAAGAGACGAACCTGTGAGATCGACGCCGGTCCGATGAAGTTTGAACGGTCATTGACGTTCGGACATGCTTCAAGACAAACGCCACACGTCATACATTTTGAAAGTTCATACGCCCATTGCCGTTTGTTCTCTGGCATCCGTGGTCCTGGACCAAGGTCATACGTCCCATCGATCGGAACCCATGCTTTTACTTTTTTGAGTGCGTCAAACATCCGTTGACGGTCAACTTGTAAGTCGCGCACAATCGGGAACGTCTGCATCGGTTGCAAACGAATCGGTTGTTCGAGCTTATCGACGAGCGCTGTACAGGATTGACGTGGTGTCCCGTTGATGACCATCGAGCACGCCCCGCATACTTCTTCAAGACAACCCATGTCCCAGTTGATCGGTGTCGTTTTTTCGCCTGCCGCATTGACGGGATTCCGGCGAATCTCCATCAATGCTGAAATGACGTTCATGTTCGGACGATACGGGACTTCGAAAGCTTCATCATAGGCTTTTCCGTCTGGTCCATCCTGACGTTGCACGATGAACTGAACCGGTTTTTGTTTTGTTTCTTGTTCGAGTGGTGTCGCCATTATGCTTTCACCTCTTTCTTCGACTTCTTGCTGTAGTCGCGTTTGCGTGGTGGAATCAGTGATGTATCGACTTCTTCGTAATAGATTTCAGGATGACCGTTTGTATAACGTGCCATCGTCGTTTTTAAGAACCGCTCATCATCACGCTCTGGGAAGTCTGGCTTATAGTGGGCGCCACGACTCTCGTCACGTTGAAGGGCACCGAGTGTGATTGCTTCCGCTAAATCAAGCATGTGATCTAGCTGACGGATGAAGGATGCGCCCTGGTTACTCCAGCGTGCCGTATCCGTCGCCGAGATCCGCGTGAAACGTTCCCGTAATTCTTTAATCTTCGTCAACGTCTGTTCGAGCTTATCGTTATAACGAACAACGGTTACGTTATCCGTCATGACTTCACCGAGCTCACGGTGGATTTGATACGCATTTTCTGTCCCTTCCATCGCCAAGATATCATTGAATCGATCGATTTCAGCGATTTTATGCGCTTCAACGACCTCTTCCGGCATATCATGGACAGAAGTTTCAAGTTCGTTCATATAGGCAATCGCTGCTGGACCCGCAACCATTCCGCCATAAACGGCAGAGAGAAGTGAGTTCGCACCGAGACGGTTTCCACCGTGCATCGAGTAATCACACTCACCAGACGCGAACAATCCTGGGATGTTCGTCATTTGATCGTAATCGACCCATAATCCACCCATCGAGTAATGGACGGCCGGGAAGATTTTCATCGGTACTTTCCGTGGATCGTCACCAACGAACTTCTCATAAATTTCTAAGATACCGCCGAGTTTGACATCAAGCTCTTTTGCGTCTTTGTGTGAGAGATCGAGATACACCATGTTCTCCCCGTTGACACCGAGCTTTTGATTGACACAGACATCAAAGATTTCACGTGTCGCGATATCACGCGGGACGAGGTTCCCGTATGCCGGATATTTTTCTTCGAGGAAGTACCACGGTTTCCCGTCTTTATACGTCCAGACACGTCCGCCTTCACCACGTGCCGATTCGCTCATCAGACGGAGCTTATCGTCACCAGGAATCGCTGTCGGGTGAATCTGGATGAACTCACCGTTCGCATAAATCGCACCTTGCCGGTAAACAGCCGCTGCCGCTTGTCCCGTATTAATGACCGAGTTCGTTGATTTACCGAAGATGACACCGGGTCCACCCGTCGCTAAGATGACCGAATCCGCTGCGAATGCTTCGATTTCCATTGAACGTAGATTTTGACACACCGCACCACGACAAATCCCTTCTTCATCAATGACTGCGCGAAGGAATTCCCATCCTTCATATTTTTCTACCAAACCTTGCGCTTCAAACTTACGTACTTGCTCATCAAGTGCGTACAGTAATTGTTGTCCTGTCGTCGCTCCCGCATAAGCCGTCCGGTGATGGAGTGTTCCTCCGAAACGCCGGAAGTCGAGTAAGCCTTCCGGTGTCCGGTTAAACATGACGCCCATCCGGTCGAACATATGAATGATTTTCGGAGCCGCTTCTGTCATTTTTTGAACAGGCGGTTGGTTCGCGAGGAAGTCGCCACCATATACCGTATCATCTAAATGCTGGTAGGGTGAGTCACCCTCCCCTTTTGTATTGACCGCACCGTTGATGCCGCCTTGGGCACATACGGAGTGTGATCGTTTAACGGGTACGAGTGAGAATAACTTTACTGGTACTCCTTGTTCTGCTGCTTTTATCGTAGCCATCAACCCGGCAAGCCCTCCACCGATGATGACAAGATTTTTGTTCGCCATGTTGTCAGTTCCCCTTTCCTTACAACACGCCTGCAAACGTTAAAATCGAGCGTACGCCTACAAACGATAAACCGATGAATACGAGGGCCGCCACATAAGACATCGCGCGTTGAGACGCTGGTGACTGTGTGATTCCCCATGTGATGCAGAACGTCCAAAGTCCGTTCGCAAGGTGGAATGTCGTCGCTAAAATCCCGACGATATAAAACGTGAGCATGAATCCGTTATCGACGATGTTTTGCATCATGCTTGCATTAACTTCCGTCCCCATTGCTGCCGCAATCCGCGTTTCCCAGACATGCCATGTAATGAACACGACGAGGAAGACACCTGTGAAGCGTTGTAAGACATACATCCAGTTCCGGAAGTATGTATAACGTCCTGTGTTCGCGGAACCTGTGAATGCGATGTAAACACCGTAGACACCATGTAAAATGATGGGTATGAAGATGACAAACACTTCTAGAAACAGTCGATACGGAACGTTCCCCACGAATTCCGCAGCCTTATTGAAGTCTTCCTCCCCTCTAACGATGAAATAGTTCGTCGTAAGATGAGAAAGTAAAAATAACCCGATTGGAATGACGCCGAGCAGTGAGTGTATTTTACGACTCACGAAATCACGATTGTTCGCCATCCAAATCCCCCCTTTTGTTTGCCAATCAAACGTTGGCGCATTTTGGTAGAAAAGCGCTTTCATAAGGAAATTCGTCTTTTCATCACTTATTCTACTCCTGTCCTTTTTATAAGACAACCCGAGCCGTTGCATTTAACTGCAAATAACTGCAAATTTTTTTAGGAAAACAATGACCATCGAGAATTAGCTCGCTATAATAGTTTCAGAGATAGGAGTGAATCATCATGGAATCAACACCAAACACTGCGCCAACATTCGGCATCGAACTGATCCGCGATTACGTGTTAAGCGATCTACTCGGTAACGATTATCGTCAAGTCATCTACTGGGCAGGTAAGCGACTTGCCCGGCAATTCCCCGTGTTGAACGAGGACGAATTAATTCCTTTTTTCGTAGAGGCCGGTTGGGGTACCCTCTCCCTTACGAAAAAAAAGGGGACGACTTTTTCTTTTGAACTTTTACCACCGGAATCAACTAAAGCCGAGCGACCGACCGGCTATTTTCAACTTGAGGCAGGCTTTTTAGCCGAACAGGTTGCCAAGTTGAACGGATTTGTCGCTGAAGGATATGCTGAGATGGGGAAAGAGTGCGTACATATTACCATCCAATTCGATCCGAAAGATCCTCTTGATCGTTCGAACTGATACGTGTTTCTCTAAGACGATTCGTGTTAGCATGAAACTTTTTTCGTCACGTAATCGTATAAAGTAGTCGATCATATATTCGAGGAGGAATTACGATGTTCAAGAAATTAGCAGCAGACTTAACAGGATTCAGCGATATCGGTCAAGTCATTCATCCGGACGATTTTGATAAAGCCGCCGCCGACGATTACGTGCTCCATGAGGACGGCGAAAAAATTTATTTTTTAATCAAATCCAAAAGTGATGAGTACTGCTTTACGAATTTAGCATTGATTCACCTCGACGGGGAAAGCGCAGTCAGTTCAAAGCGTGTCCTCTACCGTTATCCGTACGCCCATTATCCGATTCGTCATGTCATGTTCGAAACAGCAGGAACGGTCGACTTGGATGTCGAGATCAAATTCGAAATCGGCGGAAAGCATTACTCGATCGACGTTGATAAAAAACAGCTCGAACATGTCAAAGACCTTTATAAAGCACTTCTTGCGATTGCTGAAAAGCAATATGAAGGACAAAAGATGATTGAGTTCGCAAACAGTTCACTCAATCATTCCGTGACGATTCTCGGCGGTATCCGTCAAGCTGAAATGGATGTCCCGCAAGCGTTCAAGGACTTGTCGCAAGAGTCATTCGACTGGTTACAAGGCCATTATTACAGATGGAATCAAAAAGACTTCGGGGCGTTTTACGAAAAATATATTAACAATTAAATGCAGATCATCATACACACGGGATACTTCGTGTGTCTGATTTTGTATACGGAATGGAGGGGAAACATGAGCTTTTGGGCGTGGTTGGCAATCGCAATTGTCTTAGTCACAAGCATCACTGTAGCAAATTCCCAGAAAAAATCCGATAAAAAACAGTACGCTGTTCTCGTGATTTTTTTAATCGCCGTCGCCTTGTTCTTAACCTGGTGGTTCACAAAGTAACAACATACACTTTTTCCAGATTGAATCCTGACGCCAAAAAATGCGAACCCGCTGCTTGTCTAAAAAGCGGGTTCGCATTTTTCATCCAATGATTTAAGAAATCAAAATCTATTCCTCATTCGCCTGACTGAGATATTCCGCAACCGTTTCCGCTAATTTGACGGGTAACCCCGCTTCCGTCAGCTGTTCAATGTTCGCTTTCTTTAAGCTGCGCATCGAACCGAAATGGCGAATCAACTGCTGACGGCGTTTTGGGCCGACACCCGGTATGTCATCGAGTACCGAGCGGGTCATCCCTTTCGAACGTAATGATCGGTGGAAGGTGATTGCAAAACGGTGAACTTCATCTTGCATGCGCTGGAGAAGATAAAAGGCACTCGAGCGCGGATGGAGTTCAATCAGTTGCCCACCTTCACCAAATAATAGTTGGCTCGTCCGGTGTTTATCATCTTTTTTGAGCGAACCGACGGGTAAATCCAAACCGAGCTCGTCTTGAATGACTTCCAGCGCTGCATTCAATTGTCCGAGACCCCCATCAATCAACACTAAATCGGGAAGACGTGCCCCTTCTAGCAATAAGCGACGATAACGACGACGGACGATTTCGCGCATCGATTCATAATCATCCGGTCCCTTGACCGTCTTAATCTTAAATTTACGATACTCTTTTTTAAGCGGTTTTCCGTCTTCGAACACAACGAGCGCCGAAACGGCGTCCGCCCCTTGGATATTGGCATTATCGATGATTTCAATTCGCGATAACGGATGAACATCAATCGCGTCAGCCAGTTCCTGGACTGCCTGGACCGTTTTCTTTTCATCACGCGCAATCAATTCAAACCGTTCTCCAATTGCGTTTTCGGCATTCTTCGTCGCTAGATCGAGTAACTTCCGCTTCGATCCACGGACCGGTACATGAACGCGAATTCCAATCGCCTCTTTCAATAACAGTTGGTTGACGAGTGGCGGAACATACATCTCGCTCGGTTTGATATTCTTTTCGTAGAACTGAACGATGAAACTTTCTAATTCTTCCGCGGGTGTCCCGTAAATCGGAAACAGAGACACGTCTCGTTCAATCATTTTCCCTCCCCGTAAGAAGAAGACCTGGACACACATCCACCCTTTGTCGACGTAAATTCCAAAAACGTCACGGGACGTCAAATCTGCCGTAATCATGTTCTGTTTGTTCATGATGGAGTCGATGGCGCGGATTTGATCACGTAGTTCGCCTGCCCGTTCAAATTCCATCGCTTCTGCCGCTTCGCCCATCTTCGTCTGTAAAGATGCGACGAGCTCTTTTGTTTCTCCCGATAAAAAACGACGGATTTCTGAGACGAGTTCTTTCTGTTCCGTCTCTAAACCCTGAATTTCGCACGGTCCAAGACATTGTCCGATGTGGTAATAGAGACAAAGTTTCTTCGGCATCGGCTGACACTTACGTAGCGGATAAAGGCGATCAAGCAGACGCTTCGTCTCGTTAGCGGCATACGCATTCGGATAAGGTCCGAAATAATGTCCTCCATCTTTTTTTAACTTCCGGGTCGTAATCAGCCGCGGATACGTTTCATTCGTAATTTTTAGGTACGGATAGGACTTATCATCTTTTAACATGATGTTGTATTTCGGATCATGTTTTTTAATCAGCGTCATCTCGAGGAGTAACGCTTCGAGTTCGCTCCCTGTGATGATATATTCAAAATCACGGATATCCGCGACAAGTCGTTCTGTTTTCAAATCATGCGCTCCTGTAAAATAGGACCGGACCCGATTCTTTAGATTTTTGGCTTTTCCGACATAAATGACTTCTCCAAATTCATTTTTATGCAAATAACAACCTGGTTCGTCAGGTAAGAGGG
The DNA here is from genome assembly GCF_018618595.1 of Exiguobacterium sp. s133. Taxonomy (NCBI): domain Bacteria; kingdom Bacillati; phylum Bacillota; class Bacilli; order Caryophanales; genus Exiguobacterium; species Exiguobacterium sp. s133. Next base: position 453,606 of record NZ_JACSMK010000001.1, read on the forward strand.
ATAGTTTCGCCTTGATATGTTCTTGATGGCTCACAAAAATGTCTCCTTCCACCGTTTTTAGTTTTGCCTTATAGGGTAAAGATCTTACAACGATTATGACACATGGAGGATAAAATATGCGTACATATGATTGCATTATAATTGGAACAGGCTCTGCTGGGAATCAAGCAGCTTATAAATTCGTCGAGAAAGGACTTCGCGTCGCGATAATCGAAAATTTCACTCCAGGTGGAACATGCGCTCAACGTGGGTGTGATGCAAAAAAAATTCTTTTGACTGGCAGTGAAACGAAAGATGCTGTCGAGAGATTGCTCGGTTATGGTCTTAAAGGACTCATCTCCATCGATTGGCGTCAATTGATGGAACGAAAAAATGAATATACACGTGCCATCCCGGAACAAACACGTGCGCGTTATGACGAGATCGGAATCGACTATTTCCACGGTGAACCCCGATTTCTCTCGAAGGAACGGATCGTAGTCGATGACACTGAACTCGAAGCGAAACACTTTTTGATTGCCACTGGCTTACGACCACGCGAATTGTCGATTCCAGGAAGCGAACGCTTCTTGACGAGCAATGAATTTTTAGAATTACGAGATGTCCCGCGGCGCCTTGTCTGCATCGGCGGCGGATATATTTCATTTGAGTTCGCTCACCTCGCCCGCATCGCCGGGGCAGAAGTCACGATCGTGTTACGGTCCCGTCCTTTAAAACAGTTTGAACAGGAACTTGTCGAAGTGTTGCTCGAAGCGACTCAAGCACTCGGGATTAAAATCGTGCATAGTGCAGAAGCTGTCTCCTATCATGGCACGACGCTTCAACTATCAAATGATACGACGGTCGAAACCGATGTCGTCTTAAATGCTACCGGTCGCGTCGCGAGCGTCGACCAGCTCGACCTAGAAAAAGCAGGTGTCGAATACGAAGAAAAAGGCATCCATGTCAATGAATACCTCCAGTCGTCTACTTCAAACATCTTTGCTGCAGGTGATGTCGCGCTCAGTGGCAATCCTGCCTTAACCCCGTTTGCAGGAACCGAAGGGAGTCTTGCGGCACATAACATGATTAAAGGACCTTCTCGAAAACTGGAGTTATTACCGGTGCCGAGCGTCGTCTTTACTGCACCGAACGTCACGCAAGTCGGGCAAACGGAAGCGGCTTTGAAAAAAGCCAACATATCTTATCGCGGTCACTTGATCGATACCTCTTCCTGGCAGACGAATGTCCGCATCAAAGATCCCTTCGCGCGTGCTAAAGTACTGATTGGTGACGATGATCAAATTCTCGGCGCTCATTTCATCGGGGTTCACGCCGCTGAACTTGCGAACTATTTTTCATTCGCAATGCAACACCGAATCCCAAGTTCCGCCTTGCAACAAACGAGTTTCGCTTATCCGACACCCGCTTCCGATATTTCTTCGTTACTCGTTGATTAAATTTTTGTCAGGAGGTTCCGATGATTCGTTACGGCTATACGATCCTTTACATTGATGACCCCAAACAGACATTGATGTTTTATCATGAATTATTAGGTCTACCAATCAAAGCGCAGCATGGAAGTTATGTCGAATTTGACACGGGCACGACGACACTCGCCTTTAATACGAAAGAAGATGTACGAACGCTGATTGCGTACGACATCCCGGACAAGACCGGACCGCAGTCCCTCGAAATCGGATTCGTTACTGATGATGTTAAGGGTGTATACGAACGAATCATCGCAGCAGGACATACTTCCGTTCTCCCCCCGACTACCAAGCCATGGGGGCAAACCGTCGCTTATGTACTTGACCCGGACGGTCACCTCGTCGAGCTTTGTTCACCGATGTCTTGACAATGCGCCGTTAGACAATCGTCAGCGACATCTTTCGGCGGGATCGTCCCACTCGATTAAACGAACGACCAAAAGAGTGCCTCCGTAGTTCAGGAGGCACTCTCTTTGCGGCGTATGGACAAACTCTTATGAAGAAGCTACAGCAAAGCTGCAGGGTCGCGACAGCTTGCAATCTAAAGCGTCTGTAAGCATGAGTTTCCTTCACGGTATGACCTAAAAAGCGTCACGTTTCGTTGACTCCTACGGGAAAACGTGCGTTTTCAACGCACGTTCAGAGGCAGGCAAGACCCTGCTCGTTGTCCGTGAGGACCAAGGAGCAACGGCTTGCGCCTCGCCCGAGGAAAGCAACGAAAAAAGACGCTGGATCTTCCAATATCACGTTGTTTACAGTCTGAAAAAAGAGTGCCTCCGTATTTCAGGAGACACTCTCTTCTTTATGAAACATTCAACGAATTAGTTTGATTCAACGAATTCTTTTAATGCATCTTTAGGCATGAAGCCCATTGTTTTATTAACCGGCTCACCGTCTTTGAAGAGAACGAGTGTCGGGATACTTTGTACTTGGAACGCGCCAGCGATTTCTGGGTTAGCGTCGACATCAACTTTAACGATTGTTACGTCTTGCATGTCCGCATCGAGTTCTTCGAGAACTGGAGCGAGCATACGACAAGGTCCGCACCAAGTTGCCCAAAAGTCAACGAGGACGAGTCCTTTTTGTGTATCTTCTTTAAATGATTGGCTAGTTGCGTGTACGATTGCCATAAAATATTACCCCCTAAATTTTAGATTCATTTCATGTTTGCTACAGCAAAAGTGAAATCAACCTGTTTACTGATTTGAGTATAGCACAGCGATGTCGTTCGATAAAAGAAACTGCTCACGACGATTTTTACGCCGCCCACCGTGCAGAAAAAGAGGAGCAGAGGATGATTCCTCCGCCCCACTTTTTAAATTAATGAACGAGCATTTTCTTGAATTCTGCTGTCAATAATGGCACAACATCAAACAAATCTCCGACGATGCCATAATCTGCGACCGAGAAGATATTCGCTTCCGGATCTTTGTTGATGGCGACGATGACTTTCGCATTCGACATGCCTGCCAAATGTTGAATCGCTCCGGAAATGCCACAGGCGATGTAGAGATCCGGTGTAACGACTTTCCCCGTCTGGCCAATCTGTAACGCATAGTCACAGTAATCAGCGTCACAGGCGCCACGAGAAGCACCGACTGCCCCGCCAAGTAAATCCGCTAATTCCTGTAACGGTGCAAACCCATCGGCACTCTTGACACCACGTCCACCCGCAACGATGATTTTCGCCTCTGATAAGTCGACCCCGCCCGTTGCTTTACGAATGACTTCAGAAACGATGGTCCGTAAATCTTTTAGTTCGACCGTTACTGCTTCAATCGATCCGTCCGAACTGCCTTCCGCTAACGGTTCGATGTTATTTGGTCGGACCGTAAACAGTGTTTTACCTTCTGTGACTTTTACCTTTTCAAAGGCTTTCCCTGAGTAAATCGGTCGGATGAACAACGCATCCGCTCCGCTTCCCTCGATTGATGTGACATCACTGATTAAACCGGCTTCGAGCTTCGCTGCGATTTTGGGTGACAAATCTTTTCCGAGCGACGTATGACCGAAGACAAGTACGTCCGGTGACACACGGTCAATCAGTTGCATGAAGACTTGTCCATAACCGTCCGGTGTATAGTGAAGAAGACGTGCGTCCTCTACGACGAGAACCTGGTTCGCCCCACGCGTCGCGAGTTGTGCCGCATCTTTTGCTACGTTTTCCCCAATCAAGGCAACGACGACTTCATCTGCTACAAGTTTCGCGGCCGCAATCGCTTCAAACGAAACATTTCGTAAATTACCATCACGTGATTCTGCAAGTACAAGTGCTTTTGACATATCGTTCATTCCCCCTTAGACTACTTTTGCTTCGTTTCGTAATAGCGCAGCGAGTTCTTCGACTTGTGTCGAGATCTCTCCTTCGAGCACTTTACCAGCGGCTTTGTTCGGTGGTAAAAAGCGTTCGACTGTCTCGAGACGTGGTGCTAGTTCATCTTCGTCCAGTTCAAGATCTGAGAGATCTAATTCTTCGAGTGGTTTCTTTTTCGCTTTCATGATTCCAGGAAGACTAGGGTAACGCGGTTCGTTTAACCCTTGTTGTGCCGTGACGAGTAACGGTAACGACGTTTTGATGACTTCCGTGTCCCCTTCCGAGTCACGTGTGACGACAGCATCCGTTCCGTCGATCTCTAACTTCGTGATCGTCGTGACATATGGTATGTCAAGCAACTGTGCGACACGTGGTGCGACTTGTCCGCTTCCCCCATCAACCGCTACGTTCCCGGCGATGATTAAGTCAACGTCTTGTTCCTTCAGATAACCTGCAAGGACTTCAGAAACCGAGAAATGATCCGCTTCTTCTACATCGTCCTCAATCGAAATACGAACCGCTTTGTCAGCCCCCATTGCAAGTGCTGTTCGTAATTCTTTATCCGCATCTTCCGGTCCTACTGTTAAGACGGTTACGACTCCCCCTTGTGCATCCCGCACCCGAATCGCTTCCTCGACCGCATACTCATCATATGGATTGATGATGAACTCTGCTCCGTCTTCCTCAATCTTACCGTTTTCGAGCTGGATTGCTTCTTCCGTATCAAACGTCCGTTTTAATAACACATAGATTTCCATCACTAGCTCCCCCTTGTCAACTTCTATTCACCATCACCCGTTGTATCCGCTTACAAAAAGCTTGTCTTGAAAAGGGCTTAACTCAGCCCTTTGATCAGCATTCGATGAATACCATGTTGCGTTTCCAATAAATCATATTTAAAGCCACTCGCCATCCAACTCGTGACGACTTCATCAATCGTCCCGAAGACCATTTGTCTCGCCAACCGATAATCCAGTTCGGCTGAGAACTCGCCTGATGCGATCCCATTGTGAATGACACGGTCAATTAAATGAAGATATGGTTTGAGGACGGTCGCAATCTTTTGCCGCATCTCTTGATTTGACTGCCGTAACTCGATTTGTGTGACGACGGCCAAATCATAATCGACGGATAGTTGCTCCAAATGTGCCTCAATCAATGCAGCGAGTTGTTTCGTCGCTGATTGATGATTCGCGATTTGAGCTTCTGAATACTCGATGAAACTCCCCATCTTCGCTTCGAACAAAGAGATCAACAGGTGTTCTTTGTTTTTAAAGTAAAGATAAATCGTCCCGTCTGCGACACCTGCTTCTTTCGCGATGGCTGTTACTTTCGCGCCATGATAACCGTTCTTTGCAATCACTTTGACTGCTGCATCAATGATGCGATCACTCTTAGACATTGTTCTTTTCATAAAAGATATCTCCTAACAAATAAAATGAATGATGGTTCATTCATATTTATTCTACCATGTCTTTCTTTACTGTCAACTGCTTTCTTCCAGCTGTTTTGCCCGTTCTTCTTCGACTAGGACACGGCGGAGAATCTTCCCGACAAATGTTTTCGGCAACTCTTGTCTAAATTCGTAGCGTTTTGGTACTTTGAACGATGCTAAGTTTTTTCGACAGAACTGATCAAGTTCTTCCTCCGTCACGCTCATTTCATCTTTAAGGACGATAAAGGCCTTCACCGTCTCACCTCTATACGCATCAGGTACACCGATCACGACAGCCTCTTTGACTGCAGGATGTTCATATAAAATTTCTTCGACTTCACGTGGATAGATATTAAATCCTGAAGCGATGATTAAATCTTTTTTACGGTCGACAATCCGGAAATAATGGTCTTCCCCCACATATCCTAAGTCCCCCGTGTGCAACCACCCATCACGCAAGACTGCCTGCGTATCTTCCGGACGTTTCCAATATCCCTTCATGACTTGCGGACCTCGGACAAGAATCTCACCAATCTCACCTGGTGCTGCTAGCGTCTCACCATCGGCTTGAACGATTTTTGCGATCGTGTCTGGAACCGGAATGCCAACTGATCCTGAAACGCGTTTATCCCAAATGCAGTTCGTATGTGTGACAGGGCTCGTCTCTGACAAACCATATCCTTCGACGATCCGTCCACCCGTCACACTTTCAAATTTCTCCTGGACTTCGACCGGAAGTGGTGCCGAACCGGAAATACAAGCCTCGATGGACGAAAGATCATATTTTTTCAGTTTCGGATGATTTAATAAACCGACGTACATCGTCGGTGCACCCGGGAACAAGTTCGGTTTTTCTTTATCAATCGTTTTCAGCACTTGTTCAATATCAAACTTTGGTAAGATGATTTGCTCATACGCATTAAAAATCCCAAAGTTTAAGTTGCAGGTCATGCCATACACGTGGAAATAAGGAACGACCGCTAATAATTTACGCCCATCACCGCGTGAATATTTATAGAACCAGTGCCCAATTTGTTCGACGTTCGCGCTTAAATTGAAATGCGCCAACATGACGCCTTTCGGTGCTCCTGTCGTGCCACCGGTATATTGTAAAACAGCAATATCTTCTTTTGGATCAATCTCGACCGGTTCAATCGGAGGGTGCTCTCGGTGTGCCAAAAAAGGAATGGATCCCGTCGTATCGACGATGATGTTGTTGTCCTTGCGTGATTTGATTGGATATAGTTTGTTTTTTGGAAATGACAGATAGTCTGCGATGCTCGTCGTCACGACCGTCGTCAAGGGCGTCGATGACTTGACTCGTGTCGCCTTCGGGTAGAGAAGATCGAGGGTGATGAGCATTTTCGCAGAAGAATCGACTAGAATTTGCTCGAGCTCACGGTCCGTATAGAGCGGGTTTACTTGGACGACTGTTCCACCGGCGTATAATACCGCATAATAACTCAGCATATACTGCGGGCAGTTCGGCAACATTAAACCGACACGGTCCCCTTTTTCGAGCCCAGCTTCTTGTAAAACGTGTGCTAGACTTCTTGCTTCTTGTCGTACTTCCTTGAAAGTCATTCGTTTCCCAAGAAAACTCAGTGCCCGTCGTTCCGGAAAATCATCTGCCGCTTCATCTAAAGCTTGGTACAACGGAATCTCACGATAGTCGATTGATGCGGGTACTTGCTCTGGATAATCCTTTAACCATACTGAATCCATTCAAATCCCTCCCTGTGACTGAATTACTATTCATTTTTATTATACGTGTTATTTCCCCTTTACGGCTACTATTGGCTAAAAAAAGTTAAAAAATTCCTCTTTTCATGAAAACGGGTTTTCTTATGATTAAGGACTTCATCAAAAAAAGCCTACCGTTCACAACATATGAACAATAGGCTTGAAACATAACATTTAATTTTAGCCTGACCTCGCTTCATCTTATCGTGAAGGATACGTAAATCCTTCTCCGATGACTTCACGTACTTTATGAATGACGACGAAAGCTCGTGGGTCTGCTGCTTCGACGATTTGTTTTAGTGGCGCGAGTTGGCGTTTATCGACAATCATATAGAGCATGTCATTTTTTTGTTTCGTAAAATGACCATGACTATGGATGACAGTCGCACTTCTTCCGAGTGTTTCCGTCAGCACAGTCGCAATCTCTTCTTGACGGTGACTAATGATTGTGACCGCTTCTCGAACATTCAGGCCTTCGCTGACGAGATCAATCAAATAAGAGCCGATGATGATTGCAATCAATGTATACAGCATCGTTTCTTCACCGAATAAGAACCCGGACGCTCCGACAACGATGACATCGATGATAAACATCGAGACTGCAATCCCGAGGTTCAAATATTTATTCATCAGACGGGCGATGATGACACCACCACCTGTCGTCCCCCCTGCGCGGATAACAAGACCGATTCCGACCCCGATCAAAATTCCTGCGTAAACCGTCCCGATCAGACGATTATCTGACGAAGTCGTGAATGATGCCGTCGTCGAGAGGACGAAGGATGTCACCGCAACCGAGATGACCGAGTAAATCATCGTTTTCCGACTTAAGAAACGGTAGCCGATGATGAAGAGAATAGCGTTCGCAAGGAGCGAAACAAGTCCCGGATCCCAGCCATACAGGTAATAGAAGATGACCGTAATCCCAATTAATCCACCTTCAGATAAATCATTCGGTATCGTAAAGTAATTGACGCCAAATGATAAAATGGCGGAACCAACGATAATCCAAAAAATATCCTTCCACGAGATGGCTTGCATGGCTTCGAATGCACGTCGTCTCGTTTCATTTGTTGTTGTTTTTCTGACATTCATTCAATGTTCCTCCTTCATATGAAAAGTAGTCCTCACTCCATAAAAATTCCGCACTGAATGAAGTTCAGTACGGAATGATCACTTAGCAAAGCCAGTTCTTTTAATTCATAAAGATCCATAACAATCCGACGACTAAAAAAGCAATCGAGACACCAAACATAATTTTTGCTAACCGTTCTAACACAAGTTCACCCCACTAACGCAGAACCGATGACGAATGACATCCCAATCGAGAGAGCACACGCAATGATACCGACTGCGATGTTTCCTTTTTCGATTTCTCGGTCTACTGGGAGATTAGGTGTCAAGAACTCAAAAATCCAATAGGTCGAGATTAACAATAAAAATCCAAAGGCACTCTCTAAAAAAATTGCCCCGACACGTTCTTCACTTTGGACAGCGAAATGAACGATGTTTGCGAGTCCGATGATTTTTCCGCCTGTCGCTAGAGCAACAGCGATGTTTCCACTCTTGATATGTTCCCAGTTCCGATACCGTGTTGTCAACTCAAACAGTGCAAGACCCATGATAATTAAGAGACCCGCAACTGAATAGAGCGCCGTCGTATAGACGTAGACGTTTTCAAAGATGTTCATTCGCGTTTCCTCATTTCAATTCGATGATTGTCACGCCATGTCCACCTTCACCTTGACCACCGAGTCGAGACGTCTTCACGTGACGATTGCCACGCAAGTATTCCTGCACACCTTGACGCATCGCACCCGTCCCGAGTCCATGAATGACACGGATATGATCATAGTTCGACAATAACGCCTGATCCATGAAACGTTCCAGTTTCGATAGACCTTCTTCTACCCGTACACCGCGTAAATCGAGTTCGGCTGACGGAGACGATTGTTTTGTGATACTTGAACTTCCTGACCGTTTCGTTGTCTTCTGGGTTGGTTTGGCTGCTCCGATTTTAGCGAGATCACCGGGCTTGACGTTGACTTTCATGATACCGACTTGAACCGTGTAGTCGCCGTTTGAGTTTTGATTGATGATGTAGCCTTTTTGATTGAAGGTCGTCACTTTGACTTCTTCACCTTTAGCAAACGTCGGCGTTTTATCATGTTTCGCTTTTACTTTCGCAATCCGCTGATCTTGTAAGGTCGGTTTTGCTTGTTCGAGCTGCTTGCGGGCTTCAATCAATTCATGTTCCTTGACGGCACCTGCATCACGGAGTTCTTTCAGGCGTTTGATAACAGCCTCCGCCTCTTTTTGAGCGCGTTCGACGGCTCGTGTCGCTTTTTCTTCTGCTTTCGCTAAAATTTCATTTTTCTCCTCAAAAATTTCAGCTTGTTCCTGTTCGAACTGTTCGCGCTCTAATGTCAGTCGCTCTTTTTCTTGTTGTAGTTCTTGCTCGAGTGATTCGGCACGTTGTTTCGCTTCCTCGAGTCGACCAATCATCGTTTCGACAGACTGAGCATCGCTTCCGACTTGACCACGCGCTGCCTCAATCACCATGTCCGATAAGCCAAGTCGTTTCGAAATTTCAAAGGCATTCGAGCGACCCGGGACACCAATCAGTAAACGATAGGTCGGGCTGAGTGATTCGACATCAAATTCCATCGAGGCATTGACGACACCTTCACGATTATAACCATAAGCTTTCAGTTCCGAATAGTGAGTCGTCGCGGCGACACGTGCTCCGCGACGCTTGACTTCATCGAGAATCGCAATCGCGAGTGCCGCCCCTTCCGTCGGATCAGTTCCTGCTCCGAGCTCATCAAATAGGACGAGGCTCATGAAGTCAATCTTCTCCATCATCGAGACGATGTTCGTCATGTGTGAACTAAACGTCGAGAGATTTTGTTCAATCGATTGTTCGTCACCGATATCTGCATAAATCGCATCAAAGACACTCAGTTCCGTTTCGTCGGCTGCCGGCACGTATAATCCGGACTGGACCATCAGTTGCAGAAGACCAATCGTCTTCAACGTGACGGTTTTCCCACCGGTGTTTGGTCCAGTGATGACGAGTGATGTAAATTCGCCACCTAAGGAAACGGTGATCGGGACGACATCTTCATCCGCAATGAACGGATGGCGCGCTTCTTTTAAGACGATTCGCCGTTCTTCATTCAAGCGTGGCTCGACGGCACGGATTTGATGACCATACAACGCTTTCGCCATGATGAAATCGAGTTCTGCCAACACATCGAGATTAATCCGTAATGAATCTCCGACGGCACCGACAAGTGCCGATAACTGGGCTAAAATGCGTTCGATTTCGGCACGTTCTTTGAGACGCGCTTCTTGGATTTCGTTATTTGCGGCAACGACGGCTTGTGGTTCGATGAACAGTGTTGCACCAGACGCTGATTGATCGTGGACAATCCCGCCAAATGCTTGACGGTATTCTTGTTTGACCGGGACACAATAACGGTCGTTTCGCATCGTGACGATGGCATCCGACAACATCTTCGATTTACTGCGTAAGACACCGTCGATTTTCGAACGGACTTGTCCTTCGAGTGAGCGCAGCTGACTTCTTAACGACCGTAGTTTGTCACTCGCAGAGTCTTGGACGACGCCTTGGTCATCAATCGCATGACGAATCCCTTGTTCGATTTCGACGAGCTTTGTAATTTGCTCGATTCGGCTGTCGAGTGCCGGCAATCGTAAGTCGGGATTGTCCTCGTGCAGCCGTTCTTGAAAAGCTTTCACTTGGCGTCCGGAGTAAACGACGTCTGCTACAGCCAACAATTCACTCGTCGAGAGGATTGAACCAATCTCAGACCGTTTGACTTCACTACGCACATCCGTTAAACCGCCGAACGGATAACGGTCGCGTAGACGATAGACCGTCGTCGCTTCCGTCGTCACGGCTAAGAGTGCTTTGACTTGTTCATAATCTTCTGACGGTTGCATATTTTTGACGAACTGTGCTCCGAGCGAGCTAGCCGTTTGTTTGATGAGTAAGTCTTTCAATTTATCATATTCTAAGACGCGTAATGCGTTAGCATTCATTTAATCCACTCCTAAACGTTTTCGATCAAAGAAGGCACGCGCCTCCTGCGCCGTCCACGTATTGATGACATCTGTTGGTTCCAAGTATGCTTTACGTGCATGGAGGACTCCAAGTTTCATGTCTTCTAACATTTCTGGACGGTGTGTGTCCGTATTAATCATGATTTTAACACCCGCTGCCTTTGCTTTCGCGAGCGAAGCCGCCGTTAAATCAAAACGTGCCGGGTTCGCATTCAGTTCAAGCGCTGTCCCTGTCTCTGCCGCCAGTTCAATCAGGCGATCAACATTGACGGCATAACCTTCGCGCCGACCGATGATTCGTCCTGTCGGATGGGCAATGAGTGAGACATAAGGATTACGACAAGCATTTTCTAACCGTTGCATGATTTCAGTTTCCGTCTGATCAAACTTCGAATGAATCGAGGCGATGACGTAGTCCATTTCCTGCAAGAACTCATCCTCATAATCAAGTGATCCATCCGGCAAGATATCCATCTCGACACCACATAAGATTGTCATGTCGGGATGTTTCTTACGCGCGGCTTCAATCTCAACACGTTGTTTGCGTAAGCGATCTATCGTCAATCCGTTGACGAACTTCATGTATTGGCTGTGATCCGTGATGGCCATCCACGAGTAACCGCGCGCAGCACAAGCATCGACGAGTTCTTCGACTGATAAGGTTCCGTCCGACCACGTCGTATGCATATGGACATCCGCTTGGATATCTTTTTCCGTAATCAGTCGCGTCAAATCTTGTTCAAACTCGTGGCGCCCGCTACGTAACTCTGGTGGGATGAACGGCAAGTCATACCGCGCGAATAATTCATCCTCTGTTTGTGGTTGGAACAAACCGTCTTTCGTCTCGACACCGTATTCCGAAATACTCTCACCACGTTCTTTTGCGAGTTGCCGCATCCGAACATTATGATCTTTCGACCCTGTGAAGTGATGTAACGTCGAGGCGAATGCTGCGTCGTCGACTAAGCGGAAGTCGACTGCGATATAGTTCGTATCGCGTTTTAAGACGACCGATACTTTCGTCTCACCTGCCGCGATGATTTCATCGATTTGCTCAAGCTCGAGTAATTGTCCTTTGACGACTTCTGCTTGATCTGTCGACAAAATAAAATCAAGATCCTTGCACGTCTCTTCCGCGCGACGGAAACTTCCGCCAACTGCGAATCGGATGATTCCTTCAAATGCCGTTAGTGTCTGTTCGAGTTCACTTACGATTTTTCGCATGACACCGTACGGTAATCGTTCCGGTCGTGTTTCAAAGGTTTCGAGTGCCTTCACGTATTTTTCGACTGTCTTTTTCCCGAATCCCGGCATCGCTTCGACTGTACCATCCTCCAGTTTTTCGGCAAAGGAATCTGCATCGATGACACCGACATCATGTAATTTTGCGAGTTTCTTACCTCCGAGACCTGGAATCTTCAGTAGCGCAATCAGACCTTCTGGCACTTCTTGTTCCAGTTCCGAGAGTGCCGTACTCGTGCCTGTCGTCCGGAATTCTTCAAGGACCGCCGCTGTTCCTTTGCCAATCCCTTTCATCGCTGTGAAATCTTCAATGTCCATGAAATCGTGTTCTGCCGCTTCTAATATACTTGCCGCCTTACGAAAGGCATTGATTTTAAATGGGTTTTCACCTTTTACTTCGAGATAAACGGAAATCCGTTCTAAATGTCGAATCGCATCTTGAGTCGTTCGCATCGTCAATTCTCCCCTCAAAAAAAGCCCCCAGTTAACGGGAGCGCGTTATTTTATCAAACCGACTTTCGTCATGAGCCATTCCGCTAATAACGGTGTATGTTGAATCATGAATGTCGCCAAGCTCGAATTCGCAATGGCATCTTGAATCGATTGGACTGGCGCAAAGGCTGCCAAAAATAGAATCAAGAACACGAAAATATACATCTCGATGAATCCAAATATACCGCCGAGTAAACCTTTCACTTGTTTTAACACTGGAATGTTCGTCAAGGAATCAAACATCGATAAAATCATTGATAAAATGATTTTTGTCCCGAAAAACAGAACGATGAACCAAAATGCTTTATAAAATACTTCATCTAACCCAATTGAGCTCGGAATTGAAAACATCGTTAAATCAATTCCAGCATCGTCGAGTGTTGATGGATATGGAACCCATAATTTAAATTTTGCAGCTAACTCATCATAAAACGAGAGTGCCACGATGAACGAGATCAACAGACTCAGTAAATGTCCTGCTTGCAAGACAACGCCTCGACGGACACCTGTCATCGTTCCTAATGCGAGAAATAATAAAATAACAAAGGTAATCATAGTTTAAAGTTCACCCAAATTCTTTTTGATTTTTACGTAATCACTACCAATATTGAGAGCCGCTAAAACGGCAATTTGACGAACGTCGAGTTGTGGTGCTTGGTCTCGAATTTCCCGAATTTTTGTATCGACGAGGAGACCCACTTCACGTACGTGTTCTGGCGACTCCGTCCCGACAATCGTATAATCATTACCTGCGATATGAATCGTCGTCCGGTTCAGCCCTTCTGAATCAGCCATTATTCTGTCCTCCTCATACTTTGCTTCTTTCATATAGTACCATCATTTTTGAAATAGGAAAAGAAGTCCACCATCGGTCTAGAGGATGGTATGCTTGTTGTCTGAAAGGATGATCTATTTATGGGAACCGTCGTTTTAAAATTACCAAAGGATAAACAAGAAGTCGTTATTTCTGATTTTCAAGCTTCTCGTATCACATCGCCACCATATGCCCGCTTTGCTGCACGCACGAAAACCTGTGTCGTCACCATCTATAATTCAGGAAAAGTAATGTTCCAAGGCACAGAAGCTGAGGCGATTTCTGCCCGTTACGGAGCCCCGCTCTTAAAGAAAGCCCCTTCTACTGCGAGTGGACTGCTTCCGAGAGACTTCTCGACTTGGTCAGTCATCGGTAGTGATGAAGTCGGGAAAGGAGACTTCTTTGGTCCGCTCGTCGTCGTTGCCGCCTATGTAGATGCACAACAAATCGAGCTCGTCCAAGAACTTGGTGTGCGTGATTCCAAAAATGTCTCGGACATCGAAATCCGAAAGATTGCCCGCGACCTTCATGCCGTCATTCCGTACGAATTCCGAATCCTTCATAATCCAGACTACAATCGGATGCAGCGTACGATGACACAAGGAAAGATGACGGCACTTCTACACAATTCAGCGCTAGGTGGTCTGCTCGAAAAGCTCGAAGCCACTCCAAAAGCGATTCTAATCGATCAGTTCGCAGAAAAAGCGACCTATTATAAACACTTGTCTGGTGAAGTAAACCAAGTCAAAGAGAACGTTTATTTTTCGACGAAAGCAGAAGGACTTCATGTCGCTGTCGCAGCAGCATCCATCCTCGCCCGCGCGATCTTTTTGAAAGAGATGGATGTACTCAGTCAACAAGCGGGTACAGAAATTCCGAAAGGTGCAGGTGCAAAGGTCGATCAAGTCGCTGCATCACTTTTATTGAAACACGGTCCAGATCAATTAAAGAACTGGACAAAATTTCATTTTGCTAATACAAAAAAAGCGACACAATTAGCTGAAAAACGAAACCGACCATCATCCTAAGGAGTGGTCGGTTTTTAAATGGCTGACTCTTTTCCTTTCAAACGCCCTAACTCCGCGAGAAGAATTTTCGTTTCATTGAACGGGACACCTTCAGTCCCGATTCGCTCGATTTCTTCGTGTCCTTTTCCGACAATTACAACGCGTTTTCCTTCGAGCGCAATTTCAGCTGCCGCGAGCAAGGCATTTTTTCGATCTACGTGACAAGAAATGATTTTATCAGACGAAATATCCACGCTCAGTTCATCAATAATTTGTCTTGGATCTTCTCGTCTCGTATCGTGAACCGTGACGATAATTCCTGCACAATATTGTGCTGCAATTCGTCCCATTTCCTGACGTTTCGTCCGGTCACGTTCACCCGCTGCACTTAATACGACGTATAATGCCTCATTCGAAACGGATAGCGCTTCCAAACATTTTCTTAACCCGTCTGGAGTGTGCGCATAATCGATATAAATTTCCGTTCCTTCAAACGATAGCCGCTCGAGTCGCCCTTTGGGTAAACGAAGCGACGGGATATGTCGAATTAATTCATACATGTTGACCTCGCCTGTTTTCATCAATCCGATCGCGGCTGCTAAATTGGCCGCATTAAAGTTTCCGAGTAGCGCGATCGGGACTTCAGTAGTCGTTCCGTCAATTCGAACATTTACCGATTCCTCTCGCCATTCGACTACAATTGATGCTTCCGATTCTATCTTTGTCGAATACCACGTGACAGGAACATTTGCCCCGGCCCGCTCCATGACGTGACTCGCCGCGTCTTCCTCATTTAAGACGAGTCCCTTCCCGTCATTCCTCGCTACTTGTTGAAACAACATGCCTTTCGCTTCCGCATACTCTTCCATCGATTGATGATAATCCAAGTGGTCATGTGAAAGGTTCGTGAACGCCGCTGCGTGGAAGGATACACCTTCTACACGTCCCTCAACTAACGCATGTGACGATACTTCGAGCATGCAGTCCGTTACGCCATTGTTGACCATTTCGTGTAATAAACGATGTAAGATGACAGCTTCCGGTGTCGTATTTGGTGTCTCAAAACGTTGCCCATCAATCAGAGCACCTACCGTACTGATCATTCCCGTTCGTCTTCCGGCAGCTCGAAACAAGTCGTAAGAAAGTTGCGTCGTCGTCGTTTTCCCATTTGTTCCAGTAATACCGTAGACTCTCATCTTTTGACTCGGATGGTCATAAAAAAAATCAGCAATCTTTCCTGCTGCTTGTTTCGTATCCGGTAAGAGAATCGTTGGAATCCCTACTACCCCGACTTGTTTTTCAGCAAGAATCGCAACCGCTCCGTTATCTTTTGCTTCTTGTACATATTGATGCCCATCTACCGTATAACCACGAATGCAGATGAACAGGCTCCCCGGCTTCACTTTGCGTGAGTCCGTTTCAATGCTTGTAATCACTGGGTTTTCTTCAGTCGTTAACTGGAAAGGCGAAAGCAAGTCTGACAGTAATTTGTGTTGATGATTCATGGTGTTCGCTTCCCTTCTATGTTCAAAATCCGAATTTGATTTTGATCCATTCTAGCATTTTCTAAACAGTCTTCCAGTAATCTTCAGTTAAACTTCAGGTAAGTATGCTACAACTAAAGTTGAGGTGAAAACTATGACACATATATTAATAGCAGAAGATGAATTCGATATTCGTGAACTGCTTACGGAATTACTTGAATCAAGTGGATATAACGTTTCCTGTGCCACAAATGGGATGGAGGCATTAAAGTTATATCAGTCCGATTCATTCGATTTAATCATTTTAGATATCATGATGCCCTATTTTGATGGTTTTGAAGTCGCACGCAACATTCGAAAGCAATCACAAACACCAATTATTTTTTTGACAGCCTTGCAGGATGAGGAAAATCAAGTGAAGGGATTTGACCTTGGAATCGATGATTACATCGCCAAACCCTTCTCACTTCGGATTTTACTACGAAGAATTGAAGCGATCATCAGACGAATCCAAACGAACTCTGAAGAACAACTCTCTTTTCGAGAGATTACCCTATTTCCGTCAAGCTATAACGTTTTAATTTCAGGAATTCAAACGACGTTGACCCTCAAGGAATTTCAAATCCTTCATTTATTACTTGAAAATCCTGGACGAGTCTTAGAGCGCGAACAGTTGATTCAACAACTTTGGGGATTCGATGCATTAGGAGATACACGTTTTTTAGATACACATATTAAAAATTTACGTAAAAAAATTGATTTACCTTACATTCAAACCGTGAAAGGGGTCGGCTATAAACTTGAAGCGACTAATTAAACGTCCACGCATCACGGGAAAACTTTTTTTCCTGACGATGAGTTTGTTGATTGTGGCAGTTCTTTCGACGATTGGTTTTTTATATGCGACATTACCTTCTTATTATCAAAGTTATCGGGAAGAGCAATTTCACGCGACGATGGCTTCTCTTCAAGAAGAGAGCACGCATCTCTCGAGCGAAAATCTCCTTCCGCTGCTCGATCAGTTAACGGCAAAAGGGATTCGTTTTTCCTTATGGACGGAAGAAGATCAATTGTTATACGCACCTGGTTTTGGACGTGGACCGGTTCGACGAACTGCCAATACTTCTCCTGCTGGAATAATTCAAGATTCAATTCCGCTTCAATTAGTAGACCAAACTGTCATTTTAGATGTCGATCAGATGATTCAGCCAATCGATGAAGTGAAAAGCGTTATTTTAAAATTAGCGCCCTATATCGTCTTACCCTTGCTTCTGCTAGCAGGTCTTGCCGCCTATCTGTATTCGCGCATCATCTCACGCCCACTCTTAACAATTAATCAAGCAACAAAAGAACTGGCGAACTTGAATTTTTCCGTCCGAACCCATCATACTTCTGCCGATGAACTGGGTGATTTGTCACGAAACATTAACCAATTGGCGACTAAACTTGAAGTCACGATGGAGTCGCTTCAAACATCCAACGAACAATTGCGGTTCGAGTCCGAAAAAGACCGTAAGCGCGATGCGGAACGTCGTCAATTATTCCTCGCCATCTCACATGAACTCAAAACACCCGTCACCATTGTGAAAGGTCAAATTGAAGGAATGCTGTTAAACCTCGGTGCCTATCGTGACCGGGATCATTATCTAGCTCGGGCGGGGCACGTCATTGAAGATATGGAGCGACTCATTGCCGAATTGTTAGAAGTCGCTCGTGTTGAGCAAATGAATCTTCAACTCACACCAATTAACCCACTCACATTAATCAAGCATCAATTGCAACAGTTCGATCAGTTAATTGTCGATCGCAACCTCGACATCGTCCTCATAGAAAACGAGTTGACTGTTCAAACCGATGCCCAGTTACTTGAACGGGCACTCCATAATCTCTTGATGAATGCGATTTCCTATACCGCTGTTAATGGAACGATTCATATCGAGTTCGAACAAGGAGACGAGTTGACGTTGCGCATTACAAATTTCCCGACGACCCAAGATTCGAGTGAGACCGCTGCCTGGTTTAATCCTCTCGAACGCTCTGAGCAATCCCGAAATCGTATGCATGGTGGCAGCGGGCTCGGACTTTATCTCGTTCATCAAATCATGGAACGACTAGACATCGATGCTACTCTTCAAGGAAGTCCCAATCAGGTTCAATTTGCAGCACGGTTCAAATCAATCGTTTAAGATTTCCTCCTTGCCAAACACTAACTTCATTCGTTATACTCCTTTAAGTTAACTAGTTAACTTAAAGGAGGTTTTTTAATGTCATCCCAACAAGAAGATATTCTTGGTCAACTTTCAAAAGTGGCACGGCTCGTCAAACGAGATATCGACGCCGTCCTTGCCCAACATTCTTTGCACACTGGTCAATGGTCATTGTTAAAAGCAGTCTCCTTACTTGAACCGGTGTCGCAAATCACCCTCTCGAAATACTTAATCATCGAAAAACCAGCTGTCACGAAAACGGTCGTTCGCTTAGAAGAACTAGGCTTCATCTCTCGGAAATCCGTCGGACGACAACGCCTTGTTGAATTGACACCACAGGCAAGAGCTGCTTTCAATGGTATCGATGAAGCAGTCCAGGCAGCACATCGCTTGTTCCTAGGTGAACTATCAAAAGAAGAACAACATTCTTTAGAGATTTTGATGACCCGTCTGCTGGCGACCCACCGTCCTGTCGAACAGGAGGAATCTTCTTGAATCGTTTATTCCACCGTCACTATGTAACGACACTCGTCGTCAATCTACTGTTGTTCATCACCTTTTATTTACTGAATGCTTCCTTACCTTTACTGGCCGCACAACAGTTCAATGTTTCTCAAAGTTCGCTCGGTTGGGTCGTAACGGCATTCATTTTAGCAACGGTTTGTTCACGTCCTTTAATCGGACATTGGCTCGATCGTTATGAGCTCAAACGAATGTTACTGTTGTCCGCTACATTTTTCATGATTGTCAGTTGCTTATATCTCATCGTCTTACCGCTCGAATCATTCAGTCTGTTATTGATCATTCGTGTCTTACACGGGTTTAGTTTCGGAATGATTTCTTCTTCACTAAGCCTAAGCGTAACCACGCTGATTCCAACACCTCGTCAAGGGGAAGGAATGGGCTATTTCGTCCTCTCGATGAACCTTGCTTCCGTTCTCGGGCCGGTCATCGGATTGACGTTGATTGCACACGATGCGCTCGTCTGGTACTTCGTAACGATTGCCCTGCTTGCGATTTGTTCGTTTAGTTTCATCTGGCGTTTACCATTAACGAGTAGTCACGTTACAAGTTCCGCACCATTTCGTTTACGGCAGTCGTTATTCTTATCAAGTCCTGTCTTGCTTCTTGCAACTGTTCTTGCTGGTATTGCGATTTCAAGTACATCCGCGTTCATTTCGCTGTATGCAGATGCGATGGACCATGTCACTTATGCCTCTTACTTTTATGGCCTTGCTGCACTCGGCATGGTTGCCATTCGTCCTTTTGCCGGTAAGCGGTTTGATCGACGCGGACCAGCCTCTGTATTGGTGCCATCGTATGTTTTATACGCCGTCGGTTTTTTAGTACTCGGACTGTTCCCGACACTTCCCGGATTATTGTCCGCCGCCCTCATCATCGGAATTGGTTCCGCTTCGATTTTCCCAGGGTTACAAACCGTCATGTTGACCTATGCGGCTCCCGCACAAAAAGGCAAGGCGATTTCGACATTCTTTCTCGCTTACGATAGCGGGTTCGGAATCGGTGCTTTTCTTTTGTCAGGCATCGCCGCGAAAGTGGGTTACTCGAACATGTTTTTGATGTGTAGCCTCATCGTCGTCAGTAGTGGACTCTTATACGGTTATTTCCGTCGATCAACGTTGCTTTCAACTAAACAAAATATTGCTTCTTAAAGCGCTCAAGGAAAACTCTCCCGTCTAAAGACGCGAGAGCTTTTTCGGATCAACGTGCAGGAACGACCTCGCCTTCTGTAACACGTTTCTTCTCTATAAAACGCTGTTTCTTCAATTCAATGATATGATCGGCAGCGCGGGCGACTTCCGCAGAGTGCGTCACCGCGATGATGCAACGGTTAGAACGGTGAGCAAGTTCTTGAAATAGCCGAATGATGTCCGTCGCAGTTTTTTCATCGAGCGCTCCCGTCGGCTCATCCGCAAGAATGATTGGGGCTTCCGTCGCAAGGGCACGTGCGATGGCGACACGTTGCTGTTGACCTCCACTCAACTGCAGTACATTTTTTGTCGCATGGGCTTCGTCGATTCCGACCTGTTCAAGGAGATTTTGGGCATGTTTCTTTTTTCCTTTTATGCGTTGTCCACTCAATTCGAGTGCGACAATCACGTTATCCAATGCGTTCATATACGTCAATAAATTAAACGATTGAAAAACGGTCGCAGCATGTCGTGAACGATACGTCGTCAATCCGATTTTTCGAATATCGCGACCTTGATACGTAATCTGTCCTTCTGTCGGTGAATCAAGTCCACTCAACAGACTGAGAGCCGTCGTTTTCCCGGAACCTGACTCACCGAGAATTGCATAAAACCGTCCGGCCTCGAACTGCATCGAGACATCGTTCAAGATCCGTTGTTGCTTGCTTCCTGATGTATAGGCATAGGTGACGTTCGTCATTTCTAAAGTCGTCATAGTATTAATCCTCCCGTAATAGAATTTCTTTTGGATTCATCCGTAGTAAGGCAAGTGAAGGTAACAAGACAGATAAAAAGACGATTAGACTTCCAATTTCGATGACTTGAAGTAACGTCGTCCAATCAATCTTCGTTGTCATCTCTGTAATTTGTGGAATGCTATCTAACACTTGTTGTCCGCCGCGTCCACCCGGACCGCCAAAACCAGTCTGCGTTGCGACCGAACTAGCCGCTTCCGTCACCTCGCGGTTCAAAAGCTGATCTGTCATGAATTGTGATGTCATGCCACCTGTCGCATACGTGACAAGGAAAGCAATTGCCGCAATCGCAAACGTTTCAATTAGTAATTGCCCCATTAATTTCGAGCGTTTTTCACCCATCGCCAGTAAAATACCCATTTCTTTTCGACGTTCCCTGACGGATAATAAAATCAACAGCGCTAAAATCAAACCACCTGCGATACTAACAAGATAGACGACAGATTTTGAGAAGGACGCGACTTGTTCAATCGGTCCAACCATTTTTTGATAAGCAGCATCATTCGCATCCAGTGTGAACGTATCCCAGTCGAGTGGTGAGACCGCCATCGCATCTTTTTTGAACGTATTGATTTCAGATGGATCTTCTAGCGCGTAGACGACACTCGATACACTGACCGTTCCTTCTTCAGTCGAGAAGCTCGCGAGTGTATCATTTGCAATGTACATCTGATTCATCGGGTCCATGAAGCCTGCCGCTCGGAAATTCGCATCGGATGTCGCTTCCGTCGATGCCGATAAACCAATGATCGTCACTGTTACGGAATCCTCGGTCGTTGTCGATGTCAACTTAAACGTATCCCCGACTTTGAGATCATTTTCAGTCGCTAAGTTTTCATCGATGACAACACTTTTTTCTTTAGCATCGGTAGTCAATGCTTCTCCATCCACGATTTTCAACGTACCGTTCGTGTATGTATCAAGTAGTTCCATGTTCGTCACACCATTTAAAGAGAAATCTGGCATCGTCATCCCTTCAGGCATCTCTCCCCCTCGCCCACCACCTGAGTTCGTTGATTCACTCTCAATCGGTGTGAGATCACTCGATGTCGCCGTCGTTTGTGCCAGGTAGTTGACGGACTTGACTTCATCTAGTTGTTCGATTGCTTCAACATCCGTCGTATCAATCGCTACTTCTTCTGGTCGTCCACGTTCACCTGACGCTTGTCGTTCCTGCATTTGCTTTTGTCGATCGACTTGTAGTGTCACCGTCGCCCCTAACTCTTTTCTCGCCTCTTCTCCCGCCGATTTAGCAGCATTCTGAATCGCGAATCCTGACAGTACGAGTGATCCGATTACCGTCAAAATAATCAACATGATCATCGTCTTTCCCTTTCGCGCTACAATACTTTTTCCTGCCCGCTTCAAAAAATTCATTTTTCGTGTTCCTCCTTTAATCTTCTAAGCTCATCTTATGCAACGTATCTGTAGTCTAGCTGTAGTTCGACTGTATCTTGAACGAAGAAACGGCCGAAACGCAAAAAAACGAGAATGACAGTGACGTCATCCTCGTTTTAACTCATGTGATTCAATTGACCGGTTACGCACGAAGTTCTGCGTCGAACGCTTTTGTTAAAGCCGTTACGACATGCTCATGTGATGCCGTGACTTCTTCATCGACCAAAGTCCGTTCCTTATTTTGATAACGGAGCGAGAAGGCGAATGATTTTTTGTTTTCACCGACGTTATCGCCCGTGTAGACATCAAATAATGTGACATGTTGTAAAAGCGGACCTGCTGCTTGCATGATCACTTGCTCCACTTCGCTTGCTGTGACCGTTTGATTGAGGACAATCGCGATGTCACGCGTCATCGATGGGAAACGGGACATCTCTTGATAGACGACCGGCTCTTTCGAGTGAAGTTTCATGGCATCGAGTTCAAAGACGTAGACTTCTTTTAAGCCATACTGCTCTTTCGAGAGTGCTGGATGCACTTGTCCGACGAACCCAATCGCTTCACCGTCCATCAACACACGTGCCGTCCGACCTGGATGCATCGAATCGATGACCGCCGCTTCATATGTCAACGTGACATTGAGTGCCTCTGCTAACGTTTCGACGATTCCTTTGACAACGAAGAAATCCGTTTTGACCATTGCGCCATGCGCACGGTGTTGTTCCGCTAGTCCGACAGCGACTCCAGCGACCAGTTCTTGTTCGATCGGCAACGTCTCAAGTGACGCATCACGCTGGAGGTAAACGCTCCCCAGTTCGTAGTAGGCGAGATCGGCATGTTGACGTGCGACATTGTGTTGCGCGACTTCGAGTAACCCTGGAATCAATGATGTCCGAAGTGTCGAACGTGCTTCGCTGATCGGCATCGCCAACTTAACGGGGTGGAGATCTGTTTGTTCATTGAATTGCATCGCACGTTGTTCACTCGTCAGTGAGTACGTGATGGCTTGCGATAAACCGGCACCCTGTAAGAGACGACGGATTTGACGGCGATGTTGATTCCGTTTCGGCAAGAACCCGCGGCTCGCTTCTTGCGGTAAGCTCGATGTCAATGCATCATACCCATAGAGTCGTGCGACTTCTTCCGCGATATCAGCCGGAATCATCAAGTCTTGGCGACGTGTCGGTACACTGACTGTTAGTGCATCTCCTGATAACTCAACTTCGAGTCCAAGGCGTTCTAATAACTCTTTCATGACCGTACCTTCGATTTCCATTCCGAGACGATGATTGATATACGAGACACTCGCTTCGATTAAGTGATCATCGAGTTGAAGTGTACCTGCTTCGACCGTTCCAGCAAGGACTGTTCCACCAGCAAGTTCAGCAATCAATGCCGCTGCCCGGTCGAGTGCTAACAAGACACGACGCGGGTCGACCCCTTTTTCAAAACGTGAACTGGAGTCCGAACGTAATCCAAGGACACGACTCGTCTTCCGGACAGATGTCGGTGCGAAATAAGCCGATTCGAGAATGATGGACGTCGTTGTTGCGTCGACTTCTGTATTTGCACCACCCATGACACCTGCAAGTGCGACGGGCTTTTCGCCATCTGTGATGACGAGCATCGAAGGATCGAGTGTCCGTTCGACTTCGTCAAGTGTTTGGAAGGACTCTCCTGCTTTCGCTTGACGAACGACGATTTGCTGCCCCAGTTTTTCAGCATCGAATGAATGAAGCGGTTGTCCTGTTTCAAGTAAGACGAAGTTCGTCACGTCGACGACATTGTTGATTGGACGAATCCCGTTCGCAATCAAGCGGTTTTTGAGCCAAAGTGGCGACTCACCGATGACGACATGTTGGATTTCACGCGCCGCATAAAACGGACATTCCTCCGACTCAAGTGTGACAGCAAGTGTTGTTTTATCAGTTGCTTCCGTCACGTCGATTGCCGGGAAAACAGCCGTCGTATTTAAGATACCTGCTACTTCATGCGCCACACCGTACATGCTTAGGCAATCAGAACGGTTCGGTGTCAAACCGAGTTCTAATACTTCGTCATGCAGACCAAGTAGTTCTAAGACGTCTTGCCCTGGTGTGACCGGCTCACGGAATGTATGAATGCCAGCTTGCTCATCTTCACGAATATACTTTTTCTCAAAGCCAAGTTCTTCAAGTGAACAAATCATGCCTTCAGAAACGACTCCACGCAGTTTAGCTCGCTTAATTTTAATGCCCGGAAGGCGTGCTCCGACACGGGCAACGATGACATCTTGTCCTGCTTCAATGTTTGGTGCACCACACACGATTTGGACCGGTTCTTCTTGTCCGATATCAACCGTCGTGATGTTTAGCTTATCCGCTTCCGGATGCTTTTCTTTTGTTAATACATGACCGACGACGATATTGTTCAAATCGGCGTCACGGACTTCGACGCCCTCGACTTCGATCCCACTCTTCGTAATTAAATCCGCCAGTTCCTCACCGGTTTTCTGACTGACGTCAACGAACTGCTGTAACCATTGTTTTGAGACTAACATCTGTTTTCCCCCTTAAAACTGTTCGCTGAAGCGAACGTCATTCGTATAGAAGTGGCGAATATCATCGACCCCATATTTCAACATGGCGATTCGCTCAATCCCCATCCCGAAGGCAAATCCAGACATTTTCGTACTATCATATTCTGCCATCTCAAGGACGTGCGGATGAACCATCCCGGCACCTAAAATTTCAATCCAGCCTGTTTGTTTACAGATATTGCACCCTTTTCCACCACATTTAAAACACGAGACGTCGACTTCGACGGATGGTTCTGTGAACGGGAAGAAGCTAGGACGTAACCGGATTTCACGTGCCTCCCCAAACATTTGCTTCACGAATGCTTCGAGCGTGCCTTTTAAGTCTGCCATTGAAATCGACTCTCCGACAACGAGTCCTTCCACTTGCATGAATTGGTGTGAGTGCGTCGCATCGTCTTCATCGCGACGATAAACTTTCCCTGGGCAAAGAATCCGAATCGGTTCACCTTTCGAAGCGAGCATCGTCCGCGCTTGGACAGGTGACGTATGGGTCCGCATCAAAATTTCATCCGTGATATAAAATGAATCTTGCATATCGCGTGCCGGATGATCTTTCGGCAGATTCAACATTTCGAAGTTGAACAAATCTTGTTCGACTTCAGGTCCTTCTGCAATCGTATAACCGAGTCCAACAAAGATGTCCTCGATCTCGTCCGTGACTTGTTGAAGCAAATGCGCTTGTCCGACTTTTTTCGGTCGACCCGGAAGTGTCACGTCAATCGCTTCAAGCGCTAGTTTTGCGTCCATTTCTTGTTGCTTGACGTCTACTAAACGTTGCTCGAGTTCTGTTTGGATGACACCACGAACCGCATTTGCGATTTCACCGACGACCGGACGTTCTTCTGCTGATAATTTTCCCATTCCACGTAATACTTCTGTGATCGGACCTTTTTTTCCGAGATATTTGACACGGACATCATTTAATTCTTTTTGTGTACTGGCTTGATTCACGAGTTGTAACGCTTCGTCGCGAAGTGCCTCTAATTGTTCCCGCATGCTCGTCACTCCTTTTTTTCAAATAAAAAACGCCCCTTCAGCAAATGCCGAAGGGACGATTTAATTCAATCGTGGTACCACCCTTGTTCGACTTGAATCCATCAAGTCCTCAAGTAGCGCGATAACGGGCGCTTCCCGTCACGATCTCTCGTGCGACTCCGGAGTGAATTCAGCTAGCGGATTCGTAAAGAAGCTTGCAGTCTAAGGCTTCTTCTCCCTAATCGAATCGTTCTCTAACCTACTCTGTTCCATCAACGTCTAATTAAATGTTCTACTGTAACTCACTTTAGCATGAACGCTTCAGTGATTCAATCGACCGGAGCAAAATGATACAGTAAAATTCCTGCTGCAACGGCTGCATTGAGTGATTCCGCTTTTCCGCGAATTGGAATGTAAGCACGTCCATCACATTGGTCGAGCAATTCCGGTGATACACCTTGTGCTTCATTCCCGATGATGAGTCCGATTGCACCAAGATTTTCGACTTCTGTATACGGATTGGCATTGCGTAGTGCCGTTCCAAGAACGAACACTCCCAATTCATGCAAGTCTTGAATCGCTTCATCAAGCGACATCATGATGACCGGCAAGTGGAAAATCGAACCTTGTGTTGCACGGAGGACTTTGCTGTTATAGACATCAACTGTCCCGTGACCAATGATGACACCATCGAATCCAGCAGCATCGGCTGTCCGAATCATCGTTCCGACATTACCCGGGTCTTGCAGACGATCGAGTAACAGGTAACGGCCACGCTCTAAGCGCTCTGTTTGCTCTTTCATCTCACAAACTGCGAAAATCCCTTGTGTCGTTTCTGTTTCTGACAAGACTTTGGCAACTGATTCGTCAATTGTGATCAAGTCAGCCGCATTTTTCTTCCAAGAACCCGGAACTTGAACATCTTCACGGACAATCAATTCTTTGATGATTCCAGCACGAACAGCCTCTTCAACGAGGTGCTCTCCTTCAATGAGGAAACGTTTTGTCTGAAGACGTCCTTTTTTTGTTAAAAGCTTTTTCCATTGTTTGACGATCTCATTCTTCGTAGAAGAAATATGTTTCATGGTTTACCCCTCGTAAATCGCTTGGACTGCTTGCGTATCTAAACGTTTCGTAACGGCAACGATTAAATCGACTGCTGCTTCGAAATCTGCTTTATGCATAATGGAAACGTTCGTATGCAAGTAACGGATTGGTACTGTCAATGCGAGCGAAGGAACTCCTGTGTTCGATAAATGGAATTTCGCAGCATCCGTCCCACCACCCGGTGTTAGGTCCAATTGATATTTAATGTTTTCTTCTTTTGCGACACCTGTGACGAAATCGATTAATCCACGGTGTGCGATCATCGTCGCATCAAACATGATGACTTGTACACCTTCTCCAAGTTTTGACAATGCTTCGCGATCCGTCATTCCTGGTGTATCACCAGGGATTCCTGTGTCAACAGCAAATGCAATCGATGGATGAATCAAGTTCGCAGCCGTTTGCGCGCCACGAAGCCCAACTTCTTCTTGCACCGTTGCTCCTGCAAAAATCGTGTTCGGATGTCCTTCTTCTTTTAAACGTTTGATGGCTTCAATCGCAATCGCGCAGCCAATCCGATTGTCCCAAGCTTTTGCCATCAAGAAATTCTCATTTTTCATCACAGTAAATTCGCAATGTGGAACGACCGTATCTCCTGGTCGGATTCCCCAACCTTCGACTTCTTCTTTTGAAGTAGCACCGATATCAATAAACATTTCTTTAATATCGACTGGTTTATTGCGCGCTTCCGGTGGTAAAACATGAGGTGGTTTCGCACCGATTACGCCTGGAATGACTTCTCCAGATGATGTCACAATGTTCATACGCTGTGCCAGAAGCACTTGTCCCCACCAACCACCGAGTGGTTGGAAGCGGAGAAACCCTTTTTCATCCACCTTCGTCACCATGAATCCAACTTCATCCATGTGACCGGCAATTAAAATACGAGGCGCATCATCTTCTGCCCCTTTGTGTTCCGCGAATAAGCTACCTAACCCATCTTGATGGAATGCTTCAGCGTGAGGTTCTAGATACTCCCGCATGAGCTGGCGTACTTCTTTCTCGTTCCCGGGTACTCCTGTTGCATCCGTTAGACGCTTCAACATATGTAATTGTTCATTCATCTGATTTCCTCCTCAGTAACCGTTGTCTTGGCGAACATGATTCGCCTCGTTTTTTGAAACATAAGCCTTGAAAATCATTTCTTGTGTAAAACCAAGTGTAGCACCTAATGCTAGGTATGCACCAATTAAAACATCGTAACTTTGTTCTGTTCTTGAAATCGCGAACACATTTGTTTTATTGTAAACATCTAAAAACGCGTCTGTCGCAGTCAAGTAATAATCCCCTTCAACGAATCGATCTTTCTTATAATCAAGAGCTAGACCGAGCGATAGGAGGAAATGGACGCCATCGACATATTCCTCAAGAATCGTAACTTGTGCTGATGGTCCCTTTGTCGACCAGAATTTAAAGCAACGTGTTTCATTCGCCAGTTCGCCTAACTCTACTAATAGGGCAAGCAACCGCTCATCAAACTGATTCCCGGTCAAATTATGTTCTGACTGGATTCGTTTATCTAACTGTTCCTGCATCTCAAAAAGTGTCAACCAGTCCATCTTAATTCTCCTTCTATCCAAAAAAATAAAACGTAGACATAAACTTCTGCCTATCACCTATTTTAGCATTCCTCAAAAAAAAACGCCGGAGAATTAAATTCCCCGACGAATTGTAGAACTTAAGCGTTCAATTTTGCTTTTGCTGAGTCAGCAAGTGAAGCAAATGCAGCTGAATCTGTAACTGCGAGGTCAGCAAGCATCTTACGGTTGATGTCGA
Organism: Exiguobacterium sp. s133; assembly: GCF_018618595.1. Lineage (NCBI taxonomy): Bacteria > Bacillati > Bacillota > Bacilli > Caryophanales > Exiguobacterium > Exiguobacterium sp. s133. The sequence goes on from NZ_JACSMK010000001.1 coordinate 482,203, forward strand.
TACCCGCAAGTTTGAGACCATGCATCATGCGGCTATAAGAAAGACCGTTGATACGTGCAGCCGCATTGATCCGAGTGATCCAGAGGCGACGGAAGTCACGTTTCTTTTGACGACGGTCACGGTAAGCATACATGAGAGATTTCATGACTTGCTGTTTCGCTACCTTGAAGAGTGTATGTTTCGAGCCGTAATAGCCCTTAGCTAATTTGAGTTGTTTTTTACGACGTTGACGAGTCGTATATCCGCCTTTTACGCGTGGCATATAAATTCCCTCCTAAATCTGTGTACGATTGAATAAATTACTTCGCGATCATGTGACGGATGCGTTTGAAGTCACCCGATGATACCATGCTAGCTTTACGTAATTTACGTTTCGCTTTAGTTGATTTGTTACCGAATAAGTGGCTTGTGTAAGCACGACCACGTTTCAATTTGCCAGAAGCAGTACGTTTGAAACGCTTAGAAGCACCGCGGTGCGATTTCATTTTAGGCATGAGAGATTCCCTCCTACTTCGATTCGATTAGTCTTCTTTCTTTGGAGCAAGCACTAAGAACATGCTGCGTCCTTCCATCTTCGGTCTCTGTTCAACTACACCGAACTCGCTTAAATCCGTAGCGAGACGTTCAAGGACACGTCTACCGATTTCCGAGTGAGTGATGGCACGTCCGCGGAAGCGAATACTCGCTTTCACTTTGTTACCATTCTCCAAGAATTTCTTCGCATTACGGAATTTCGTTTGGAAGTCATTCTCCTCGATTGTTGGGCTGAGACGGACTTCTTTCATCTGAATCACTTTCTGATTCTTCCGAGTTTCTTTGTCCTTCTTTTGCAACTCGAAACGGTATTTACCGTAGTCCATGATTTTACATACAGGCGGCGTTGCTTGTGGTGCGACCATGACGAGGTCAAGGTCAGCTTCCTCAGCGAGACGCAATGCCTCAGTGCGTGATTGGACTCCAAGTTGTGCACCATCCGCTCCGATAAGACGAACTTCTCGAGCGCGGATGCCTTCATTGATTAACAGATCTTTGCTAATGGTTAGCACCTCCATCGTGCAGAGCACGAAAAATGAATGATATAAAACGCTATAAAAAAAGCGTCGGCAGTTTTTCCCGCCCACACTCATAAAGAATACAATAGTCAGAGAACACTCTACTATCACATATCATCATGATGGACCAGCACAGCAACCTGTACATGGTGAGAAGCGGGATGCTTCTGCTTTGTTGTCATTTCACTTTGCTATCATAGCACTTACTTTCCCGTGATGTCAAGCCGCTTTATCAGTTCAATTAGCACGTTGCTCACATACTTGATTATAATAGCAATCCTAAGTTCGTTTAGCAAGAAGTTTCTGATTAGAAATGAATGGGTAAATTTATCTTGTGCTAAAAATTATTTATTTGAATAGTGCTTATTTCTTTATTTAGAATGATTATTGTTTTATAATTGTTTTAATCTTACATAAGGGGGAGTTAAAATAATGAATGAAAACGAAAAGAAATTAACGACGAATCAGGGTGTGCCGATTGGGGACAACCAAAACTCACGTACAGCTGGACGTCGCGGACCTACTTTATTAGAAGACTATCAATTAATCGAAAAAATTGCTCACTTTGACCGTGAGCGCGTACCGGAACGCGTTGTACACGCACGTGGCTTCGGCGCACACGGTGTCTTTAAAGTAAAAAATTCGATGAAAAAATATACAAAAGCGGCTTTCCTACAAGAAGAAGGAACGGAAGTCCCTGTCTTTGCCCGCTTCTCTACCGTCATTCATGGTACACACTCTCCTGAAACACTCCGTGATCCACGCGGCTTCTCTGTTAAATTCTATACAGAAGAAGGAAACTGGGATTTCGTCGGTAACAACTTACCGGTCTTCTTCATTCGAGATGCAATGAAGTTCCCGGACATGGTTCATTCATTAAAACCGGATCCACGGACAAACATCCAAGATCCTGATCGTTACTGGGATTTCATGACACTTCGCCCTGAATCAACGAATATGTTGATGCACCTCTTCACAGATGAAGGAATTCCAGCGAGCTACCGTAAAATGCGTGGTTCTTCTGTTCACTCATTCAAATGGGTAAACGCACACGGTAACACGGTCTACATCAAGTTACGTTGGGTACCAAAAGAAGGCGTTCATAATTTATCTGCCGACGAAGCAACCGAAGTACAAGGAAAAGATTTTAATCATGCGTCTAACGATACATTCCAAGCTATCGAAAATGGCGATTTCCCAGAATGGGATCTTTTCGTCCAAGTACTCGATCCTGCTGATGTCGAAAACTTCGACTTCGACCCACTTGACGCTACAAAAGACTGGTTCGAAGATGTCATTCCATTCCAACACGTCGGAACGATGACATTAAACAAAAACGTCGACAACTACTTTGCTGAAACGGAATCAGTCGGTTTCAACCCAGGTGTCCTTGTACCGGGTATGTTACCATCTGAAGATAAACTACTTCAAGGCCGTTTATTCTCTTACTCCGATACACAGCGTCACCGGATTGGACCGAACTATCAACAGCTTCCAATCAACTGCCCGTTCGCTCAAGTCAACAACTACCAGCGTGATGGTGCAATGCCGTTTAAGCAGCAAACAAGTTCAGTCAACTACGAACCAAACCGTTACCAAGATGAACCGAAACAAACACCTGAGTATACGGAAGACACACAACCACTCCATGATGACATTCATGGCCGTCTCGAAATCGAGAAAACGAATAACTTCGGCCAAGCTGGTGAAGTCTACCGTCGTATGACGGAAGAAGAACAGATGGCTCTTCTCAATAACCTTGTGAATGACCTTCAACAAGTACGTCACGAAAACACGGTCTTACTCGCAATCTGTAACTTCTACCGTGCCGATGCGTCACTCGGTGAAAAGTTATCGAAAGCATTGAACGTCGACATCAAACCGTTCTTGCAACAAATGCAAAAATAATAAGCCGTATAAACGAACAGCCTACTCCTGAATCGGGAGTGGGCTGTTTTTAATTATAGAAACACTACTGACAGAAGACTTTTACATAGGATGACCAGTTCTTCTTTTTGCAGCAATCACTTGTCACGTTTCGCTTCAATATGGAATTTATATGCTTCATGGGACAAAATTGAACCGTTCTGATGTCTCTACTGAAAAATTATTCAACTTTGAATAAAGTACGACTTGCCCTACTTTGACTTCTTTGATTTTATTTTTACGAAGATTCAGCTTTTCAGCATCCGTAAATCGATTATAGACGGGTTTAAATCCATTACTTTGATGTGGTTGCATCTGGATCGCACGATCTGTATTTTCAATCTTATTACCTTTGATGATTCCACCAACGACACCGCGTCCGAGAATCGCGATCGCCTTTCCATCTGCTCGATGAACGTTTCGGATTGTATTCATTTGAACGATCGCCTTCTCCCAATTCATCATCGAAATCGCGTGATCTTTCGTACCATCAATCGTATTGTATTCAATTCGAATATTCTGATGCGGACGGTCTTGCGAGTACTGGTGGGTACCGATTGCGACATTTATGTTTTTGAACGTATTGTTTCGAATCACAATATTTTGATTCGGTGTCCGATCCTGCGCAGACCACTTCCATCGAAATCCTTGTGTTACCGGATCAGGTGTATCTAAATTAATTGATTCATTGGGTCCCGTATTTTTAATCATCGTCGCATTGATGAATGCCATATTTTCTATCACAGCATGATTCGTTGCATCTAACTCAATCGCGTGTGAACCGTTTTGGTTACGAATCGTCAGTCCACCGATGTAAAGATTCGCGTTATGGGCAATCGCAAAGGCTGCGCCTCTAGCGAGATGACTTAAATCGATTTGTGCATTGCCCTGACCTTCAATCGTCACATAATTCGAACCGTTATATTTTCCGACCGTTGTCTTCAGACGCAAAACGGATGGTGGAACGAGGTCGAAGACACTTGTTGTTGCTGCGATTTTCGTCGTCCCGGTATCGAATGTCTTTTTAATGATGACACCATCTTCTAGACGAATCGTTGTATTCGATGGAACCCCCACACGAATCGGCGACAGATACGTTCCTTTCGCTAAGATCAGTGTCCCACCGCCTTCCGCCTCAATTTTTTCTAAATAAGACCGCAACGTATAATAGTTTTTTGTTTTTTCATTATATGTCGAATACTTTCGTAAAACAGAATCAATCGGCTCTGTCCGAGGTGTAATCCGGTATGTTTTCATACTTTCGACTCGTTCGATGTCCGGCGCAATGAAGGTAAACGACATCGCACAAAGACACACTAAAATTAATTTCTTCAACCGTTCCACCCCTCTCATCCATGTATCGGTCGTTTCTCAAAAACTCTGTAGATACAAAACGGGTGGACTCGAAAATTTCTCCAAAATCCATCGGGTTAAGCTGCGATTCCTCCCGGATGCAAGAAAAAGCCAGCCTTCCCGTGCCCGTGACGGACAGGAAAGCTGACTTGTGTCGTGCTAACCGATTCAGCTTATTATTGATTACTTCGAACGGTTGGCAATCTCTGCTTCTAAATCAGCAACGAATTGCTCAAGCGAGGCATTGCTTGAATCTTTCGAGCCATAACGACGGATGTTGACTTCCCGTGACTCCACTTCTTTATCCCCGAGTACGAGCATGACCGGGATTTTGTTCATCTGTGCTTCACGGATGCGGTAACCGAGCTTCTCATCGCGGAAGTCCGTTTCAATCCGGATCCCTTTTTTCAAGAGCATCGCTTTAATTTCACGTGCATAGTCTTCCTGTGCCCGTGAGACCGGAATCAATTTGACTTGGACCGGTGCGAGCCATGTCGGGAATGCCCCTTTGTATTCTTCGATCAAGTACGCAACGAAACGTTCCATTGTCGAAACGACACCACGGTGCAAGACGACCGGACGATGGTCTTGTCCGTCATTTCCTTTATACGTCAATTCAAAGCGCTCCGGTAACAAGAAGTCGAGCTGAACTGTCGACAGTGTCTCATCCTTACCGAGTGCTGTCCGGACTTGAACATCGAGCTTCGGACCGTAAAACGCGGCTTCACCTTCTGCTTCGAAATATTCCAGTTCAAGTTCATCCATCGTTTCTTTCAACTCACGTTGCGCCATTTCCCAAATCGCATCGTTGTCGAAATACTTTTCCTTATCTGCCGGGTCACGGTAAGACAGACGGAATTTATAATCGGTAATCCCGAAGTCCGCGTAGACTTCTTGAATCAAGTGAACGATGGCTTTAAACTCATCTTTCATTTGATCCGGACGGACGAATGTATGCCCGTCGTTTAGGACCATGTAACGCACGCGTTGTAGCCCCGTCAGTGCACCTGACATTTCATAGCGGTGCATGCCACCAAGTTCTGCGACACGGAGTGGTAAGTCACGGTATGAGCGTGGCTCATTTTTATAAATCATCATGTGGTGCGGACAGTTCATCGGCCGAAGAACGAGTTCTTCATTATCCATCTCCATTTTCGGGAACATGTCATCTTGATAGTGATCCCAGTGACCTGACGTCTTATACAACTCAACTGAACCGAGCACAGGTGTGTAGACATGTTCATAACCCAGTTCGAGCTCTTTATCGACGATGTACCGTTCGACAGTACGACGGATGGCCGCCCCTTTTGGTAACCACATTGGTAACCCTTGACCGACGTCTTGCGATGTGAAGAACAAATCAAGTTCTTTTCCGAGTTTCCGGTGATCACGTTCTTTTGCTTCTGCCAAGAAGTGTAAGTGTTGTTTCAGTTGGTCTTTTGTTGCCCAGGCTGTCCCGTAAATCCGTTGCAGCATTTTATTTTTTGAATCACCACGCCAGTAAGCACCTGCGATGCTCATCAATTTGAAGACTTGCAGCTTCGCAGTCGCCGGGACGTGTGGACCACGGCATAAGTCGAAGAACTCGCCTTGGCGATAGAGTGTCAAATCTTGATCGGCTGGAATCGATTCAATCAATTCGATTTTAAGCGGGTCATTCAGTTCCTTATAGATGTTTAAAGCTTCATCACGCGAAACGACTTCTCGTTCAATGGACAAGTTTTCTCCCGCAATTTTATTCATCATCTTTTCGATGACCGGAAGATCTTCTTCTGTCAAACGACGTTCCATATCGATGTCATAATAAAAGCCGTTTTCAATTGTCGGTCCGATTCCAAGGTGAATCGTTTCATCCGGGAAAAGACGTTTGATCGCTTGCGCCATCAAGTGCGCAGACGAGTGACGAATCAAATCGAGTCCTTCTTCTGAGTCTGGCATGACGAGTTCGATGACACCGTCTTTTTCAATCGGACGTCGGTAGTCGATGACTTCACCGTCTAGTTTTGCGGCAAATGCCTTTTTACGGAGTCCTGGACTGATGGAAGCCGCGACTTCTTCAGCAGTTGTACCGGCTGCGAATTCTTTGACCGCGCCGTCTGGAAATGTAAGAGCAATAGTTGACATGACTGTTTCCCCCTTAAATTAAATAAAAAAAAGACCCATCCCTCTAAAAAGGGACGAGTCTTCATCTCGTGGTACCACCCTCGTTCCCGAACATGTTTCCATGTACCGGCTCGAACACGCGATAACGGGCGTGAGACGCAAACGGATTAGCCCCGTCTGTGCTATGAGGGAGTAAAGAAAACGAATAGAGTCCATGAGAAGCTTTCACCATCCTTCTCTCGCTTGTTTGGTCCAGTTCGTCCTTCGTATCCTCAATCTTTGCAATTCACTATACTGATTGTGCACTAAGTATAGCGAAAGATGAAGTTCTTTGACAAGGAAAATTAATAACGCCGGCGATTTTCACCTAAAAATTCAACTGGATTCGTCGTCGTCCGGATGCGTTCCATCAATCGCATCGCTTTCAATTTATCTCCTTGATCATTCGTAATCCCGAAATGAAGCTCGAGTTCATCATAGGATAAATTCGAACTGAACAATGTCGGCAAGCGATGCATCATCCGGTACTGCAAGATGATCCCGAACAGTTCGTCCCGGACCCACGGGCTGATCGACTCCGCCCCGATGTCGTCAATCAATAAAACGGGCACCGTCTGAAAACTCTCGAGGAACGTATCAAAACTATCAGACCGGATTCGGCGTTTCGCTTCCGAGACAAATCCCGGCGCATGGACAAGAATTGTCGCAACACGCTCTTTTTTGAGCGCATTCCCGATTGCTGCGAGCAGGTACGTTTTCCCGACACCGAAACTCCCGTGCAGATACAGTCCTTTGACCTGCTCTTTCGAACGAATCGTATTCAAAAATTGTGATGCTGCCCGCAAGGCAAGTTTTCGATCCGTCGTCGTCAAATCAAAGTCACTGAAGTTCGCGTCCCGTACTTCATCCGGTAAAAACAAACTTTTGAATTTTTTCTCGAGCGCCCGTTCATTTTCACGATCTTTGAGTGCTTGCGTTTTTTCATAAGCGACCATGATTTGACCTTTTTCTAAATGCAGCACGGGCTGATAGCCTTCGATAACGGCTTTTTTTTCAATCACTTGATGACCGTCCATCTGCTCGGCATATTCATTGAGCTTTAACATCCCTCGCTCAATCGTCCGTTGATCAATTTCAGGATGTGTCCTTAAAAAGACGATGACACCTGGATGCGATAGGACTCGCTCATGAATGGCGCGCACGGATGCTGCGACACCTGGACGATTCAAGATTTTTTCAATCGATGATTGGATATGTTCCATCTCACTACTCCTTTACTTCCCCTTTAGTTCACGCAGAATCCGTTCCATCTCTGCATCATCCGGTACTTCGGATTCAAAACTCGCTTTTTTAGTCGCTTCATATTTTTGTTGTTTCTCTTTTTCTTCTTGTAGCCATTTCGGATTCGGTCCAGTCGAACTCGGACGCCCTCTTCTGCCGCCAACCGTTTGGCGTGACCGTTCTTGCTTTTGATCCTGTTTCTTTGCGATTAATTCGTCTTGGTCTTTTGTTTTCGCTAATGCTTCTGCTGCTGTCGCGTAACCTTTCTGTTTCCAATCGTCGACAATCGACAGCAAAAAGTTTTTACTGAAGCGATTGTCCTTTTTCATGACAAGTGCGTAATAATAGGCAGCATTGACGATTCCCGACGACATTTCATAATCGATGATCAATTGCTGAATCAATTCTTCATCCCGTTCAGAAAGTGACTTCACCTTACGTAACTTCGCGACATAGTGCTTCGGATGAGTCCCTTCCATCGTCTCACTTTCACTTAAATCACCGACTTCGACTTCTTCGAGGACAGCGACCTTCGCTTTTTTATCACGACTGAGCTTTTGTTTCGCCGATAACATCATCTGTTTACAGCGCTCTTGCTTCTCACTGTCCGTCATTGGTAGGTACGCTTCATGCCGGAAGCGGGCATTCAACAGTTCCGCCATCAAGGTTTCATTCGACTGTGTGACGTAAGCTAGCTTCAGCAACAATTGGTCAATCGATTTCGTATAAAAGCTTCTCGGGAGAAAACGATCGGTCTGACGCTTCATTTCTTCTAAGTCGAATGAATAATCAAATTCATAGGCGGCACGTTCTTGTTTCGCATACGATTTTGGTTGATGGGCAGAAGCAAGTCCTGCTTTGACATCAAACACTTGATCAAAACGAACCGTCCGGTCAACGACATTTTTCGGTAGCTGCTCCGTCCGAAAACGATTTTGAAGTGCTCGAAAGCGGATTTCTCCGACACGATAAAACAGTAAGCTTGATAAGACACCATCATTCAAGAACGTATTCGGTGCTAACGGGACGCGAATTTGATAAACATAACGATAGGCAGCTTGTTTCGCCTCAAATGTTCGAATCAATCCAATTCCTTCGAGCTTAAAAAGCTCCTCTTTAAATTCATCAACAGAAAATCCTAACAATGTTCCTAGTTCTGCATGTGAGATATATTGTGATTTCGTTTTACCAGGAATCATCTCACTCCAAAACGTTTGGTACAGACCAAGAGCTTTTACACCGATGATCGGCTGATATAAATAATAGAGGGATTGATAAGCTTCACGATCGACGACACCATTACTCATGATTAAACATAAGTCCGTTCCCGATACATCACGTTCCAACATCTGTTTCGTCCCTTCTTTCGTGAGAAAAAGAGAGGTGCGTTCTGACCTACAGACGACCTCTCCTCGATTACGTTAAATTTTCACGTTCATTTTCTTGATGGCGTTCCATTAGTTCAGATAACTCTTGGAAAAAGACATTGATGTCTTTGAATTGTTTATAGACACTCGCAAAACGGACGTAAGCCACTTCATCAACAGAAGCGAGTTCATTCAAGACGAGCCGGCCGACCTGTTCACTCGGAATTTCATGTTGTGCCGTTGCCCGTAAGGCTTTTTCGACACGACTGACGACCGTTTCGAGTTGCTCAATTGAAATCGGACGTTTTTCACATGCACGGACGAGTCCACGTAAAATTTTATCACGATTGAATTCGTCACGGGTCCCATCCTTTTTCACGATGATGAGTGGTGTTTGTTCAATCATCTCGAATGTTGTAAAACGATAACCACATGATTCACATTCACGACGGCGCCGAATCGAGCCAAAATCTTGCACAGGTCTCGAATCGAGAACCTTCGTCCCGTTATAATTACAGGCTGGACAACGCATGCCGCACCTCCGTTCACGTAAATTCTTTTGTTCCAATCATTTTCAATCGGTATGTCGCATCTAATTCTTGATAGATTGTTTCAATCCATTGCTCGAGGTCCGGACCAAGTAATCCTTCGCGATGCAAAAATAGATCAACAGCTGTTCTACCAGAACCGACCATGATGACTGTCGCTAGTCCATCTAACCCAGTTCCTTGAAAAGATAATTCTCCTCGTTCAACATCAATTCGTTTAACGGTTCCGTGTTGCTTCGCCACGACAGTCTCAAGACCTGTAAACAACATCTCGGGAGTCGCAGCATAATAGTGCGTTCGTAATTTTTCGTTTTTATGCGTATCAGACGTTTCAAGTTGTTTTTGCAAACGTTCTTTAAATCCCATCCGCCATCACCTTTTCTGTTTTCTTCTACTATTAAGAATAACAGACGTCAGACATATTAAAAAGCCCTCGCCATAAAGACGAGGGCTGGTAGTTCGTGTTTTTGTCAGTTAACGTGCTGAATCGTAGCTGCCGGAACTTTAACTGGTCCCATGCCACGCGGAATTTCGACATTTTCACGGATTTTTGCATCTAATGCGTCAGCGATATAATTCGCTGCGATTGCTGGATCGATGCGATCCCCACACGTAAAGACATCAACTGATGCATATCCGTGTTCTGGGAAGCTATGAATCGTCAAATGCGATTCAGAAATGATGACGACGCCGCTTACTCCGTGTGGAGCAAACTTATGGAATGCGACTTCGCGTACCTCTGCACCTGCTTGAAGTGCTGCGTCAACGAAGAGTCGTTCGACAAACTCCATGTCGTTTAATTTTTCAGGATTACAATCCCAAAGTTCTGCAATAATGTGTCTTCCCATAGTATCCATTAGTGGATCCCCCCTACATTCAATGGTCTTCAAAGTATAGTCATGATCACTTACTTTGCGCCTGAGTCTTTCGCACCCACGGGGGAAAGTTAGTCCAGAGAGGTCCTAACCCTTTAAGCTGCGATTGCCAGACCGATTGAAGTTCACGATTTGAATTATAGCGAGTATCAAAAAGATACACAAGGATAAATTTTAAATTTCAGCGCCTATTTATTAAAAAACCGCTCTATCTGTTGGTATAGAGCGGTTTAAAAAATATAAATTATTTTAATTCTAATTCCTTTTCAACCGTTGTTGCCTCAATATGTGCTCCAATCATCTGAACGAGATCGACGACACGACATGAATATCCCCATTCATTGTCGTACCAAGCAAGCACCTTCACTTGGCGTCCACCCATGACCATCGTCGATAGGCCATCGACGACCGTCGAACGGACTTCCCCGTTAAAATCAATCGAAACGAGCGGTTCCATCGTCAACCCTAGAATCCCGTCTAACGCACCATCAGCTGCTTTCACGAACGCTTCATTTACTTCTGCGACCGTCGTATCACGACTCACTTCGACGACGAGGTCAACGAGCGACACGTTCGGTGTCGGAATGCGGAGCGCAAGCCCGTTCAACTTCCCTTCGAGATGCGGTAAAACGAGCGAAATGGCACGTGCCGCACCAGTGGATGTCGGAATAATCGATGATCCACAAGCCCGTGCCCGACGTAAATCCTTATGTGGATTATCAATATTATTTTGATCATTCGTAAAAGCATGAATCGTCGTGACGAGTCCCGTCTCGATTCCGAATGCCCGATCGATGACTTGAACGACAGGCGCAAGACAATTCGTCGTACAGGATGCATTCGAGACGACATGATCGTTCTCATGATCGTACATCGCATCGTTGACCCCCATTACGATTGTCCGAATGTCCCCTTTCGCCGGTGCCGTGATGACGACTTTTTTTGCTCCCGCCAACACATGTTTACTTGCGCCGTCTTTCGAATTGAACTTTCCTGTTGCTTCGACGACGACATCAATCTCAAGTTCCCCCCACGGTAATAACTCAGGATTACGTTCGCTGACGATTCTCACGAGTTGTTCATTAATCATCAAACCACCCTCGACAATCTCGACCGGGTATTCAAACTTTCCATGGACCGTATCGTACTTAATTAAGTGCGCGAGTGTTTCCGGTGGATAACTTGCATTAATTGCGACGACCTGACTTTTCCCCTCAGCGATTAATCGACGGAACACCATTCGACCAATACGCCCAAACCCGTTAACTGCCACCTTGACTCCCATGTGCGGATCCCCCTTCAATGTGACGGATAATGCTCCGTTTACAGATAGAACTATATCATGAAATGTAAGCGATTTCATTATGTAACCAAAAAAAAGTTGAGAGAAGTCATCAACTTCTCCCAAAACGATACTTCTGCTTCTTTAATTTTGTTTCGCTCCAAACCTCAACGCGTGACAGGTAACGTTTTTAACCACTGATCGATTTGTCGGTATAACGCTTCGACCGTTCCTTCGTTGACCAACACATAGTCGGCGAGGAGACGTTTCTGTTCAATATCGAGTTGAGATTGCACACGTGATTGCGCTTCCTCCCGTGACATTTGATTGCGTTCCATCAAGCGATCCAATTGTAGATAAGCGTTACAATAGACGACCACGACTTGATCGACAAGCTGTTTCCAATCTCCTTCTAATAAAAGCGGGATATCAAAAACCACTAAAGATTCTTCTTGCTGTTCCAATTCGTCTGCCCGGGCGAGCATCTGTTGTCGAATCTTCGGATGCATCAACTCATTCAGTAAATTCCGTTTTTCACTATCGTGAAAAATAATTTCACCAAGCTTGGCTCTGATTAATATCCCATCTTCAAATGCTTCCGGAAAGGCCGCTTTCACATCTTGATAAGCCAGTCCATCCGGTTCCATGACTTCCCGCGCGATCAAATCAGCATCGATGACCGGAATCCCATTCGTTTGTAGATACGTCGCGACGGTACTCTTTCCCGTCGCGATTCCTCCCGTCAAACCGATTCTCATAACGCGACCTGCTGACAGTTCGGGCAGAAGTGTGTCCCACGTCCACCAACCTTGATTTTTTCAATCGCTGTCCCGCAACGCGGACACGGGACACCTGTTTGACCATACACAGCAAGTTGCAGTTGAAACTCCCCTTTTCCGGATGGCGAGACATAACTCCGAATCGTACTGCCGCCACTTTCGACGGCTTTTTGTAAGACATCAACACCTGCGACGTGAATCCGCGAAATATCGTCAAGCGTCAAGGCCCCTGCTTTCGTTAACGGATGAATCCGTGCCGCGAACAACGTCTCATCGACATAGATATTCCCAAGTCCTAAAAAGATCGATTGATCGAGCAATGCTGTCTTGATCGGGCTGCGTTTTTTACGAATTAGATTTTCGGCTAAGACTTCCGCCGTGAACGTCGGATCAAACGGTTCCCGCTCGAGTTGGGCAAGTGGTGGGACCTGCATCACGGTCGCTTTTTCCCGCAGCTCCATCGTCCCGAACTTTCGGACGTCGTTATAATGCAACTCTGAGCCGTCTGTGAATCGAAAGATGACATGAGTATGCTTATCTTTTTCAATCGCTTGGGGATACGGAAAATACTTCCCTTCCATTCGTAAATGACTGACGAGATAAAACTGTTCAAATGCAAATAAAAGAAATTTCCCACGCCGTTCGACCCGTTCGATCCGCTCTTGCTTCAAAGCGTCGACAAACGGTGCAACTTCCATTCCCCGGATCATCTTCGGATGGAAGACCTTCACAGAAGAAATCGTTTTTCCAGAGACCGTCCGCTCCAGATTGCGTCTGACGGTCTCGACTTCAGGTAATTCAGGCACACTAGCTCCTCCTCTAACAGATTATTTCGTTTCGTACCATGAATGCCCCGCATCCCCGTCAACGCGTAACGGCACTGACAATTCGACCGTCTGCTCCATCGCTTGTTTGACGAGTGCTTTTAAAGCGTCCAGTTCTTCGTCTGGTGCTTCAAATATCAATTCATCATGTACTTGAAGCAATAAACGCGCCTTGAGTGGTGACGCTTCAAGCGCAGCATGGACATCGAGCATCGCTTTTTTGATGATATCTGCCGCCGATCCTTGAATCGGTGTATTGATTGCCGTCCGTTCTGCAAAACCACGTAAGTTAAAGTTCTTCGAATTGATGTCCGGAATATTACGACGCCGGTTCATCAATGTCTCGACGAATCCATTCGCGCGTGCTTTCTCGATTGCAGCATCCATGAATAACTTGATTTGCGGGAACAACTCAAAATAACGATCGATGAAGTCTTGTGCTTCTTTTCGACTGATGTTCAAATTTTGTGAGAGTCCGTAATCACTGATACCGTAAATGATTCCGAAGTTGACAGCTTTCGCTTGGCGACGCATGTTTCCTGTCACATCACCCGGATCGACCGAAAAAACACTACTCGCTGTTTGCGTATGAATGTCAGCGTCGTGCAGGAATGCATCGACCAGCGTTTTATCTTCCGACATATGCGCCATGACACGCAACTCAATTTGTGAATAGTCGGCAGCGTACAGTGACCATCCGGCTTGACTCGGAACAAACGCTTTACGAATCTTACGTCCCTCTTCAATCCGGACAGGAATATTTTGCAGGTTCGGGTTAACGGAACTGAGTCGTCCTGTTTGGGCGATCGTCTGAGCGAACCGGGTATGGATTTTCCCATCTTCTTTGATGACTTTTTGTAAACCTTCGACGTACGTCGATTGGAGTTTTTGCAGCTCACGATATAGCATGATGTGATCGATGACCGGATGGAGTGGTCTTAACTTCTCTAAGACATCTGCTGCCGTCGAATAACCCGTCTTCGTTTTCTTAAAGGCAGGAAGTTCGAGTTTTTCGAACAGGATGACGCCAAGTTGTTTCGGTGAGTTGATATTGAACGCTTCACCCGCTTGACCATAAATCAATTCCTCAAGATCCGTTAAGCGTCCTGCAAGATCATGTTGCATCTCTTGTAACGTCGCGACATCAACACGGATGCCGGTCCACTCCATTTCAGCAAGCACACCTGACAAAGGACGTTCGAGCGTTTCATACAATTCGAATTGTTGGTTCGCTTTGAGCTCTTCTTGTACTTTCGGGAACAACCGCTCAATCATCCGTGCTTTTTCTGCCAAATAAGGATGCAACAGTTCGTCTGTCGGCACGCTACGCTTTGCACCTTTTCCAAGGACTGCTTCTTCACTCGGCGCCATCATCGCATAATGACCGGCAATCGACGCAAGTGTCGTCCCACCGCTCAAGTTCAATAAGTATCCAGCGAGTAACAAGTCATCGAAGGCTTGCAGTTTTAAACCATGTTTCCGTAACGCAAAAGCAGCTTGTTTCGCATCGAGACAGATTTTTTGATGGTCCGACTCAATCCATTCGCGAAAAGCAGGATCCTCGACCAATTCACGAGAAGCGACATAAATTTGATTCGGTGTCGCGATACTAAAACCGATGATGTCTTCTTCCATATAGTCTTCGCGCAACTGCTCGACGACGAGGACAGCATCCTGCACGTCTGAAGGAAGTGTCGTAATCGTCTCGACGTTCAATTGTTCCTTGTCCTCTTCCTTGATGACAGGAGCAAAACGATTCGTTAACGATTTAAACCCGAGCGATTGGAATAACGAATACGGTACTTGTGTATCGACATCACTGATTTGTAAATCAGGCAACGTGACGTCGAGCGGGACATCGAGTTTGATTGTCGCAAGTTCTTTCGACAACCGGGCAAGGTCTTCGTTCGCGATGACCTTCTCTTTTTGTTTTCCTTTTAAGTCTTCGACATGCTCATACAGTCCTTCGACTGAACCATACGCAGAAATTAATTTAATCGCTGTTTTTTCGCCGATGCCAGGAATCCCGGGAATGTTATCCGATTTATCACCCATCAGCCCTTTTAAATCAATCATTTGAATCGGCTTCAGTCCACCGTACGTCTCGGCAAACAAGTCTTCCGTCATACACTGAACGTCCGTGATACCGCGCTTCGTGATCAATACCTCGACTTGATCGGTGACGAGTTGAAGTAAATCTTTATCACCCGTGACAATCCGTGTCCGGTCTGCCGGCATCGTCCGCGCTAGGGTTCCAATCAAATCATCTGCTTCATAACGATGAAGCTCCATCATTTGAATACCGAGCGCTTCACAGATATCACGTACAATCGGGAACTGCTCCCGTAGTTCAGACGGCGTCTTTTCCCGACTTCCCTTGTATTCTTGGTACACATCGTGGCGGAACGTTTCGCTCGAAGCATCAAACGCGACTAACATATGCGTCGGTTGCTCCTCTTCAAGTAATTTAAGTAACATCATCGTAAAGCCGTAAGCGGCGTTCGTGTTACGTCCTTGTGCGTCCGTCATCGGCGGCAAGGCAAAAAAGGCACGATACGTTAGTGAGTTTCCGTCAATCAATAAAAGTTTGTTTTCCATCGTCTCCGCTCCTTTGGAAGAATTTCTGTTCTTATTGTATCACTCTACACACATTTGTTCGCTAAAAACGCCATAAAAAAAGACGATTGGCTGTGAAGCCAATCGCCTTGTGGTGTACGACATGGGAGCTGAACCAGTCGTTCCACAGATGATGAAGAAGGTATCTTTAGCATACAATCGCTCTGTAAAGAGAATATGAACTCACGGTGAAGTTCAGCCTTTTTTCGGTAAACGTATCGTAAAGGTCGTTCCTTGTTGCTCCTCCGACTCGACATCAATCGTTCCATGATGCAAATCGATGATGTGTTTAACGATGGCAAGACCTAACCCTGTCCCACCTGAATTACGACTTCTCGCTTTGTCAATCCGATAGAAACGTTCGAAAATCCGTTGCGTTTCTTTCGGATGTATTCCGATCCCGTCATCCTTGATTTGGAGCGTGACCATCTCTTCCCCGTCTTCTAAGCTGACCCAGACATTCCCACCATTCGGCGTATAATTCAAAGCATTGGCAACTAGGTTGACGACGACTTGTTTCAACCGATTCAAGTCTGCCCGGATGAAGACTTCCTCTTCCGTCTCGATATGGATCGTCATCTCTTTTTCTTGCGCCTTATGATGCAGCAACGCCTCTGTCTCGTTAATCAGACTCGTCACATCGACAATCGTCGTCTCAAGTTGATAGTTATCTTGTTCAAGACGCGATAACTCCAACAAGTCCTCTACTAATGTCTGCATCCGCTCAGACTCATCGTGAATGATATTCAAAAATTGTTCGCGGATTTCCGGTACGTCTTGCGCACCATCAAGCAAGGTTTCCGCAAATCCTTTAATCGATGTTAATGGTGTCTTTAACTCGTGGCTAACATTTGCGACGAAGTCTTTCCGCATCTGCTCCAGTTTCTTGATTTCCGTGATGTCATTGAAAACGACGGTCGTACCTTGGACACGGCCATTCTTACCGAAGATTGGTGCCGCACTGACCATGAACGTCCGACTATTGATTCCAAAGCGGACACTCGATTGTTTCCGGTTCGGTTTTTCCGTCAAGTAAACATCTTCAATGACTTGACTCATTTTCTCATTTGGCAACACACGATAATACAGTTGACCATTTGATTTACCATGAATGTTGAACATTTCCCGATACGTCCGATTGACGAGGAGAACGTAGCCTTTTTCATCAATCAACATCAGACCGGCACCCATGTATTCAATCAACGACTCAAGTCGCGCGCGTTGCATCGCTTCACCGGACGAAGCATTTTCTAAGTTGCGTGCGAGTAAATTGATCGACTTCCCTAAGTCCCTTGATTCATCTGGTGAATTTAACTCATAGACACGGGATTTATAGTTTCCGTGCGATAGTTCACGCAAAACTTCCGTCGCTTCCGCTACAGGACGTAAGAACCGTTTCGTCGAGCTGTAGACGGTAAAGAAAATCATAAACAAGGAGACGATGAGCGAAAGAACGATCACCGTCCAAATGCGTGAGTAGATGACATCTAAGTCTTTCGTATAACGAATCAAGCTGAGGTACACTTCATTTCCACTAGCTGTCTGGACAGGTTTCGTAAACTGGAGACTCGTATCATCGGTCTTCGATTCGAACGTACCATCCACCGGAATCGCTGAGAAATTGATTGCCCGCACATTTAATTTCGTAACATCAACGGGTGTCCCAGCAATGATTTCTCCCCGTGAGTTAAATAAAATCATATCGAAATGCGATTCTGCGTACAATTGGTCGACATACGCAGCCATCTCTTCTAACGATCGACCTTGTAAAATCGTTTCAACGAGTGATGTTTCATCCATCAACTTTTCTTTTTCGTTATTCACATAAAACTCTTTAAACGATTGTCCTAACAAAAAACCAAGCGCAATCAGCACAAGACTGATGAAGGACAACATTTTTAGTATGAATCGTTTTCGGTATTTGCTCATTCCACTTTCGGCTCCTCCATCTTATATCCGAGCCCACGGATTGTTTTAATATAGATCGGTTTTTTCGTATTCGGTTCAATCTTTTCACGTACGTGACTGATATGCACATCGACAATTCGCGTATCTCCGACAAAATCATAGTTCCAAATCGCAGATAGGAGTTGATCACGTGTCAAAACCCGACCTTTATTTTTAGCGAGGTAAACGAGCAACTCGAACTCTTTTGGTGTGAGCTCTAGGCGTTCCTCTGCTTTGAACGCTTCATAGTTATCCGGAACGATTTTGACGTCCCCGATTAAGATCGTTCCATCCGTCGTTTCTTCCGTCGCGACTTGCTGATTCATTCGGCGAAGAATCGCCTTGACACGGGCTACGACTTCGCGCGGACTAAACGGTTTCGTCAAATAATCGTCTGCTCCGAGCTCAAGTCCCAGCACTTTATCAAATTCGTCATCTTTTGCCGTCAACATCAAGATTGGCGTGTTGATTTTTTGTTGGCGAAGTCGTTTACAGACTTCAAGTCCATCCAGTTCCGGTAGCATTAAATCGAGTACAATCAATGCGGCATCTTGCTTTTCCGCTAATTTTAAACCGGACATGCC
Source organism: Exiguobacterium sp. s133 (assembly GCF_018618595.1). Lineage (NCBI taxonomy): Bacteria > Bacillati > Bacillota > Bacilli > Caryophanales > Exiguobacterium > Exiguobacterium sp. s133. The sequence goes on from NZ_JACSMK010000001.1 coordinate 500,740, forward strand.
ATCGTGGGCAGTCTCTACAATAAAGCCAGCTTGTTCTAGATTGAATTTCAAAAGTGTAGCGATCGAGAGTTCGTCATCAACAACAATTATTTTATCTTTCAAAACAGTCGGCCTCCTCGGCAAATCTCATCTTCGAATGCGGAATTCATTGGAATCCACTTCTTCTGTCTTCATCTTAACGACTTTTCCTACTGAATCACAAATCTTTCTTACCTTTCTTTACACAATCTTTAAGGTCAAGCTACGTCGAAAGTCAGATTTCCGTGTAAAAGCCCATCAATTCGGGAAACAATACTGTATCGTCAATGAATCTGGAGGAATAGACATGGAATGGAATAGCCCTTTACTCGCTGCATTTACCGCATGGTTTATCGCACAAGCCGCAAAACTCGTCACAGGTGTCATCAAGAATAAAACTTTTGATCTTGAAATCATGTTCGCGTCAGGCGGCATGCCAAGTTCACATAGTTCGACCGTCGTCGCCCTCGCCGTCGTCATCGGCTTCCAAGAAGGCTTCGGTTCGTCGCTGTTCGCTCTCGCGACCATCTTTGCAGTCATCATCATGTATGACGCGACAGGCGTCAGGCAGGCTGTTGGGTTACAGGCAAAACTACTGAATGACTACTTCAAGGGAATCCGTCATGACACGCCACTATTAAACGAATTAGTCGGACACACGGAATTCCAAGTATTCGTCGGCATGTTGCTTGGTTTAGCAGTCGGTTTCATATGGCCCGTCCTTTTCTTTTAATTCAAAGTACAGGAATGTTGGAGAATTCTTCAAAAATTGAATACCAAACTCAACATTAAAACAAAAACTGAGCACTCCTTCTTTCTGAAGGAGTGCTCAGTTTTTAGATAAAACGGAAAGACAATCTTCCATAGAAAATTCTCCATCTTCGTAACAAATTTTCTATAACCTAAATAGCTGACTAAAAGCGAGGATATCTCTCACAAAAAAATGATTGTTGGAAATGCCCATCAAAATGGGTACTTATGGTTTTAGTATCACCTTAATGCAACCGTCTTCGTGATTATTAAAGGTTTTATAAGCTTGTGCGGCGTCTTCTATACCAACCTTGTGTGTAATAATATCAGTCGGGTCGAACTCCCGATTAATAATTTTTTGAAATAACCCCGGCATCAAATGGACAACCGGTGCCTGTCCCATCTTCAACGTAATATTTCGCGTGAAAAAATCGCCAAGCGGGAACTGATTGTATTTTTCTGCATACACACCTGTTAATTGAACGGTTCCGAACTTACGAACTGCATCTTTTGCAATATTGATGGCACTCAACGTTCCGCCCTGCAATCCAATTTTTTGTTCAACCTTTTCAAGCGAAGACATTTTTCCATCCAGTCCAACACAATCAATGACAACATCTGCTCCACCTTGCGTCAACTCTTTTATATACTGTCCAGTTTCTTGATGATCTTGTAGATTTACAGTCTCGACATGGTTTGTCATCTTCGCATGATTTAAGCGATACACTTGTTGATCAACAGCGATCACTCGCTTCGCACCCTGCAACCACGCAAATTTTTGAGTCATTAATCCGACCGGACCGGATCCGAGAATTACGACGGTATCACCTTTTTTCACTCCACTATTCACAACACTCCAATATGCAGTTGGAATAACATCGGATAAAAAGAGTAGAGCCTCATCTTCTAACTCACATGATTCAGGAATAACGAGTGGCATGAAGTTTCCGTAAGGCACTTTTAAATATTCCGCCTGACCACCGGGATGGTCACCAAACGTTTCCGTAAATCCAAAGTATCCACCTGTATCAACGTGAGGATTCCCATTCGAATTATCACATTGACTTTCCATATCATGCTCGCAAAAGAAACAATGACCACAAGCAACGTTAAATGGTAAAACGACTCTGTCTCCTCGTTTTACCTTTGTTACTTCAGGACCTACTTCTTCAACAATTCCCATTGGCTCATGACCGATGACATAGTCTTTTTTTGCCGGCATCGTTCCTTGATAAATGTGTAAATCTGAACCGCATATTGCTGTCGATGTAATTTTAACAATAATGTCATCATTCTTTTCAATCGATGGATCTGCTACATTTTTTACTTCAATATTCTTTGCCCCTTGATAGGTTACAGCCCGCATGTTGTTTCCTCCCTTTACTGAGAAATAATATGCAATGAACGTACCTTCCATTTATACCCTACTAAAAAAATATTAATACAGATTCCTTGTATTCATTTGATATGTTCCTTAAAATTTCTAATGCCTGATTGTACATATACTCAATATATGCGAACGATTTATAAAGTCTGAAATTATTCTGATTGAGGAACGATATGACATCCTCCGTTCAAAATTTTACGTTCCTACTAAGCAGCTACATTCCTTTTAACGCAAACACCACGCCTTCCCGAAACAGTCAAGACTGTCTAGAAAGGCGTGGTGTTGTAATTTCACATTCATAAAATCGTCAGGACAGATCGAACGGTCTCCGCCGAACGGTCAAGCGATTGTTGTTCGTCTTCTGTCAATTCAAGCTCGATAATCTGTTCAAGACCATTCCCACCGATGATCGTCGGAACCCCAAAGTATAGATCGTGATAGCCATACTCTCCTTCAAGATACGCGATGGCTGGTAAAATCCGTCGCTGATCTTTTAGGATTGCCTCTACCATCTCAACGATGGCTGCTGCTGGCGCATAGTAGGCAGAACCGTTACCAAGTAACTGAACGATTTCTCCGCCCCCTTTACGTGTCCGTTCAACGATTGCCGCGAGGCGGTCGGCAGAAATGAGTTTCTCGACCGGAATACCACCGGCTTGTGAATAGCGAAGTAAAGGCACCATGTCATCCCCGTGTCCGCCGAGGACAAATCCTGAGACGTCCTTGACGGAAACATTCAACTCCATGGCGATGAACGTCCGGAACCGTGCCGTATCGAGCACACCCGATTGACCGATGACCCGCTCTTTCGGAAATCCTGACTCCTGAAAGACTGTATACGTCATCGCATCAACCGGATTCGTCAACACGATAATGATCGATTCCGGTGCATGGCGAACGATTTCTTTTGTCACCGATTTCATGACAGTTGCATTCGTGCTGACTAAGTCTTCCCGACTCATTCCCGGTTTCCGGGCGATACCTGCCGTAATGACGACGATATCTGAGTCACTGATGTCCTTGTAGTCAGACGTTCCTTGAATCCATGAATCAAATCCTTGAATCGGAGCCGTTTCCTGTAAATCAAGTGCTTTGCCTTTTGTCGGATCTTCCAGTTGCGGCATATCGACGAGTACGATATCTCCAAGCTCTTTTTGAGCAAGATAAAGTGCTGTCGTCGCTCCCGTAAATCCACTACCGATGACTGAAATTTTCTTCCGCTTGTTCATCTTCCCATACCCCCTCTAATCCGAGATTACATGTTTTTGATGAGTTCATCCGCGAATTCAGAACATTTCACTTCTGTCGCGCCATCCATGAGACGTGCGAAGTCATATGTGACCACTTTTTCTTCGATTGATGTTTCCATCGACTTGATGATTAAATCAGCCGCTTCGTTCCAGCCAAGGTGACGGAACATCATTTCTCCTGAAAGAATGACTGACGATGGGTTTACTTTGTCAAGACCAGCATACTTCGGTGCAGTACCGTGCGTTGCTTCGAAGATTGCATGTCCTGTGATGTAGTTGATGTTTGCTCCAGGAGCAATTCCGATTCCACCGACTTGTGCTGCAAGTGCATCTGAAATGTAGTCTCCGTTTAAGTTCATTGTCGCAACGACATCAAACTCTTTTGGACGCGTGAGAATTTGTTGTAAGAAGATATCTGCAATTGAATCTTTGACGATTAATTTGCCAGCAGCTTCAGCTTCAGATTGTGCTTTGTTTGCTGCGTCAGCACCTTCTTCTTCTTTGATGCGGTCATACTGGTTCCATGTGAAGACATGCTCTGCGTATTCACGCTCAGCAAGCTCGTATCCCCAGTTTTTGAAAGCACCTTCTGTGAACTTCATGATGTTTCCTTTATGAACGAGCGTCAATGAAGCACGTTTGTTTTCGAGTGCATATTCGATTGCAGCACGGACGAGGCGTTCTGTACCTTCTTTTGAAATCGGTTTAATTCCGAGACCCGATGTTTCTGGGAAGCGAATTTTGTTGACACCCATTTCTGTTTGGAGGAAGTTAAGTAATTTTTGTGCACCTTCGCTACCTTCTGCATATTCGATTCCTGCGTAGATGTCTTCTGTGTTTTCACGGAAGATGACCATATCAGTATCTTCAGGACGTTTAACAGGTGACGGAACACCAGTGAAATAACGTACCGGACGGAGACATGTGTACAAGTCGAGTTCTTGACGAAGGGCAACGTTCAGTGAACGAATTCCACCACCGACTGGTGTCGTGAGTGGTCCTTTGATTGCGATGATGTGCTCACGGATTAGGTCAAGCGTTTCTTCCGGAAGCCAGCTACCTGTTTTATTGAATGCTTTTTCGCCTGCATAGACTTCTTTCCATTCAATTTTCTTTTCGCCGTTGTATGCTTTTTCGACTGCAGCGTCAAATACGCGAACTGCGGCATTCCAGATATCAGGTCCAGTGCCATCACCGATGATGAAAGGAATGATTGGAGCGTTAGGTACGTGCAATGTTCCGTTTGTTACCGTGATGTTTTCGCCTTGAATTGTAGCCATGTGTAAAATCCCCCTTGAATAATAGTTAACGTCAAAAAGCAGGAGAGGATTGCTCCTCTCCGTCGCTTAACGTTCGTTCATAGACACGTATGTCCGGTGCGTTTCACCAATATAATCTGCGCGTGGGCGAATGAGGCGATTGTCACTATATTGCTCTAAAATGTGCGCTAACCAACCTGACATCCGACTAACAGCAAAGATTGGTGTAAACAATTCTGTCTCAAGACCAAGTGCATGGTACGTAGAAGCAGAATAGAAATCAACATTTGGTTTCAATCCTTTTTCCGACTGGACGATTTCGTCAACCTTAACTGACATCTCATACCATTTCGGCTCCCCGATTTGAGCAGTCAATTGACGGCTCATCTCTTGAAGGTGCTTCGCGCGTGGATCACCATCTTTATAAACACGGTGACCGAAGCCCATGATTTTTTCCTTGTTCTTAAGTTTATTATGAACATACTCGTCAACCTTTTCAACCGAATCAATTTCAGTCAACATTTTCATGACCGCTTCGTTCGCTCCACCATGAAGTGGACCTTTAAGTGCACCCATTGCTGCCGTCACACCTGAATAGACATCAGAAAGTGTCGCGACACAAACACGTGCTGTGAACGTCGAGGCGTTCAACTCATGGTCGGCGTGAAGCACAAGCGCTTGGTTGAATGCTTTTTCAGCAACTTCTGTCGGCTCTTCACCTGTCAACATATACAGGAAGTTCGCAGCGTACGAAAGACCGGATTTTGGTGCAATCGGATCGTACCCCTTCTTGATACGCGCGTACGCCGTTACGAGCGTCGCGATTTGTGCTTGGAGTTTGATGGCTTTAGCGTAGTTCGCCTCTGTCGACATATCTTCAGCAGACTCATCATACAATGCAAGCTGTGATAAAGCAGTTCGGATGGCTGCCATCGCATTCGCTGTTTTCGGAGCTACTTTTAACGTCTCAAGTACAGCCGGTGCAACTTCTGCTTCAGTAATTAAAGCTTCTGAAAGTTGCTTTAACTCATCTTCTTTTGGCAAACGATCGTTCCAAAGTAAGAAGACGACTTCTTCAAATGAGGCGTGCTCCGCCAAATCATCAATTGTATAACCACCATACGTCAACTGACCATCGATAATCGAACTAATCTTCGATGCTGTCGCGACGATTCCTTCTAACCCTTTTGTTTGAGTCATGTAAAAATCCCCCTTTTTTTCCCCCAGAAATTTAAAACGCTTTCATTTCCGTATTGAAAAAAAGACGTCTACTCAAGAAATCCCCTTGCTGAATCGCTTGTTCTTGAATAGACCATCTTGTTTCTGTCCTTAGTATAAACAAAATTAACCAAAAAGTGAACGAACTTGCATACTATTATCAAAAAATTAATTCGTTTGCGTTCATTTAAGTCACTTAGCCACTAAATGCTTTTGATATAACATCCCACATTCCAATGACGAGTGCAGCGATTCCCGCTCCTATCAATGGACCTACGGGAACACCTCTGAATAAACCGACCGCAAGAATTGTTCCGGCAAGCAGTGCCGTTGTGACGAGTGGATCTTCCTTCATCAAACCGACCCCGTGGGCAGCAACGATTGCGACGAATATTCCCGCTAAAAATGAAATGATTCCGATATGACCCCGGATGCTGTTTAACAATTCCTTAAACCCGATGTCCCCTGCCGCAATCGGCACGAGAATTGCAGCCGTGATCAATGTCACGCCCCAGGTGATCCCCTTCGCCTGCAACGATGGGAAGAGGCGACTATCTAATCCAATCGCTTTGACGATTAACAAGAAGGCAGCTGCGATAATGAGTGACTTATTTTGCGCAATGACTCCGATTAAAACGAGACCAATTAAAAAGAGATAGGCTTCCATGACGACCCCCATGTTTCGAAAAAACGGACATGGCTTTCGCCATATCCGTTTCATTGATTATGCGTTGTACAATTTCCCTGTCAATGGATCGATTGAAATCATTTGACCATCTGTAAAGATTGTCAAAGCATTTTCAACACCGACGATGACTGGTTTGCCGAGTGAAGGACCTACGATACCAGCATGGCTTGTCAATCCGCCATCTACTGTGATCATTGCAGCTGCTAACTCGATTGCAGGCATCATGTCACGATCTGTTGAGTTCGTAACAAGAATCATACCTTTTTTTGCTTTCGCGTTTGCTTCTTCAGCTGTGTGCGCGATGACGACTTCGCCAACGACACCACGTTCGCCGATTCCGCGACCGTTCGCGATTTCTTTACCAACGATATGAATTTTCAACATGTTCGTTGTACCGGCAGTCAGAGCAGGGATCCCAGCAGAGATGACGACGAGGTCACCGTCTGTGACGAATCCAGCATCTTTTGCTGTATCGGCAGCAAGTGTCAACATATCATCCGTGTTGTCCGAGAGATGATCAACGACGATTGGGTACACACCCCAGACGATATTCAACTGACGCGCAACACGCGCGCTTGGTGTGACCGCAACGATGTTCGCCTCTGGACGGTATTTTGAAATCCGTGATGCCGTGTAGCCTGATTGTGTCGGCGTCAAGATTGCTTTTGCGTCCAAGTTGATTGATGTATGCGTAACCGCTTGAGCGATTGCATCCGTCACCGTGTGCTCACTACGCGTTTGACGATCTTTCAATAATTTTTTGTAGTCAAGCATTTTTTCTGTCCGCTTCGCAATCGTATGCATCATTTGAACAGACTCGATCGGGTAATCCCCTGCTGCTGTTTCGCCTGAAAGCATGATTGCATCCGTTCCATCAAGAATCGCATTCGCGACGTCTGATGCTTCGGCACGTGTCGGACGTGGGAAACGTTGCATCGAATCAAGCATCTGTGTTGCTGTGATGACTGGTTTACCATAGTGATTACAAATTTTGATGAGGTCTTTTTGAGCTGGTGTTACTTCTTCAGTCGGAATCTCGATTCCAAGATCACCACGTGCAACCATCAAACCGTCTGAAATCGCGATGATTTCTTCGATGTTGTCGAAACCTTCTTGGTTTTCGATTTTCGGGAAGATTTTGATGTGGCTCGCGTTGTGTTTTTCAAGTAATTGACGAATCGCCACAACGTCAGACGCACGACGGACGAATGAAGCAGCGATTAAATCGATGTCACTCTTGATTCCGAACTCGATGTCTGCGATATCTTTATCTGTCAAAGCAGGTAGGTTAACTTTTACGTTCGGTAAGTTAACACCTTTTTTCGTTTTGATGATACCTTCGTTTTCGATGTCACAAAGAAGTTCACGGTTCGCAAGTTTCTCCGCAACACGAAGTCCGATTAATCCATCGTCTAACATGATCATCGAACCGACTTCGACATCATCATACAAACCGTCATATGTCACAGAGAATTTATCTGCTGTACCGACGATTTCATTTGCATCACCGCTGACGACGATGACTTGTTTGCCACGGACGAGAAGCGCTTTTCCTTCTTCAAACGTATGCGTCCGGATTTCAGGACCTTTTGTATCTAAAAGGATTGTTACTAATTTGTTTGCTTCTTCAGCTGCGCGACGGATATCCGTGATTCGTGCGCCGTGTTCTTCATAGTCACCGTGTGAGAAGTTCAAACGAGCGACGTTCATTCCTGCTTCAATCATTTCTGGAAGACGTTTTTCTGACGCCGGTCCAATCGTACATACAATTTTAGTTCTGCGCATATTCCATAAACCTCCTACAATGTTTGGCCGTTTGTCAACAGTGCCAATAAACCTAACCAAAATGACCTCGAGTATTAAAGATATATTAGATTGAAAGTTGTTTCGACAATTCTAAGATATCAAGATCGAGTACATGTTTGTTTTCATCTAATGCTTCGTCAATATCAAGATCCATCATTTTACCACCCCGAACGCCAACAACACGTCCCTGTTTACCTTCAAGTAAAATGTCGATTGCGTAAGCGCCCATCCGGCTCGCAAGTACGCGGTCAGCAGCTGTTGGCGCTCCTCCACGTTGAACATGACCTAACACGGTAACGCGTGTATCAAGCCCTGTTTCTTTCGCGATTTGATCCCCAACATCTTGCGCCCGACCTGCACCTTCAGCGACGATGACGATCGAGTGTTTTTTACCACGATTGACACCACTTTGAATACGATCGAGGACTTCTTTTAAATCTTCTGGACGCTCTGGAACAAGAATCGACTCCGCCCCACCTGCTAATCCAGCATAGAGTGCGATATCTCCAGCATCACGACCCATTACTTCGATGACATATGTTCGTTCATGCGAAGATGCCGTATCCCGGATTTTATCGATTGCTTCGAGCGCTGTATTGAGCGCTGTATCAAATCCAATCGTATAATCCGTTCCTGGAATATCATTATCAATCGTTCCCGGAAGACCGATTGTCGGGAAACCAAGTCCCGTCAGTTTTTGAGCACCACGGTACGACCCGTCGCCACCTACGACGACAAGTGCGTCAATTTCGAACTTCTTCAAGTTGACGACTGCTTTCGCACGTCCTTCTTCTGTGCGGAACTCAGGACAGCGAGCTGAACGAAGGAATGTTCCTCCACGCTGAATAATGTCCCCAACTGACCCAAGGTTCAATTGGACGAGATCTCCATTGATTAAACCTTGATATCCATTGTAGACACCAAATACTTCTAGGCCATGAAAAATTGCTTTACGTGTAACAGCACGCACCGCAGCATTCATCCCGGGTGCATCTCCACCACTTGTTAAGACAGCAATCCGTTTTAAACTCACGTTAATCACCTCTCTATTAATCTGAATCTAAAATAGCACGTTGTTTTCTTGTTTTACAACAGGGCAGATTGCATAAACTTGAACAGACAGTTTGTTCAGCCTATCACGAAATAAGGAATCCCAACCATGATAGCGATTACATGCCCCTTATGTGCCAATCCGGTGATATTTTTCTGTGCGCTTCTCAATCAGCTGTTCTGATGTTAACTGTGTAAGATATGCAAGCTTCTGTTCTAGTACAACTTTTAATTTGTCCGCCTGTAATGAAACATCTAAGTGTGCTCCACCAATGACTTCAGGAATGATTGCATCCGCAATCCCTAGACGCAATAAATCGGGTGCAGTAATTCGCATTGATTCCGCCGCTTGTTCTGCAAGACTTGCATCTTTCCAAAGCAAAGCAGCTGCACCTTCAGGTGATATGACAGAGTACGTTGAGTTTTCGAGCATCAACAGTTCATCACATACACCGATACCAAGCGCTCCACCAGAACCGCCTTCGCCAATGACGATCGAGATGATCGGCACTTCCATGCCAGCCATTTCAAAGAGATTTTTCGCGATCGCCTCGCTTTGGCCGCGCTCTTCCGCTGCACGACCCGGGTAAGCCCCTTTCGTATCGATGAACGTAATGATTGGACGGTTGAACTTCACGGCTTGTTGCATGAGTCGGAGTGCTTTTCGATATCCTTCCGGATGAGGCATTCCAAAGTTTCGGCGGATGTTTTCCTTCGTATCCTTACCACGCTGATGGCCGATGATTGTTACAGGCCGACCGTTCAGCATCGCGATTCCACCAACGATTGCAGCATCATCATATCCATGCCGGTCGCCATGAAGTTCGATGAAGTCGTCACAAATCCGCTCGACATAATCAAGCGTCGTCGGTCGTTCAGGATGACGTGCCAACTGCACACGGTTCCACGCTTTCATATTCCCATAAATATCGAGTTCTAATCGACGTAATCGTTCTTCGAGCAAATTCAGCTCTTCTTTAAAATCGAGACCTTGCGTTTCCGCCATGTCGTGAAGTTCTAATATTTTCTCGCGTAACGCGATGACTGGTTGATCAAATGGTTGCATGATTTGTTCCCTCCGCGTGCATCATCAGAATTCGTTTATAGTAGGTCTTCAAATCGTGTCGTGATACGACATCATCGAGTTGACCCGCTTGTAGTAGAAATTCCGACGTCTGAAAATCTTCCGGCAATTTTTCTCGAATCGTTTGTTCGATGATCCGTCGTCCTGCAAATCCAATCAACGCACCCGGCTCTGCAATGTTGTAGTCTCCAAGCATCGCAAAACTAGCTGAGACACCACCTGTCGTCGGATGAGTCATGCATGAGATGTAGAGGAGTCCGGCATCCGAATGTTGCTTCAGGAATAAACTCGACTTCGCCATCTGCATTAAACTGACCATGCCTTCTTGCATCCGTGCCCCACCTGAAGCAGAGAAAATCGTTACAGGCAATCGGTGTTTCGTTGCATACCGGACTGCTTCTGCAATCGCTGCTCCAACTGCCGCCCCCATCGAACCCATCCGAAAGCGTGCATCCATCACACACGCAACGAGTGGATAACCATCCACCGTCCCGACACCACAGACGATGGCTTCTTCAAGACCTGTCCGCACTTGATCCCCCTTCAATTTTTCTGGATAATCTTGAAATTGAAGCGGGTCTGCTTTTACGTTCGGAAGATCAAAATATGTGATGCTACCGTCATCAAATAGTTGCGAAAACCGTTCCTGCGCCGTCAAAGGATGGTGATATCCACATGTACAGACACGCAAGTTGGCTTCAAGTTGTTTCGTATATTGGATTAATTTACATTTTGGACATTTCGTCATCAGTCCGACTGGGACGTCGACCCGTTGCTCTTTCGTCGTCAACGTCACGAACTTTTTAGGTTTTCGAAAAAATGCTTGCACGTTAGTTCCCCCTTGTAGTTCCTAAGAGCGTTTCAGGAGTGCTTCCCGTTCCGCTCGCGTATAGAGTTCCCCTTGACCAAAACTTTGATAAAATGCATTCACTTGTCTCCAAATCCGCTCGAACAAATCATTTTTCACCGTATTGATCAACGTTTCTCGAAACGCAGTATCTGAATCGAGATGTTCTTCCAGAAACGTATGATCGTCCAACTGGGCAATAGCAGATTGTTCAAGTAAGCGAAGTGTTCCTGCTAAATCTTCAAATTTCGAGTCGCCGGTCACTAAAAATTGGGCAATGATTTGAATATAGGTATGGTCGTCACGATTTAAAAGAAAGCTTCCTCCACCATGTCTCGTCTCGATGATTCCGAGATAAGCAAGCGTTCGCAATGCTTCCCTGACGGACGGTCGGCTGATTGCTAGTCGATCAGCCAACTCACGTTCAGATGGGATCCGATCTCCCGGAACTAATCCATCCTGCTCAATCATCAATTTAATTGCCGCGATGTTCATTTCAAAAGCGTTTCGCTTTTTCTCCATTTTTACGGCACCACCTTTCTGACGTACCCGTCATTACATAAAATTAGGTGGCATTGGTCAGACCAATTACCCCTTATTATAACAAATCTTATTACCTACTACTAGTTTGATCGGGGGACATTTTTTAAGATGATGTTCGCTTCACCAAATTGAATCCGTAATTGCGCGAACAGCTCTTCTTCATGACGAATCGCATATAAACCCGGCAACGTCTTTGTTTCGTTCGTGTCAGCATAGCGGACGACGACCGGAATGTCACCCGGTGCGATTTCAAGTACACGTTCAAGAGGAGCCAGCTCATTTTTAGAAGGTAACTTGATGAACAAGACATCTTGACCAAGCGGACGTAACCGCTCTAACACGAACTGCCGTTCACCTGCCCGGTCTTGCACCTTCACTTCGATCAACAACACGTTTCCGACATACAACGATCGTTTATACATGTCGTACTGTTTCGGGAAAATGACGACCTCTTCGTTCGAATACCCATCAACGGCTTGCATGACGCCCATTGATTGTGCACGTTTCGTCTTAAATTCCCGCAGCTGCTCGATATAACACACAAGATAGACGGATTCTTCCATCTCGCTTGAAACATCATGAAAGTGCGTCGTCTCGACTTGGGGTGTCATCGCTGTCATCAAAGGTGAGTAGGTTAACCAGAATCCAAGTGCTTCACGTTCGAGCCGCGCCCAGTCCGTCGCAGTACGTGTGACCGCTTTTGTCGTTGCCCGCTTACCGAGGCTTGCTAATTCGTCCGGTAACAACGTATTCGAAGCCATCGTAAAGTAATCAAGGACTTCTTGTTCCGCTAATCCCCGGTCGCCATGTGTCGCACGGTCGAATGCTCCACCATAGAGTAACAATTCGATTTTAGCGCGTTCTTTTTTTCCCCAGCCGACGGTCGTCAGTAACGTCGTGATTGTCTGCGATGATTTCGCTGCTTCTTTCAAAGCTTTGAAATCGCGTTCCGATATTCCACGTAACACTTGAATCCCGAGTCGGATGCCTTTTCCTTCCAGAGTCGAACGATAGTCTGAAATCCAAATATCAGGTGGTAAAGCTGGCAAACGCTTGTCCCGCATCGCCCGGACAAGTCGTTCCGGTTGATCGATCGACACAAGGGAAAAAACTTGTGGATAGTGAGCTTTCATATAACCTAACGCATAACTAATCTTCGTATAGGCGACTGCGTGACTCCGGTTAAAGCCATAGCCCGCGAAACGTTCGATTTGATCATACAGTGTCTCAGCAGTCGTTTGCGCAAGACCATTCTGAACGGCACCTTCTAAAAAACGCACTTTCTCTGATTCGACCGACGCACTATTTTTTTTCGATATCGCCCGACGTAATAAATCTGCTTGCGCCAGTGTAAATCCGGCGACCCGACGCGTGATTTCCATGATTTGCTCTTGATAGACGATGACACCGTATGTCGTCTCTAGTACTTCCACTAAAATCGGATGAACCGTTTGATAAGGTTGTCCCGCCTTTCGTTTCGCATATAGATCGATGAATTTCATCGGCCCCGGCCGAAAGAGTGACATCGTCGCGACTAAATCTTCAAAACGGGTCGGTTTGACTTCACGTAACGTCTGCTTCATCCCGTTCGATTCAAACTGGAAGATATAATCCGTATCCCCTCGTGCAAATAAACGCAGGGTTGCCGAATCTTCTTCCGGAAGCTCTTCCATCGAAAAATCGGGACGTTCCCGCCGAATCAACTGTTCCATTTGTCGAAGACGCGTCAAATTCCTGAGTCCTAGTAAATCGATTTTCAAGAGACCTTGTTGTTCGAGTGCTTTCATCAAATATTGGGTGACGAACCGGTCGCTCGATCCTGTATCGAGCGGCGTCGTCTCAATCAAGTCTTCCGAGCCGATGACGACACCGGCTGCATGAATCGACCGCTGTCTTGGCAATCCTTCGATTTCTTGGGCGAGGTGTAACAATTGGCGCCGCTTCTCACTTCCGGAGAACCAGCGGTAGATGGTTTGCTTTTGTTCGATTCCTTGTAAGGTCGTTTCTTTAGCGATTTGCTTCGCCGCAGCATCCGTCTCATCTTTTGAAAACTCGAGGACACGGGCGACATCTCGAAGTGATGCTTTTGCACCAAGGGTCGACAACGTCCCGATTTGACCGACGTGACTTCGACCATATCGGTCAACGAGATAATCCAGTAGCTCCTCGCGGCGTTCGTCCTCAATATCGATATCGATATCCGGCATCGTGATGCGTTCCGGATTTAAGAAACGTTCGAACAGCAACCCATATTTCAACGGATCAACCGTCGTAATGCCTAATGTATAACTGACGAGCGACCCGGCAGCCGACCCACGCCCGGGACCGACACGAATGCCGACCGCTTTCGCATGCCGTACTAAATCCTCGACGATTAAAAAGTAGTCAGCAAATCCAGTTGTTTCGATGACGTCGAGCTCGTAACGGAGTCTCGCCTCCGCAGTCTCATCAACTAGACCGTGTGCCAGTAATCCGTCGCGTGCAAGCTGACGTAGTTTCCCCATTGAGTCATCCGCGACACGTGGCAACGGTCTCGACTGTTTCGGTAATGTAAGTGTTTCTTGCGTCTGCGCCCACTGTTTCAAGAGACGTTGTTCGTGCTCGGTAAAATGTTCGCGTAATTCTTCATCCGACTTGAGATGTGCTTGTCGATTCACTTTTTGTTCTTGAAACGGTGTCCCTTCGTCAATCGCTCGGAGTGCCTGGTAGGCATCTGCGTCGTCACGACGCAAGTAGCGGACAGGATCGATCGGGATGGTTTCCAGTCCTAACTCTTGGGCAACTACCCGGTAACGCTCCCTGCTGTCCCGTTCGACAGTCGAGCGCGCCATTTTCACACCTAAATAGACCGTCGCATTTTTGGCATACCCCATCCAATTCACGACTTGACGCCGAAGTCGCGTTTCATCTTCTGTCGCTTGACGTTTCGGCTCAAGGATTGCGATTAATTCGCTGCACTCCTCTGTTTCCTGTCCACTGGCTAATCGGTATAACATCTGTAATCCCCGACCTGTTTTGGCGTACCATAAAATATTGAATTCATCGATTTCCTTCATGTCTTGTTCATAACCGACGACCGGAAGCAAATCCCGTTTTTGACATTCAGAAACGAACGCCGGAACCCCCGTTAGTGTCGTCTCGCAAATCGCCGCAGTTGAGGCTCCCCTTCGCTTCAACTCGTCGAGATACGGTGATAGACGAATCATACTCTGCAATGGGCTGTAGGCCGTTCGTACGTTCAATTGCATCATATTTCCTCCCTCCTTTTCTACTTCTTTCATCCATTATAAGTTTTTGCATGGTAAAAGTTTTCAGAACATTCATATCTAGCGACTCCTGACTATCGCCTTCTTACTCAATATTCGATACAATAAGTATAGAAATATCATGACGCGGAAGGAAGGAGTGTTTCTGATGATTTTAAATCGTAGCCAGATTGCCCGTGAAAAAGTCGAGCAACTCAAACTCGGTGTCACTGCCTTTACTGAAACAGAAGAAATCGCCGAACGCATTCGGAAGTCTGTTAAAGAGTTAGAACTCAATGTCATCGAAGACCATACAGAACGCGGAATTTGGTTTATTCCGCAAGAAGAGACAACGACGCACTGAGATCACAAAAGGCTGTCCGCTATGTATCCGAATTTGGATGATAGCGAGCAGCCTCTTTTCATTCGAAGCGGAAGTCTCGTGCGACTGCGTCGAGACGGGCGACGACTTGATCCACTTCTGACAAGCGATCGATTGTCGCGCCGGACGCCATCGGATGTCCACCGCCCCGGAACTCCTTCGCTACTTCGTTGATGACGGGTCCTTTTGAACGAATACGCACGCGGACCTCTTTTTCCGTCTCGAGGAATAACGCCCAACTCTTCATTCCTTTAAGACCGGCAAAACTATTGACGAGCAACGAAGCTTGTTCGACCGTCGCATCGAAACGTTTTAACGTCTCTTGCGTCAAGACGACATAACCGACGCCTGCATCCGTCAACTGGATATGTTGCAGGACATATCCTTGCAAATGAAGTGCAACGAGTTCCGTTTGATACATGTTGCGATAGAGCCAATCTGTATCGATTTCGAGATCAAGCAGTTGTGCTGCGACGGCAAACGTTTTGCTCGTCGTCCCTCTAAATTGGAAGCGTCCTGTATCCCCGACGATTCCTGCATAAAATTGAATCGCCGCTGCCGCTGGGATAGGATATCCCCAGTCATTCAACAGATGGACAAGTAATTCCGATGTCGAACTGACGGTCGGATCGACGAGTTGGACTTTTGCATAAGCATCTTCGTCCGGGTGATGATCAATCTTAATGACGTGACGCCCTGTCATCGCAACATGACCGTCGATTCGTGCTTCATTCGCCGTATCTAAAATGACGACGAGTGCTTCTTCATACATTTTCGGTTCCACTGCGTCGAGCTTCCCCATGAACGATAGGGAGTCTGCCATCTTACCGACGGCGTAGATTTTTTTCTCCGGAAATTGTTGCTGCAAGACTTCACGTAACCCGAACTGGCTTCCAAGCGCATCCGGATCCGGTCGTTCATGCCGATGAATAATAATCGTCGATGCGTCTTCAATCAATTGTCTGATTTGTTCTTTCACAGTGCACAGCTCCTCTAAATATTGATATGATACAAACAGATACGAAAAAGAAAGGAAGGTCATCCCCATGCAATTCGTTCTAATCTTGTTAATCGTCTTGTCGCTAGGAGGCTATTTACTCGCTAAGCGTCGTGCATTCCATACGAAGAGTACGAATCGGAAATTTTTATTTAACACCCAAGCAAGCATTTGGCTCAGCCTATTCGTCATCTTGTTCGCAGCCAATCAATTTCTGTCTGGCGACGGATTAACGACGTTGACGGGTAAAATCGTCTGCTCGATTTTAATCGCAGTTGGTCTCGCCTCATTCATCGCAGGTTTCATTCGTTATCGAAAAATCTATCCTTATGTTGTTCGCGAAATGGAACAATCGTAAAAAAGACGGATTCTCCGTCTTTTTTATTTGGTCATTTATCGGTCGATCAATTGTGAGGTCACAAGTGCCTTCGCAACAATTTGGGTTCCTTGGTACATCTCGACGTCGACTTTACCGAACTTCCGGCCAACATCAAATACATTTGCCCGAATCGTAATCGTACTTTCAATCTGGACCGGCTTGATGAAGTAGATGCTGACATTTTCGATGACGAGGTCACCCTTCTTCATATGCCGTAACATCCGTGTCGCACCCTCGACAAGCAGCGTCGTCAGGACGCCACTCGACGCCGTCCCCATGAAATTCGTCATCTGCGGTGAGACTTCAAGCGACAGGTACTGCCCACGATCATCTTCCGCCGTCTTAATTTGCCCTGTAATCAAATCATCAAACGTTTCGCCGACTTGCGGCTGACGATTTGCGAGTTGGAGTGCCTTCAAGACATCTTGCCGACTGATGATGCCTAGCAACCTGCCGTACTGGTCGATGACCGGCAACATTTCGATCCCTTCCCAAACCATCTGGTGCGCCGAGTTCGTTACGCTCGTCCGAATACCGACCGTGATCGGATGGCGGGTCATGACTTTTTCAACCGGCCAATCATGCGGTCGGTCAATGATGTCTTTCGCCGTGACAACGCCGACGACCTTCATCTGTTCATCGATGACAGGATACCGATTGTGTTTCGTCTGTTCGTTCAATTCATGCCATCTTGAAATCGGGTCGTTCGTCTGTAAATAAAAGGTATCATGCAACGGAATCAAAATATCGGAAACGAGCAAAATCTCTTTTTTGATCAGGCGATCATAAATCGCCCGGTTAATCATCGTCGCAACCGTAAACGTATCGTACGACGTCGAAATGATAGGAAGTTCCATTTCATCTGCCAAGCGCTTCGCATCTTCCGTCGTATCGAAACCGCCTGTGATTAAGACTGCCGCTCCCGCCTCGAGAACCAGTTCATGCGCCTTCTCTCGGTTACCGATAATGACGAGACTATCGACGTCGATGTATCGCATCATCGCCTCTAACTTCATCGCACCGATAACGAATTTTGTTAACGTCTTGTGTAGACCGTTCCGTCCGCCGAGAACTTGTCCGTCAACGATGTTGACAACTTCTGCAAACGTCAGTTTTTCAATATTTTCTTTCTGTTTTTTCTTAATGCGAATCGTCCCGACCCGTTCAATCGTCGAAACAAAGCCTAGATTTTCGGCTTCTTTAATCGCACGGTATGCCGTACCTTCCGATACCGTTAAATCTTTCGCAATCTGCCGGACGGATATTTTTGCGCCAACATCGAGATCTTCAATGTGTCGGATGATCTGTTCGTGTTTCGTAGGCATGCTGTATCCCTTCTTTTTCCTATATTCTACTCTTCTGTCATTATACTGTACTACTCGAAAGAATGAAAAGTGTACTAGTCCGATTTGCGAGAAATGTTTTCCAAAAGCAAGGATGTTATACTGAAAAGTGACTATAAGAGAGGTGGGAATAAGATGTTAGAACGTACGAATCAAATCAGCCAAGTATTAAAAGAATCAGGCATCGATGTCGCCTTGATTACTTCAAAAGCCGGTGTATTCTATTTTTCTGGTGTCTACGCTGAACCACACGAACGTGTCATGGCCGTCATCGTTGACGCGAATGGAAAACGAGCACTCTTCTGCCCAGCACTCGAAGCAAGTATCGTAGCAGCAAGTCCATGGGATGGTGAAGTCGTCACTTATGCCGATCATGAAAATCCATTCGACAAAATCGCGCAATTGCTCGGCTCGTTCGCCGTCTCAAACAACCGACTCGGGATTGAAGGGGAACACATGACGTTCAGCCGTTTCAAAGAGCTTGAGTCTCGTTTGGAAAATGCGGCAATTCTCGATATCGGAGATAAGCTCCAAGCATTACGCCTCCAAAAAGATTCAGAAGAAATCACGATTTTACGCGAAGCCGCTCAACTCGCAGACGAAGCAATCGAAATCGGGAAAAATGCAATTCGCCCCGGCGTAACTGAAATCGAAGTCATCGCACAAATCGAATTCGAGATGAAGAAAAAAGGCGTCCGCGAAATGTCTTTTGATACACTCGTCTTATTCGGTGCAAACAGCGCTGATCCGCACGGTGTCCCTGGCGACCGCGTCATTAAAGAGGGCGATTTCGTTTTGTTTGACCTCGGTGTCGTTTGGAAAGGATACTGCTCTGATATTACACGGACGTTCGTTTATGGAACTCCGAGCGCGGAACAGGAAAAAATGTATCAAACTGTTTTAACCGCGCTTGAAGCAGCGACAGATGCGAGTCGTGTCGGCATCACACTCGGTACACTCGACGAAGCGGCACGGAACGTCATCGACCAGGCTGGTTATGGCGAATACTTCACGCACCGCGTTGGTCACGGTCTCGGAATCGACGTCCATGAATTCCCGTCACTTGCATCGAATAATCTTCTGACAGCTGAGCCTGGTATCGTCTATACACTTGAGCCTGGCATCTACGTCCCTGACGTTGGTGGCGTTCGAATCGAAGACGACATTCATTTAACAGCAGACGGTCCAGAAGCATTGACGCGCTATCCGAAACACTTACAATCAATCGAAGCCAACTAAACATCTACTAAAAAAGGTTAGCTCAACCGACTGAATTCTTCGGATGAGCTAACCTTTTTTTATTTTCGCGACTGATGAACGACGTTGACGCCACCTGTCACATCGAGAATTGCACCCGTAATCAGACTCGCATCTTCTGCAAGTAAAAATGAAATGGCGCGGGCGATATCGCCCCCGACACCGGTCCGGCCGACAGGCGTTTGATCGTCTGCGACTGCTTCATCAATCCACTTCGTCTTGTTGTCTCCGACGATGTTTCCGGGATTGACCATATTCGCCGTAATCCCGTACTCCGCCTCTTCTAACGCAACACTTTTCGTTAAGCTGACCATCCCACTCTTCGCAGCAGCGAAAGCAGCTCGATAAATCCATCCTGGTGCTGTCGCACTTTCCGGAAAACCATATGTGATGACACGTCCATAGCGTTGCTCCCGCATGATTGGAATCACTTTCCGTAGTAACCAAAAGCTCGCCGTCAAATTCCCTGCGACGACTTCGTCCCACTCTTCGTCTGAATAATCGACGAGTGATTTCCGTTCAAAAATATACGGTCCCGCATTAAGTATCAATGCATCAATCCGCCCATGCTTTTCCATCGCTTCATCTACTGCTTTAAGCAATTCGGTTTGTTTCGTCACATCTGCTTGAATTGGATAAAGACGTTCATGTTCAAACTCCGGCTTCGATCGGTGCAATGCTGTCACATACCATCCTTCGTCTAACAGACGGCGTGTCACCATTTCTCCAAGCCCTTTCGTTCCTGCTGTAATCAACGCGTGCCTCATCTTGGCATCGCCCCCTTTCACCTTGTTCTATCTTACGATGTTCACGTTTGAAGAACAATTTTTAGAACTCTAACAATGTTCAACACTTTCCATTTGTGGGAATGGTATAATAAGGACGTAGTATCAGCCGAATACGAAGGGATGGATTCATCATGGCAATCGTATATCATAACGTACTAGTAGCAGTTGACGGATCAAAAGAAGCAGAACGTGCATTTGAGACCGCAATCGACGTCTCACTTCGAAATGACGCCAAGTTAGTCATCGCCCATGTCATCGATACACGGACGTTCGCGACTGTCGAAGCATATGACCGCACAATCACAGAGCGTGCCGAGTCTTATGCAAAAGAATTATTAGACGAATATGTCAAAACGGCGCAAGAACGTGGAGTCAAAGATGTGGAAGTCGCAATCGAGTACGGTTCACCGAAAGTCACGATTGCGAAGAAACTCGCTCCAAATCATGATGTCGATTTAATCATTTGTGGTGCGACCGGTCTGAATGCCGTCGAACGTTTCTTCATCGGTAGTGTCTCTGAAAGCATCACACGTTACGCCAAATGTGATGTTTTGATCGTCCGTCTTTAATTGAATTCATTATTTTCTCCGCACCTTCTCACGAGGGTGCTTTTTTTCGTAAAAAAATCCATCGAGCCGATGCCCGATGGATAGATGTGCTTATTTAAATTTAACGGTGACGTTACGACGTCCCCAGCTGAATGCTTCTGAGCGCGAGTAGTACAAGATATCAAGTTTTTTTCCCTTGATGGCTCCACCTGTATCCGCTGCCGTGTACGTACCTTTTAATTTCCCTTTATAATACACTTTGACCGTCGAACGAAGCGGGATGACACGCGGGTCGACCGCTACGACTTTTTTCTTCGAACTCTTGATGTTCCAACCAATCGCTGTCAAGTTGCCACTGCCCGGATCGTACGGCGTGTAAGCTGTCGCACTGACGTTTGTTAGTGTTTTCCAACCGCTTGACGATTGTTTTTTAGAAGACGAGCTCTTGACGACCTTTGAATAACGTGCGCTTAAGTATGCTGTTTTTCCTTTGTAGCTTACTTTGTACCAGTTACCTGTTTTTGCTTTGTACGGTAAAGTTTGATTTTTATAAAGAAGACCTAATTTTTTCGATGACGTGGTTGCTTTTTGACGAACAACTAGGCTATTGACCGACGATTTAACATTCTTTTTAGTAGCAGCTTCTGCTTGAAGACCTGCAAACGAACTGAGTGCTAACAACATTGCTAAAACACTAGCGAGTATTCGTTTCATCATGTAATCTCTCCTCCATAATTGTTCCCGATTTGTTAACTGAGATTAATATACATGACAAAAAGGGGCAGTGCCGTTACATATAGACCACAAAAAAATGTCGTTACTATTACTATTATGTTACAAAAGGCTCATATTTATGTTTTCAAACCTTATTTACGACTTATTTTTGAAATGAAGACAGATTTCAGAACGTTATATGACAAAGACTGTAACATAACTAAAAAACAAGAACAAAAGTTCTCGTTAAAAAAATCATTGTTTTAGCTTTATCAATACAAAAAAAGACCGGACATGATGTCCGGCCTCAGCGTGTAGACAAACTAGATGGAAGGTCACTTGAATGTGATTTCCCATCTTTTTTTTTGCTCTCTCTTTCCTTCCTAATTGTCTTCCTGTGGCAAACATCGCGCCGCTTCGCTTCGCTGCAGGGTCGCTCCTGTTTGCTTTCCACTAGGAAGCGATTAGATCGGAAATCGAGGCTTTTTTAGCTTTCTTTCATATTATAAAATAAAAGAAATATACCACGAAGGAGGGTTTCCCATGATGGGAAAACGAAATCAACACCATCGTTCTGAAAACATCACGGTCACACTCGAACAATTGGTTCCTGCGGACCACTTGGTCCGCAAGGTCGATCAGGTGATGGACTTTCAATTCATCTATCCATTGGTTGAAAAGTTGTACTGTGAAAATAACGGACGACCTAGCGTGGATCCTGTTCTCTTAATCAAGATGGCTCTCCTTCAATATTTATTCGGTATTCCTTCTATGCGGAAGACGATCCAAGAAATCGAAACGAACGTCGCCTATCGTTGGTTTCTAGGACTTGGATTGGATGAAAAGGTTCCTCATTTTTCAACCTTCGGAAAAAACTATGTCCGACGCTTCCAAGACACGACGATTTTTGA